>NZ_JACAPN010000031.1:10549-52487 GCF_013385665.1 Pseudomonas sp. D4002
CTTGAGGACCGTGTCAGCGCTTGAGTTTGCGCTTGTTGCGATACTGGTCGATCACCACCGCCACCACGATGATCAGGCCCTTGATGATGTCCTGGATGTAGGCATCCACGCCGACGAAGGTAAACCCGCTGGCCATCACGCCGAGGATCAGCGCGCCGATCACGGTGCCGGTGATGCGCCCTACCCCGCCCGCCAGGCTGGTGCCGCCGATCACCGCGGCGGCAATCGCGTCCAGCTCATAGGACATGCCCATCCCCGCCTGCCCGGTGGCTGCCCGTGCCGACGCCACTACACCGGCCAGGCCTGCCAGCAGGCCGGCGATGCTGTAGACGATGATCAGGTGGCGCTTGACGTTGATGCCCGAGGTGCGCGCCGCCTGCATGTTGCCGCCGATGGCGTAGGTGTACTTGCCGTACTTGGTGTAGCGCAGGGCGATATGGAAGATCACCGCCACCACCAGGAAGATCACCACCGGCATCGCGCCGTGGCCGATGGCCGTGTAGGAGTCCGAGAGCATGCTCACCGGCTGGCCTTCGGTGTAGTAACGCGCCAGGCCACGGGCCGAGACCATCATGCCGAGGGTCGCAATAAACGGTGGAATCCCGGTGACCGCAATGATACTGCCGTTGATCGCCCCCGCCAGCAGCCCCACGCCCAGGCCCATCGCCACCGGTATCCACACCGGCAGGTCAGTCAATGACGGAAACACCGCACGGGAAAAGTCGGAAGTCTGCGCCAGGCTGGCGGCGATCATCGCCGACAACGCCAGCACCGAGCCCGAGGACAAATCGATACCGGTAGTGATGATCACCTGGGTCACGCCAATCGCCAGCAGGCCGATGATCGACACCTGCAGGATCATCAATACAAGGCGCTGGGAGTTCATCAGGAAGCTCTGGTCGCGCACGATCCAGCCGAACAACTCAAACACCAGGCCGATGCCAATCAGCACCAGCAGGATGCTCAGCTCGGTGGGCATGCGTCGACGGTGCTTGACCGGCGCCGCAGCGGGCTTCTTTTCCTCGGGTTTGCTTTCCAGTATCGCGTTCATAACCACTCACCTTTTTTATCGCGTTGCGCCGGCCACAACGGGCCGGCGCCGTCTGTTCGTTAGTGGACCGCCGTCATACCGGAAGCCAGTTGCATGACTTTTTCCTGGGTCGCATCCGCGCGGTCCAGGGTGCCCATCAGGTCGCCTTCGTGCATCACCATCACCCGGTCGCTCATGCCCAGCACCTCGGGCAGCTCCGAGGAAATCATGATCACCGCCATGCCTTCGCTGGCCAGGTAGGAAATCAGCCGGTAGATCTCGGCCTTGGCGCCCACGTCGATACCGCGAGTGGGTTCGTCGAGGATCAGCAGCCGTGGGTTGGTCATCAGCCAGCGGGCCAACAGGGCTTTTTGCTGGTTGCCACCGGACAAGGTGTCGATGCATTGCTCCAGCGACGGGGTTTTCACCCGCAGCTTGGTGCACATGTCTTCACACAAGGCACGCAGGGCTTTTTGCTGGATAAAGCCATTGCCGGAGTAATGCGGCAGCACAGCCATCTCCATGTTTTCCAGTACCGACAGGCAGGGGAACAGGCCGCTGAGCTTGCGGTCTTCGGTCAGCAGCGCGAAGCCCTTCTCGATGGCCATGTGCGGGTCGGTGATGCGCACGGTCTTGCCGTCCAGCTGGATCTCGCCGCCGGAGCTTGGGGTGATGCCGAAAATGGTTTCCGCCACGTTGGTACGACCGGAGCCCATCAACCCGGCGATACCGAGAATCTCCCCGGCGTGCAGGTCGAACGACACGCCCTGGAATACCCCGTCCAGGCGCAGGTCGCGCACCGACAGCAGCAGATTGCCGATGGGCTTGTCGCGCACCGGGAACAGCTGGCTCAGCTCACGCCCCACCATCATCGAGATCAGGCTGTCGCTGTCCATGCTGTCGGCCCGTTGCAGGCCGATATAGGCGCCATCGCGGAACACCGCCACTTCATCGGCGATGGCGAATACTTCGTTCATTTTATGGGTGATGTAGATGATGCCTTTGCCCTGGGACTTGAGGTCGGCAATGATCGAGAACAGGTGGGCCACTTCCTTGTCGGTAATGGCGGAGGTCGGTTCATCCATGATCAGGATGTCGGAGTCATAGGACACCGCCTTGGCAATCTCGACCATCTGCCGCTCGGCAATGCTCAGGTTGCCGACGTGTTCCTCCGGGTCGAGGTTGATCCGCAGCCGCTCCAGCAATTGCGCGGTGCAGCGGTGCATTTCCCGGTGGTTGACCAGGTGCAGGCCGTTGAGCTGTTCGCGACCGATCCAGATGTTCTCGGCGATGCTCATGTGCGGCATCAGGTTGAGTTCCTGGTGGATCATCGCGATCCCGGCCTTCTGCGCTGCCAGCGGTGTTTCGAATTTGATCGGCTTGCCACGCAAGCGGATTTCACCGGCGTCGGGCTGATAGATGCCGGCGATGATCTTCATCAGTGTCGACTTGCCCGCGCCGTTCTCGCCCATCAGCGCCAGCACCGAGCCGGGGCGCACCCGCAGCTGCACATCGGCCAGGGCCACGACGCCGGGAAAGCCTTTGCTGATGTTGGAGATCTCCAGCAGATAGGGTTCTTCCAGTACCAAGGGCTGGATACCGGGAGGCTGGGAAGCAGTCGCTTGAGCAAACATATCGGGTACTCCGTCAGCAGGGCCGCCGTGGCTGCCCTGCCGGTTTATTGTTGTTATTAAGGGCTACTTGAAGTCTTTGACGTTGTCCGGGGTGATCAGCTTGAACGGGATCACCACGTTCTGCTCGACCGGCTCGTGCCTGGCCATCTTGCGCGCCGCTTCCACCGAACCCACGGCCTGGCCATTGGCGTCCTGGAACGCCGACGCGGCCATGTCGCCCTTGGTAATCGCGTTCAAACCGTCCGGTGTGCCATCCACCCCGGCGATCAACACGGTGCCCGGCTTGGTGCCCGCCGACTTCAACGCCATGGACGCACCGATGGCCATCTCGTCGTTGTTGGCCAGCACCGCGTTGAATTCACGGCCTTGGGTCAGCCAGTCGTTGACCAGGGTCATGCCCTTGTCACGCAGCCAGATGCCGGTCTGTTCCTGCTCGATGGTGATGCCTGGGTATTTGGCCAGGACTTCCTTCACCCCCTTGGTGCGGTTGGTGGTGGAGTTGTTCGCCAGGTCACCCAGCAGGATCACGATCTTGCCCTTGCCGCCGAGCTTTTCGGCGATGTACTGCATTTGCAGGCGACCCGCCTCGACGTCATTGGAGGTCACGGCCACGATGCCTTTGGGCAGATCCGTCTGGTCGGGACGACGGTTGACGTACACCAGCGGAATGCCCGCTGCGAGGGCCGCTTTACTGATATTGGCGGTAGACGCCGTGTCGACCGGGTTGACGATGATGGCGTCGACTTTCTGGCTGATAAAGTTCTCGACCTGGCTCAGTTGCTTGACCACATCGGCGCGGGCGTCTTCGAACTGCAGCTGCACGCCGTCACCCTTGGGGTAGGACTTGGCTTGCTTGTCCATGTCCTCGCGCAGGTAAGTCAGGAAGGTGTCATCGAACGCCGACATGCTCACGCCCACCTTGATATCGGCCGCCGTGGCGAAACCACTGGCGAGCATCATGGACAGGGCCAGCGCGGTAAAACGGATCGGGGTCTTCATGAACGGTCTGTCTCCAATTTCTTGTTGGTTTTGTGGACGTTGCGTTTTTCAGAGCGAAGCGGTCGGCAGTCGAACGATCGGCGCCCCCGGAATGCAGCACACCAGGGAACCCTTGCTTTCGACGCACAGGACATTCAGGAGGGAAAAGTAAAACGGCCGGGCGCGGGGCAGACCGCGTGGCTGGAGGGCAGGACGTAAAACTCGCAGTACAGCGTTGAAGATTTTCATCTGACGGTACCTGGTTGTTTTGATCTTGTTTTTGTCGAGTCGCCCGAATCGAGTCCGAACGTACTTTATGCAACCTGGAATGACTTTATTGGAAAATAATTTCCATATCAACCTGTTTTAGAATTTTATTCTATTTTTCATCCATGAGGCTCCATAGCCGCCATTTCCACTACCTGCTGGCGCTCTGAACTCAGGCGCGCGGCGTCCAGTACGCGGGTGGTTGCCAGCGCATCCAGGACGTTCACCGGCAACTCGCCGTGGCCTTCCACCGCGCTTTGCAGCTGACTGTAGAACTGATTCCAACGGCCCTTTTCCGACGGCACCCGCTCACGATCCGGCCCCTGCTCGAACCAGCCCCAGCGTCGATGTTCTTCAGCGCCCCAGTGCTCGCCTTCGGTTTTCGGGGTCTTGCCGGCCAGCAGCGCCTCTTCCTGGCCGTCCAGCCCTTCGATGGTGTAGCAACCGGCCGTACCATTCACCCGAAACCGCGGGGCCTGGCTGTTTTGCAGGGCGCTGCCCCACAGGTGTGAAATCACCCCATTGGCGTGGGTCAGCGATACAAAGAAGCCGTGGTCTACGTTCGGCTCATCGGCGGTGTAGTGCAACTGCGCGAACACCCGGTCCACCGGGCCGAACAGTTGCATGGCCTGGTCCACCAGGTGGCTGCCCAGGTCCCGCAGGAAGCCGCCGCCGCTGGCATTGCCCACCGAGCCCGGGTTGTAGCGCTCCACCCGGGATTCAAAGCGGGTGACGGTGCCCAGGGCTCCGGCGTCGATCAGCTTGCGCACGGTGAGGAAGTCCGAATCCCAGCGCCGGTTCTGGTAGACGCTGAGCAGCACGCCCTGGCGCTCGGCGGCGGTGATCAAGGCCTGGGCCTGTTCGGCATTGCTGGCAAAGGGTTTGTCGCTGACCACCGCCACACCGTGTTCGATGGCCTCCAGCACCAGGGCCGGACGGCCCTTGAGGGTGGTGGAGATCACCAGCACGTCGACACCGGCCTCGGTGATCTGCCCGATACTGTCGAAGGCCTTCACTCCGGGGTGATCCGTCGCCAGTTGCTGGCGACGTTCGGGTGACCGTGTCACCACGCCGACAAAGGTCGCCCCCGGCAGGCTGGCTATCAGGGGTGCATGAAATACACGGCCGCCTTTGCCGTATCCAACCAGTCCGATTCGCATACAAATACTCCTTGGTTAATTGTGGCGAGGGAGCTTGCTCCCGCTCGACTGCGTAGCAGTCGCAAGCTTTTGGGGGCGCTTCGCACCCCAGCGGGAGCAAGCTCCCTCGCCACAGGGCAAGCCACAACGGTCTAACAGCACAACTCGCGGGTCACCCGCTCCAGCATCATCCGGTTGGACTCATCCGGCCGGTCTTCCCAGGCAAACACCGACACCGTGGCAATGCCGTCGAACTTGATTTCCCGCAGAGTGCCGAAAAACGCCTCCCAGTTCACCTCGCCCTGGCCGATGTCCAGGTGCTGGTGCACGGTGGCGGTGACGCCCGGCGGGTTGACGATGTAGCGCAGGTTGGACGAAGCGCGGTGGTTGTAAGTGTCGGCAATGATCAAGTGGCTGAGCTTGGAGCCTGCGTACTTGAGCATCGAGGCAATATCGCCCTTGCCGTCGTCATAGAAGAAGGTGTGCGGCGCGGCGTAGAGGTAGTTGATCCAGTCGCGGTCGAGGCCGCGAATGATGTCCACCGACTCGTTGTTGCGCTCGCAGAAGTCGTACGGATGCGCCTGGATATCCAGCTTGATGCCTTCGCGCTCGAACTCCGGCATCAGCTCGTCCATGGAGCGCATGAACTGGTTTTCGCACACCAACGGGTTGTCGGACTGGCCGGTGAATTCGGTGTTGACCAGCTCGCAGTCCATTTCCACGGCGATCTGGATCGCGCGCTTCCAGTTGCGCACGGCGGCAACCCGCAGGCCTTCGTCGGCGGCGGCCCAGTGGTACATGGGCAGCAGGGATGAGAGTTGCACGCCGGCGTCGCTCAGGGCCTTGCGAAATTCCTTGATGCGCGCGCGGTCGACCCGGGGGGCCTTGTAGAACGGCAGGAAGTCTTCCCGGGGCGAGAGTTCGATGTGCTGGTAGCCGAGCTCGGCGGCCTTGTCGACCATTTGGCCGAGGGGCAGGTGGCGGTACATGTAGGGGTCTAATGCGATGCGCATGCTTGAGATCTCCCGAATTTGAGGTAGGAACTCGGTCAAATGTGGGAGCGGGCTTGCTCGCGAATGCGGTGGGTCAGTCGATGCAAATGTTGACTGAAAGGCCGCATTCGCGAGCAAGCCCGCTCCCACACTGACTGCGTTACATCAGTGAGGATTGTGGTTAGCCGTAGAAATGCGGACGGGGTGGCAGGCCTACTTTCACAATCTGCCCACTGTTCTGCGCCTCAATGCACGCATCCGCCGCCACCGCCGCCGCAAAACCATCCCACGCCGACGGCCCCCCCACTTGCCCTGCCCTCACACCGTCGATAAACGCCTGCAGCTCAACGTCATACGCCGCGATGAACCGGTCTTTCCAATCCATCAGGATCGCATTCGACAACTTGGCCCCGCTGCGCATCTGCACCTGGGACGGCTCCGGCAATTTCGCAATACCGGTCTCCCCCACCACTTCGCACTGGATGTCGTAGCCGTACTGGCAGTTCACAAACACTTCCACATCGATGCGCGTACCCTTGGCGGTTTCCAGCAGCACGATCTGCGGGTCACGCAGATGGGCCAGCGCCTTGCTCGATTTACGCGGGAACACCACCTGCACCGACACGTAGTCATCGGCCAGCAACCAGCGCAACACATCCAGCTCGTGGATCAGGGTGTCGGTGATCGCCATGTCGGTCTTGTAGTTCTCACCCACCCTCGGGTTGCGGTGGGCACAGTGCAGCATCAGCGGCTCGCCGATCTGGCCGCTGTCGATCACGGCTTTCAAGGCGCGATAGCCTTGGTCATACGGACGCATGAAACCCACCTGCACCAGGCGCTTGCCGTGGGCCACTTCGGCCTCGACGATCTTGCGGCAGCCTTCGGCAGTCACCGCCAGCGGCTTCTCGCAGAACACGGGTTTGCCGGCCGCAATCGCCGCCAACACAAATTCTTCGTGGCTCGGGCCCCATGAGGTCACCAGGATCGCCTCGACCAGCGGCGAATTGATCAGCGCGTGGCCGTCCGGGTACACCTCGGCGGTGAGTTTCAGGTCAGCGACGACCTTGGCCGCCTGCTCAAGGTTGATGTCGGTCACGGCCACCACCTGGCTGTTGAGCAAGGTCTGGCTGCAGCGACGAATGTGATCCTGGCCGATGGCGCCAGTACCGATAACACCCAACTTCAAAGACATGAAAACACTCCTCTTGTTATTAGTACTGCCGGGCCTTGGCCAGGCGTTCATTGAGTTGTTTGGCCACCGCATCGGTGCGCGCGCTGGTGGACACCTGCGCCACCCCGACGCGCCACCACGACAGGTATTTGTGTATCATGGTTTTCGGCAGGACCTTGATATCAATCAGCGTCGACACGGTTTGCGTGCGCGCATCGGCCAGCGCCGCCTGCAACTGCTCCACGGTGTTGACCTTGTAGGTCTTGCAACCATAGGCCGCCGCACTCATGGCGAAGTCCACCGGCACAAAACCGCCGTCGAGCTTGCCGGTCTCGGGGTTGCGGAAGCGGAACTCGGTGCCGAAGCTGTCCATGCCGTGTTCCATCTGCAAATTGTTGATGCAGCCGAAGGTCATGTTGTCCAGCAGCACCACGTTGATCTTGCGCCGCTCCTGGATCGAGGTGGCCAGCTCCGAGTGCAGCATCATGTACGAGCCGTCGCCCACCAGTGCGTACACCTCGCGCTCGGGCTCGGCCAGCTTCACGCCCAACGCGGCGTTGACCTCGTAGCCCATGCACGAATAACCGTATTCGACGTGGTAGGTGTTGACGCCCTTGCTGCGCCAGCTGCGCTGCAAGTCACCCGGCAGGCTGCCGGCAGCGGCGACGATGATTGCGTCGTCGGCCAGGGCTTCGTTGAGCACACCGAGTACGCGGCTTTGGGTCAGGCAGGAACCGGTCAGCTCGATAAACTCACGCAGCACCGCCGGGTCCATGTGGTCGTTGATTTCAGGGACGAAGTTTTCAGTCTGGTATTCCGCCTGGTAGATCCGGTCGACTTCGACGTCCAATTGCGCCTTGGCATCCCGTGGCTGATCCCCCCAACTGGAACGGTAGTCGCCCAAGGCTTCAGCCAGTGCTTCCAGGCCAACCTTGGCATCCGCCAGCAACTGCACGCCATCGAGTTTCAGTGCGTCGCACGGGCTGATATTCAGGTTGAGAAACTGCACCTCAGGATGCTTGAACAGTGACTTCGACGACGTGGTGAAATCGGTATAGCGCGTGCCGATACCAATGATCAGATCCGCCTCGGGTGCCAGCAGGTTCGCCGCCAGGCAGCCGGTTTCACCAAGACCGCCGAGGTTCAGTGGATGGCTTGAAACCACCGCACTCTTGCCCGCCTGGGTTTCCGCGAACGGAATGTCGAAGCGTTCGGCAAAGGCTTGCAGCGCGGCATTCGCCCCGGAGTATTTGACCCCGCCGCCACACACGATCAGCGGTTTGCGCTTGCCCTTGAACGCCGCCACGGCATCCCCCAGCATCGCTTCGGTCGCCGGGCGACGGTCGATACGGTGCACGCGTTTTTGCAGGAAGTAATCCGGGTAATCCCAGGCTTCGCCCTGCACATCCTGCGGCAGGGCCAGCGTCACGGCTCCGGTTTCCGCCGGGTCGGTGAGCACGCGCATGGCGTGGATCGCCGCCGTCATCAGCTGTTCCGGGCGGTTGATGCGGTCCCAGTATTTGCTGACCGCACGAAAGGCATCGTTGGTGCTGATGCTCAAGTCGTGGAACTGCTCGATCTGTTGCAACACCGGGTCCGGCTGGCGACTGGCGTAGACATCACCGGGCAACAGCAGCAACGGAATCCGGTTAGCAGTTGCGGTCGCCGCAGCGGTCAACATATTCGCCGCACCCGGCCCCACCGAGGAGGAGCACGCGTAGATCTTGCGGCGCAAATGCTGCTTGGCAAAACCAATCGCCGCGTGGGCCATGCCCTGTTCGTTGCGGCCCTGATGCACCACCAGGTCGCCGCTGTCCTGCTCCAGGGCCTGGCCCAGGCCCAGCACATTGCCGTGGCCAAAAATCGTGAAGATGCCGGCGACAAACTTGCTCTGCACACCGTCGACTTCGATGTACTGGTTATCCAGAAACTTCACCAGGGCCTGGGCCATGGTCAATCGGGTTGTGGTCATGGGGTGCTCCTTATCGTTTCTGCAGGTGGGCGATACTCGCCCCCAATGCCTGCTTGATATCGGCCAGGCCGTGCACGCTTGCGGCGAACGGTTCGAACGACAGGTGGCCGCTGTAGCCGGTGCTGAGCAGCGTGTCGATCTGCGCGGCATTGCCCAGGATATCGCCCTCGCCCACCAGCACACGGTGGCCGTCGCGGATCGAGTTCAGCGGTGCGTCGGCATCTTCCACACCGGAGATATGCACCAGCCCGGTCAGTTCGGGGAAGAACTCATGTTCACTGGCCAGGTGGTGGTGGAAGGTGTCATGCACCACGCGGAACACATCCAGGCCGCCGACAGACTTGATCGCATCCACGGCCACGCGTTTGCGGCGCAGGGAGCATTCTTCAAACCCCAGGGGTTCGACAAAACCGAGAATCCCGTATTCCCGCAGGATCGGCGCCAGTTCACTCAAGGCGGTGCGCAAACCGGCCGCGCGCTGGGCTTCGTTGCGCGAGTCGGCGCGGTCGTTCAACGGGCACATCACCAACGCCTGCGCGCCGCATTCGCGGGCGTAGGCCGCCAGCTTGATGGCCTGGGCGCGGCGTTCGTCATTCCACACATCGAAGGGGTACAGCGCGTTGATCGACAGCACCGTGATGCCATGCACCGCGCACAATTCGCGCACGCGGCTGGCAGGGGTGCCGTCTTCAATCTCGATGCCCTTGAGGTCGTTGCGGATCTCGATGGCGTCGCATTTCAGGGTCACCGCCAGCTGGATAAAATCGGGCAGGGAAAGGCTGGGGGCGACCATGCGGTTCAGGGCAAAACGTAGAGGCGACTTCATTATTGTTGTGCTCCACACTCGAAAAAATTTTACTTGGCAGTTGGCATGCTGAATTCAGGGCCCTTGGCGATGCTGTCGGGCCAGCGTTGCATGACGCTCTTGTAGCGGCTGTAGAAACGAATGCCTTCTTCGCCATAGGCGTGGTGGTCGCCGAACAGCGAGCGCTTCCAGCCACCGAACGAATGCCAGGCCATCGGCACCGGAATCGGCACGTTGATGCCGACCATCCCGACCTTGATGGTGCGGGCAAAGGCACGGGCAATGCCGCCGTCGCTGGTAAAGCACGACACGCCGTTGCCGAACTCATGGGCGTTGATCAAGGCCACGGCGCTGGCAAAATCCGCCACCCGCACGATGCCCAGCACCGGCCCGAAAATCTCTTGCTGGTAGATGCTCATTTCGGTGGTGACGTTATCGAACAAGGTCGCACCGACGAAGAAACCACCCTCCGCGCCCGGCACCTTGAAGCCACGACCGTCGACGATCAGCTTCGCGCCCTGGGCCACGCCCTGGTCGATAAACCCTTCGACCTTGGCCTTGTGTTCGGCGGTAACCAGCGGGCCCATCTCGCTGTCTTTTTGCATACCGTTGCCGACCTTCAACTGGTCGATACGCGGCAGCAGTTTTTCGATCAGCCTGTCGCCGACATCGCCCACCACCACGGCAATCGAGATCGCCATGCAGCGCTCGCCGGCCGAGCCGTACGCTGCGCCGATCAAGGCGTCAGCCGCCTGATCCAGGTCGGCGTCGGGCATCACGATCATATGGTTCTTCGCCCCGCCCAATGCCTGCACACGCTTGCCGCGCTGGGTGGCCTGCTGGTGGATGTACTCGGCAATCGGGGTGGAACCGACGAACGAAATCGCCTCGATATCCGGGTGCTGCAACAGGCCGTCTACCGCGCTCTTGTCACCCTGCACCACGTTGAACACACCGTCGGGCAGCCCGGCCTCGGTCAGCAGGCGGGCCATCAGCAAACTGGCGGACGGGTCGCGCTCCGACGGCTTGAGGATGAAGCAGTTACCGGTGGCCAGCGCCAACGGGATCATCCACAGCGGCACCATCACCGGGAAGTTGAACGGGGTGATGCCGGCGCACACGCCCAGTGGCTGACGCAGGTTCCAGTTGTCGATGCCGCCGCCGATGTTGTCGCTGAAATCGGTTTTCAACAGGTTTGGCGCACCGCAGGCGAACTCGACGATCTCGATACCACGGGTGACTTCGCCCTTGGCGTCGGAGAACACTTTGCCGTGTTCGCGGCTGATGATTTCAGCCAGCTCATCGTGGTGCCGGTCGAGCAATTCCTTGAATTTGAACAGCACCCGCGAACGGCGCAGGGATGATTGCTCGGACCACGCCGGGAAGGCTTTCAGCGCCGACGCCACGGCCTCATCGACGGTCTTCTGGCTGGCCAGCCCGACGCGGGCCTGGACTTCGCCGGTGGCCGGGTTGAACACATTGCTGAAACGCTCACTGGCGCTGTCGTGCACCTGGCCGTTGATGTAATGGCCGATTACCGGGGCGTTGCTCATTATTGTTCTCCGTCGAAAGTGCTTAAAGATCCAGCAGCCAGCTGTGCTGCGGGTCGTTATGGAAATGCCAGGCGCGCTTGGGGCCGGCCATCACGTTCAGGTAGTAGGACTCGTAGCCATACGGCACGCTGACCGGGTGATACCCCTTGGGCACCACCACCAGGTCGCTGTTTTCCACGGCCATGGCCTGGTCGATGCTGCGGTCGTCGGTGTAGACGCGCTGGAACACGAAGCCCTGGGGCGGGTTGATCTGGTGGTAGTAGGTTTCTTCGAGAAAGCTCTGGTGCGGCAGATCGTCGGTGTCGTGCTTGTGGGGCGGGTAGCTCGACGAGTGACCGGACGGTGTGCGCACTTCCACCACCAGCAGCGAATGGGCAGGCTCGCTGTCGGGCAGGATGTCGCACACGTAGCGGGTGTTGGCGCCCTTGCCACGTACGCTGCGCTTGCATTGCTCGGGGCGAATCAGACGGGGTGCCAGACCTGCGTCGGTTGAGCCGGGAGCGGCGCAGACGGCAATTTGCACGTCGCTCAGCGCGGTGACCTGGGCGTCGGTGCCTGGCGGCAAATAAGCGGCGAAGGGCGACTTGTCTTCGAACACCGAGTGGCGATCACCGAGGTTTTCCCAGTTGAAGCCTTCGCCCTGAATCGTCACCCGGCCGCTGAGCAGCACCAGGCACAGTTCCTTGTCGCCGGCGGTGACTGGCAAGGTTTCACCCAGGCTCAGGCGGTAGGCGGCGAAGCCCACGTATTCCAGGCGCCCTTCTTCCAGCGCCACCATGGTTTGCCCGCGCTTGCTGCTTTTGACCAACAGGCTCATTGTCCAGTCCTCTCGCTCAACAGTGCGCGCAGGGTGTCGTAACCCTTCTTCGCATAGATGTAGCTCGGCGCCACGGCAGGATCCTGCTCGGCCTCCACTACCAGCCAACCCTGGTAATTGGCGGCCAGCAGCACGTCCAGCAGCGCGGCGAAGTCGATATCGCCGTCGCCGGGCACGGTGAAGGTGCCGTTGACGATGCAATCCGGGAAGCTCCACATCTGGTTGCGTGCCAGTTGCACCACCGGCTTGCGCACATCCTTGAAGTGCACGTGGCAGATGCGGGCGATGTGTTTGCGCAGCACCTCGATAGGCTCGCCGCCACCCATGTAGCAGTGGCCCGAATCAAACAGCAGGCCGACTTCCGGGCCGGTGCGGCGCATCAGTTGGTCGATGTCTTCCGGGGATTCGACGTAGGCGCCCATATGGTGGTGGTACGCCAGGCGCACGCCCTGGGACAGGGTGAAGCGCGCCAGTTCTGTGAGTTTGTCGGCGTATTCCTGCCAGGCCTGTTCGCTGTGGAAGCGCGGGCGTTCGATCAGGCGCACCGGCGAACCCTGGATCGAATCGGCGACTTCTCCATACACCAACACGTTGGCGCCGTTTTCACGCAGCAGTTCGACGTGGCTGGCGATGGCTTCGATTTCTTCCGCCACCGAGCGCCGGGCCAGGCGACTGGAGTACCAGCCGGAGACCAGCGCCAGGCCGTAGGGGCGCAATACATCGCCGACGCCTTTGGCGTCCTTGGGGAATTTGCCGTTGAGTTCAAAGCCTTCGTAGCCGATGTCCTTGCCTTCGCTGAGGGCCGTGCTCAACG
Organism: Pseudomonas sp. D4002; assembly: GCF_013385665.1. NCBI lineage: Bacteria > Pseudomonadati > Pseudomonadota > Gammaproteobacteria > Pseudomonadales > Pseudomonadaceae > Pseudomonas > Pseudomonas sp. D4002. The sequence goes on from NZ_JACAPN010000031.1 coordinate 23,722, forward strand.
GCGTTTCACCGCCCAGGGCCGGCAGGTCGTCGTTGCTCCAGGAGATCGGGTTGATGCCAATTCGGATAGCGGGCATGGCTGCACCTATTATTGTTTTTTCAGAGTTGCCTGAGATCTGCTTTATGTGGGAGCGGGCTTGCTCGCGAAGGCGGTGGTTCAGTTGGTGTATCAGTCGACTGACACTCCGCTTTCGCGAGCAAGCCCGCTCCCACATTTGACCGTGTTTAACTTCGAGAACTGCGCCAAGCATTAATCAACTGCTCAAAGATGCACTGCACCTGCTCAATCAAGGCTTGATCGTCAATCTCCCCCGCCAGCCAGGCTCGGCTCGGTTCCTGGAAGATCGTGCGACCCACGGCGAACCCGCGGCAGGTCTGGCTTTGGCTGGCTTGCTGGAAGCCATCGGCCAGGCATTCGGCGGAAGCGTTCAGGCCCAGCAGCACCACGCCCCGGCAGTAGGGATCGCGCTCCTGGATCAGCTCGTCGAGCTTTTTCCAGTCTGCGGCCGACTGCGCCTCGATCTTCCACCACGCCGGGTAGATGCCCAGGTTGTATAGGCGCTTGAGGCTGCGATAGAGCACGTCGGGATAGGTGGACGGGTGATCCTTGGGGGGCACGACTTCCAGCAGCAGCTCATGGCCGCTGACCAGGGACGCCTGATACAGGGCCTTGAGTTGCGCTTCCTGTTCCAGGCGCAGCAATGGCTCGTCATCGGGGTGAAATTGCACCAGGCACTTGATGATCTGCTCCCGGGGCCAGGCAATCAGGTTGCTGCCCACCGAGCGCCCGTGTTCAAAGGCCAGCGGCCGTGAATTCTGGACTTCCACCGGGCGGGCGATCCACCAGCCGCGACCGCTGGCGGCGTTCAGCGCGTCCTGGCCGAAGCGTTGGTCGGCCAGAATCCCGACGTCAGCCTCGACGCCCTGCTCCGCCAGTTTGCTTTCAACCCGTTCCACGGCCTGGATAAACAGTTGCTTGAGGGCGCTGATGCGCGCCGGGTCCTGGCCGCCTTTTTGGGCCAGTTCCACCAACTGCCAGCGGTGGTCGAAGGCAAATACAAACAGCTGCCTCCAGACCTTGCGCGGCACGCTGACCTGGTGCAGGCGTTGCAGCACCGCGTCCTGGTCCGGGCGGGTAATCGGCACCGGGCTGTTGAACAGGTAATCAAGTTCGGCGCGGGTCGGCATGGCCGGCGCGCAGGCATGGCGCGACACCACCAGGCCGCCGCAGGCATTCGCCAACTGGCTGCAGCGCTCGTCGCTGGCGTCTTCAAGCCAGCCGCTGAGGAAGCCGGACATGAAGGCATCGCCGGCGCCCAGCACGTTGAGTACTTCCACCCGTACCCCGGGGTAGATCGCGCCGTCTTCAAGGCGGGCCGGGATATCGCCGTGGATCACCGTGCAGCCCTGGGGGCCAAGCTTGACCACCAGGGTGGCCGAGGTCAGGCCACGCACCGTGCGCAATGCCGTGAGCAAATCTTCACTGCCACCGGCAATCAGGAATTCTTCTTCGGTGCCGACGATCAGGTCAAAACGCGGGAGGATTTTCTGCACGTGCTGGCTGACATTCTGGTCGGCCACAAACCGGGTTTCGCCATCGGCCTTGCCGGCCAGGCCCCAGAGCACCGGGCGGTAGTCGATGTCGAGCACGCGTTTGACGTTGTGCTTCTCGGCGTAGTCCAGGGCCTGGATGCTGGCCTTGTACACGCCGTCGGTGGAGAAGTGGGTACCGGTGATCAGCAACGCCTTGCTGGAAGCAATGAACGCTTCACTGATGTCTTCGGCACGCAGGGCCATGTCGGCGCAGTTCTCGCGGTAGAACACCAGCGGGAAGGTTTCGCGGTCCTTGAGGCCCAGCAGCACCAGGCCGGTGAGGCGTTCCGGGTCGACCTTGATGCCGCTGACGTCACAGCCTTCGCGGGCCAGGGACTCCAGCAGGAAACGCCCCATGTGGTCGTCCCCTACCCGGCTCAACATCGCCGACTTGAGCCCCAGCCGCGCGGTGCCGAACGCGATGTTGGCGGAGGAACCGCCGAGGTACTTGGCGAAGCTCGAGACATCCTCCAGCCGTGCACCCACTTGTTGTGCGTAAAGGTCGACGCCCAGGCGTCCCAGGCAAATCAGATCCAATTGACGCCCACTGGCAAAACGAGTCTGGCCCATGCTGGCTCCTGTTATTTTTATCAGCCTGCGTGTGCCGTCGCGGTGGCGGCATACGCTCTTGGTGCATGCAGACTAGAACGTCTGGTGACGCCAATCAATATTTATTCTATAAATATTTTTCGTGGAATATATTTTCCAATACGCCATCATCGGTATGTTCCAGCCGCAGTGCATCGTTTCAGCTGCACCGTGGGGCGGGATGCCGAGGTTTTTTTTTGCGCCTACCCTGTAGACTTGCGCACATCGACTTATTGTCAGGGGCGCCTCGACGCGCCCTATAAGAACAAGCCAGAAGGATTCCCTATGTCCCAGAGCGCCCCGGAAGACGCACTCGCCAGCCCGCCGCTGAACGCCGAGCGGTTGTTGCAGCTGATCACCGATGAATACGAGAGCCTGCCGCGCCAGCTCAAGCGCATCGCCAGCTACATGAGCCAGCAGAGCGACCGGATCATGGTCGACCGCATCAGCGACATCGCCCGTGAATGCGAAGTGCACCCGTCGGCCATCGTGCGGTTTTCCCAGCGTTTCGGGTTCAGTGGTTTCAGTGAGATGCAGGCGCTGTTCCGCGAGGCCTACACCCACAAGACCACGCCGGTGCAGAACTACCAGCAACGCATCCGCAGCATGATCGCCAACAAGTCGCAGAAAGCCAGCGGCGGCGACCTGGCGCGTGAGTGCGTGAATGCCACCCTCTCCGGGATCGAGCGCCTGGGGCTGGAACTGGATGACGCAGCCTTCGACAAGGCCGTGGACCTGGTGGTGAATGCCGACAATATCTACGTGGTGGGCGTGCGCCGCTCGTTCGCCGTGGCGGACTACCTGGTGTACAACCTGCAGCACACCAACAAGCGCATCCATCTGGTCTCGGGGTTGGGCGGCAGCTATCGCGAGCAGATGCGCAGTGTGCGGGCCAACGACCTGGTGATTGCCATCAGCTTTACGCCCTACGGCAAGGAAACCCAGCACTGCCTGCGGATTGCCCAGCACCATCAGGCCAAGACCCTGATCATTACCGACAGCAACCTGTCGCCCCTGGCCAAGCGGGCAAGCACGGTGTTGCTGGTGAATGAAGGCTCGTCGTTTGCGTTCAGGTCACTGAGTGCGACGCTGTGCCTGTGCCAGGCGTTGTTCATTGCCGTGGCGTATCGGCTGGAATTGAAGGTCGATGAGATTCATGAGCAGGTGGGATTCGACGACTGACGATCGTTCCCACGCTCCGCGTGGGAATGCAGCCCCGGACGCTCCGCGTCCAAAGCGTGACGCAGAGCGTCACAAGAGGCGTTCCCACGCAGAGCGTGGGAACGATCGTAAGGCTTAGCGCAGTGCCCGGCGCAACACCTTGCCCACCGTCGTCTTGGGCAACTCCTGCGTACGAAACTCGACAAACCGCGGCACCTTGTACCCCGTCAAATACTCCCGGCAATGCGCCAGAATCTGCTCCTGGGTCAAACTTGGGTCCTTGCGCACCACGATGATTTTGACCCGCTCGCCGGTCACCCCATCCTCAACCCCGATCGCCGCCACTTCCGCCACGCCCGGATGCAACGCCACCACGTCTTCGATCTCGTTGGGGTACACGTTGAACCCGGACACCAGGATCATGTCTTTCTTGCGGTCCACCAGGCGGATGAAGCCCTGCTCATTCATCACCCCGATGTCCCCGGTAGACAGCCACCCTTCGGCATCCAGCACCTCGGCGGTTTCCGCCGGGCGTTTCCAGTAACCCTGCATCACCTGCGGGCCGCGTACTTGCAGTTCGCCCTGCTCGCCCAGTTCCGCCAACTCACCGTCCTCACGAATGAACCGCACCCAGGTCGACGGCAACGGCACGCCGATGCTGCCAGTGAATTCCATCTCGCGCATGCGTGAGATGTCGATGGGGCTGATGCTCACCACCGGCGAACATTCAGTGAGGCCGTAGCCTTCGATGATCGGCAAGCCGGTGACTTCCTTCCAGCGCTTGGCCACAGCGGTATGGGTGGCCATGCCGCCGGCGATCACCATGCGCAAATCGGAAAAATCCCGGGCGCAGAATTCCTTGTTTTCCAGCAGGCCGTTGAACAGCGTATTCACCCCGGCAATCCCGTTGAAACGCTCCTTGCGCAGGATCATCTGCACCCGCTTCACATCCCGTGGGTTGGCGATCAGGATGTTGCGCCCGCCCAGGCACATGAACATCAGGCAGTTCACCGTCAGGGAAAAGATGTGGTACAGCGGCAGCAGGGTGACGTTGGTTTCCTGCTGGTTCTGATCGAGCTGATCACCGACCCACGCCTTGGCCTGCAACAGGTTGGCGATGATGTTGCGGTGGCTGAGCATGACGCCCTTGGCATCGCCGGTAGTGCCGCCGGTGTATTGCAGGAAGGCCAGGTCTTCGCGGTTCATCGGCACGGCGAGATGGGTCTGGCCGCGTCCCTGCTTCAGCACCTGGTTGAAGCGCACGGCTCCTGGCAGGTTGAAACGCGGCACCTGCTTCTGCACGCTGCGCAGGATGAAGTTCATCGCCGCGCCCTTGAAGGTGCCGAGCAGGTCACCGATGGCCGCGATCACCACACGTTTGACGGTACTGGCGGCCACCACTTTCTCCAGGGTGTGGGCGAAGTTTTCGAAGATCACCAGGGTCTCTGCGCCACTGTCCTTGAGCAAATGCTGCAGCTCCCGGGCGGTGTACAGCGGGTTGACGTTGACCACCACCGCACCCGCGAGGATCGTGCCCAGCAGGCAGATCGGGTACTGCAAGCAGTTGGGCATCATCAGCGCCACCCGGTCGCCCTTCTTCACACCCTGGGCTTGCAGCCACGCAGCAAAGGCGATGCCCTGCACCTCCCAGTCGGCGTAGGTCATTTCGGTGCCGATGCTGACGTAGGCCACGCGGTCGCGGAATTTGTGCAGGTGCTCCAGGAACACCTCGCGCAACGACGGGTAATCCTCGATGCCGACGTCGATGTCTGCCGGTACGCCGGGCAGGTAAGCGTTCAACCAGAGGCGTTCGGTCTGTTCCAGGCTTACAGCGTTCATGGCAGTCTCCTTGTTGTTTTTATGGTGGGAACTACTTTTCGACGATAGCGGTAATGCCCAACCCACCCGCCGCGCAGATCGAAATCAGGCCGCGGCCGCCGCCACGCTGGTGGATCGCCTTGGCCAGTGCCGCGAGTTGCCGGCCACCAGTGGCGGCGAAGGGGTGGCCGCAGCCGAGGGAGCCGCCGTTGACGTTCATTTTGCTGCGGTCGATGCTGCCCAGCGGCGCGTCGAGGCCCAGGCGGTCGCGGCAGTAATCCGGGTCTTCCCAGGCCTTGAGGGTGCACAGCACCTGAGCGGCGAAGGCTTCGTGGATCTCGAACAGATCGAAGTCGGCGAACGTCAGGCCTTCGCGCTTGAGCATGCGTGGCACGGCGTAGGCCGGGGCCATCAGCAGGCCTTCGGTGCCGTCGACGAAATTCACCGCAGCGGTTTCACCGGTTCGCAGGTACGCCAATACGGGCAAGCCGCGCTCGGCGGCCCATTCCTCGCTGGCCAGCAGCACCACCGACGCGCCGTCAGTCAGGGGCGTGGAGTTGCCGGCGGTGAGCGTGCCGTTCTGGCGGTCGTAGGCCGGTGACAGGCCGGCAAGTTTCTCCAGGCTGGCGTCGGCCCGCAGGTTGTTGTCCCGGGCCAGGCCGCGATACGGGCTGATCAAATCATCGAAGAAACCCTGCTTGTACGCCGCATCCAGCCGCTGGTGGCTGGTGAGGGTCAACTCGTCCTGGGCCAGGCGCTTGATCTGCCAGCGCTTGGCCATTTCCTCGCAGTGTTCACCCATGGACAAGCCGGTGCGCGGCTCGCCATTGCGCGGCAGCAGCGGCTTGAAAAACATCGACGGGCGCACACCCATCAAGGCCTTCAACCTGGCGCCAGTGCCCTTGGCGCGATTGGCTGAAAGCAAGGTGCGGCGCAGGGACTCGTTGATGCCGATGGGCGCGTCGGAGTTGGTGTCGGAACCACCGGCAACGCCCACTTCGATCTGCCCAAGGGCGATCTTGTTCGCCACCAGCAACGCCGCTTCCAGGCCGGTGCCGCAGGCTTGTTGCAGGTCGTAGGCCGGGGTTTCGGGAGACAGTGTGGTAGACAGCAGGCTTTCCCGGGCCAGGTTGAAATCCCGGGAATGCTTGATCACCGCACCCGCGGCAAACTCGCCCAGGCGCAGGCCGTGAAGGTTGTAGCGGTCCACCAGGCCTTGCAGGGCGGCGACCAGCAGATCCTGGTTGCTGTCATGGGCGTACACGGTGTTGGAGCGGGCGAACGGGATACGGTTGCCGCCGATAATCGCCACGCGGCGCGTCGGGGCCGGGTTGAAACTGTAGTCACTCATCGATCGGTCTCATTCCAGATAAACAGCCCACGCATATGGGGTTTGTCACCGGCGAAATTACGCACTTCAAACTCACGGCGCGGGCCGGTTGGCGGAACGTTCCACAGCGCCACCTGGCCAGGCAGGAAGATCGGCAGCTTGAAGTCGCAATGGGCCTCGGCCTGGTCCAGTCCGCCGGGGGGTTGCTGGGCGGCCAGGGCGCGGCCCAGGGTCCACATGCCGTGGGCGATGGCCCGGCGAAATCCGAACAATCGGGCGCCGATCACCGAGGTATGAATGGGGTTGAAATCCCCCGAGACCCTGGCGAAACGCCGCCCCAGATCCGCCGGCAGCACCCAGCGTTGAGTGCGCAGCAAACCTTCTTCCTGCAAGGGCAACGCGTCGTCCCACGGCTCGCCAACCGGCGCGTTTACGTCACGGCGCAGGTACAGGCTGTCGCTCTCCCACACCAGGGCGCCCGCGCTGTAGCCACGGGTGGCGATGCTCAGCGCCTGGCCTTTCGGATGGGCGACCCAGCGTTCGCAATACACCTCCAGGCGCAAGGCCTGGCCCGCCTCCAGCCGTCGATGCTGGCGGATGCGATTGGCCAAATGCACCATGCCGCTGGCCGGGTACGGGAAACTCGGGCGGGTCAGCAGCATCAGGTGCAAGGGGAACGCCAGCACATGGGGATAGGACAGCGGCACGCCTTGCTCACGGCGGAAACCACAGGCCCGACCGTAAGCCGCGATCCCTTGGGCAGACAGCTCGACGGCCGAACGCACCAGGCGTTCTTTCGGCAACGTCGGCTCGCCTTCCAGCTTCGGTTTGCGCAGCCCCAATACCCCGTCCAGCAACAGCCGCGAGCGCGAGGGCGGCGGCTCAATGATCTGCGTCACATAGTCCATGCTCAGGCTCCCAACAGGCTTTGGCCACAGACCCGCACCACCTGGCCATTGACCCCGCCGGATGCCGGATGCGCCAGCCAGGCGATGGTTTCTGCCACGTCGATGGGTTGCCCGCCCTGGGACATCGAGTTCATCCGCCGCCCCGCTTCGCGAATCATCAGCGGGATCTTCGCGGTCATCTGGGTTTCGATAAAGCCCGGTGCCACGGCATTCACCGTCACTTGCTGCGCCGCCGCCTGCGGGGCCAGGCCTTGTACCAGGCCGATCACCCCGGCCTTGGAGGTGGCGTAGTTGCTTTGCCCGAGGTTGCCGGCGATACCGGAAATCGATGAGACACACACGATCCGCCCGCCCGGATTCAGGCCCTGGCTTTCCAGCAGCGCCGTGCTCAGATGCAACGGTGCTTCCAGGTTGACCGCCAGTACGCTGCGCCACGCGGTCTCAGTCATCTTGGCGATGGTCTTGTCGCGGGTAATCCCGGCGTTGTGCACCACCACGTCGAATGCACCGTGTTGGCTGACATGGGCGTGCAACTGCTGCGCGGCATCGGTGGCGGTGATGTCCAGCGCCAGTGCGGTGCCTGCGACACTGCCGGCCGCCTGTTGCAGCGAATCCTGGGCCTGGGGCACATCCACGCAGACCACATGGGCTCCATCGCGGGCCAGCACCTGGGCGATTGCCAGGCCGATGCCACGGGAGGCGCCGGTGACCAGGGCACGGCGGCCGCCGAGGGGTTTGTCCCAGTTGATTTCGGTTGGGCTATCGACGGTTTTTTCGAGGCGCACCACCTGCCCCGAAACATAGGCCGAGCGCCGCGACAGGAAGAACCGCAGGCTGCTTTCCAGCCCGTCTTCGGCACCCGGTGCGACGTAGATCAACTGCACGGTGATCGCCCGGCGCAACTCCTTGGCCAACGAACGCACCAGGCCCTCAAGGGCACGCTGGGCAATGGCCTGGGGCAGGTCCTTGCACAACTCCGGCGCGGTGCCGAGCACCACCACCCGGGCGTGTTGCCCAAGGCGCCTGGCGTTGGCGTGGAAGAATTCGTAGAGCTCGTCCAACTGCTTGAGGTCGGCAATGTCGCTGGCGTCGAACACCGCGCCCTGGACCTTGACCGTGGAGGGTGCCTTGAGGGTCGCAGCGGTGGCGGTCACTGTATCGGTGGCGGTGAAGATGCGCTGGATTTGCGCCCCCAGGCGCCCTACCCCCGCGACGATTACCGGGTTGGCCAGGCCTTGCTGGCCGCTGCGGTGACGTTGCAATGCCAGGGGTTGGGGCAGCCCGGCAGTGCGGGCCAACCAGGCTCCCCAGGGGGAATTGACGAAAGAGAGGTAGCTGTCACTCATGGATAAATTCACTCACAAACACGGTGTTGCCATGGAAACCCGATCCTTGTAGGAGCTGGCTTGCCTGCGATTGCGGTGTGTCAGCCAACACATCTGGCACTGAACCAACGCTATCGCAGGCAAGCCAGCTCCTACAGGGGTCGTGTTCCTCCAGTTCCAGTCAGTTGACCGGCGCGTTTTCGCCTTGGTTGGCGCGGCGTCTTGCGCTCGGTTTGGCGGCCTGTTCCAGCGCCTGCTGGCGCTGTTGCAAGGCTTCCAGCAAACCGAAGTCCTGCGGGAAGTCGTCCACCTGGATCGCGTGATCGCCATATTCCACATAGCGCGCGAGCAAGCTGTCGTCTTCCTCGCTGATCAGGTCCAGCGCCCGCGCCTTGACTCGCCACGGAGTAAACGCCGCACTGGAAATCGGCATTGGCTCGATCAGGCCTTGCTTGATCGCCCCCTTGAGCCGCGCCTCGATCAGCTCCACTTGCGGCAACAGGCGCAAGGCCAGCTCGCCGTAAGCCAGCTTGTCGATTTCCGGCCGAGGAATGTAGGAATTGCCCAGCAAGCGGTCGCGGGTTTCCCCCGGCACCTGCACCAGCTCCGCCACTTGCGCCAACAGGCGATCCGACGGTTTGCGCTGTGGAATACCGAACGGGAACGTCAAGCCACGCACCACCGCCGCCGCGGCTTTCGACGGGTAGTTGTCGAGCACTTCGGCCAGGGCCTCATGGGCGCGCAGCAACGCGTCCTGGGCCGCCCAATGCACCAGCGGCAAATCTGCCTGTGGCCGGCCATCATCCTCAAAACGCTTGAGCACGCAGGACAGGATGTACAGCTGGGACAGAATGTCCCCCAGCCGCCCGGTGATGCTTTCCTTGCGCTTGAGGGCACCGCCCAGCACGCCCATGGAAATGTCCGAGATCAACGCCAACACCACCGACAGCCGATTGGCCTGGCGGTAGTAGGACGCCAGCGCCGGATCGGTCTTGCCCGGCACGGAAATCAGCCGTCCGCCCGTCAGCGAATACACTGCGGCACGCACGGTATTGGCCAGCACGAAGCTCAGGTGACCGAACATTGCGCTGTCGAAGTCCATCAGGGCCTTGCGCCGGTCCGTGTTGCGCGCCGCTTCCATCTCGCGGAACACATACGGATGACAGCGGATCAGGCCCTGGCCGTAGATGATCAGGCAGCGAGTCATGATGTTCGCGCCTTCCACCGTGATGGCGATGGGGCTTTGCTGGTAGGCCCGGGCGAGGAAGTTGTTGGGCCCCATGCAGATGCCCTTGCCGGCCACGATGTCCATGCCGTCGTTGACGATGATGCGTGCCCGCTCGGTAACGTGGTATTTGGCGATGGCCGAGATCACCGAGGGTTTTTCACCGGCATCCAGTGACGCCACCGAGACCTTGCGCACCGCGTCGCAGGCATACAAATGCCCGGCCATGCGCGCCAGGGGCGCCTGCACGCCTTCGAACTTGCCGATGGGCAGGCCGAATTGCTTGCGCATCGCCGCATAAGCGGTGGTGCCGCGCACAGCCACCTTGCCCAGGCCGACGTTGGCCGACGGCAGGGAAATCGCCCGGCCAGCCGCCAGGCATTCCATCAGCATGCGCCAGCCGTTGCCGACTTGCTCGCGGCCGCCGATCACCCATTCCAGCGGGATAAACACATCCTTGCCGGTGGTCGGGCCATTCTGGAATACCGCGTTGAGTGGCCAGTGACGCCGGCCGCTGTTCACCCCCGGATGGGTGGTGGGGATCAACGCGCAGGTGATGCCCAGGGAACCCGGCTGGCCGAGCAGACCGTCCGGGTCTTCGGCGCGGAAAGCCAAGCCGAGCACGGTGGCGATTGGGCCGAGGGTGATGTAGCGCTTGTCCCAGGTCACACGGAAACCCAGTACTTCCTCGCCTTCGTGCATGCCCTTGCAGACGATGCCCAGGTCTGGAATCGCGCCGGCGTCGGAGCCGGCATACGGGCTGGTCAGGGCGAAGCACGGGATGTCTTCGCCCCGTGCCAGGCGTGGCAGGTAGTAGTTGCGCTGGGCGTCGGTGCCGTAGTGCAGCAGCAGTTCGGCCGGGCCCAGGGAGTTGGGCACCATCACTGAAATCGCCGCCGCCGAGCAGCGGGTCGAGAGCTTCATCACCACTTGCGAATGCGCATAGTGGGAGAAGCCTTTGCCGCCGTACTGCTTGGGAATGATCATGCCGAGGAAGCCGGCATCCTTGGTGTACTGCCAGCCTTCGGGGGACATGTCTTGCCAGACCTGGGTGGTTTCCCAGTCGTTGGACATGTCGCACAGGGTCTCCACTTCGTTGTCGAGGAAAGCCTGTTCTTCAGCGCTGAGGCTGGCGGGTGCGGCTTGCAGCAGGCGTTCCCAGCGGGGTTTGCCGCTGAACAGCTCAGCGTCCCACCACACGGTGCCGGACTCGATGGCAGCACGCTCGGTGTCGGACATCGCCGGCATGATGCCGCGAAAAAGGTCCAGGGCCTTGCTGGTCAACAGGGTGCGGCGCAGGGGTTTGATCGTCAGCAGCAGCGCGGGCAACACCACCAGCACCGCCACCACGCCGGCGCCGAAACCGGCGACTGCGTTGAACAGGTAACCGGCCGCCAGCCAGACCAGGCCGGCACCCAGCCAGAGGGTGGCAGCGGCTTGTCGATACGCCAGGGCAATCGCTGCTGCGAGTCCCGCCAATAACCAGATAACCATGGGGATACCTCTACTCAATTCAGGGTACGGCCAACGCCCGGGCAGATCGGAATGACCTGTGACGTAAAGCCACACTACAAACTTGAAAAGATAAATTCAAATTTTGTTTTGAAATTTTTATTTAATGCCTGGACGAAAAAATCAAGGGCTGAGCAAGTCAGCCTGATGGATCAAAGGGAACACGTGAGAAATGCCGGAAGAGCAGCAAGATGCGCTTGCCGCCCTCCTTTATCGGCTAGTCAATTCACTTCACTGCACGCGATCAGAACGCGTAAGTCGCTGATAGGCTGACCACCTCCCCTTTGCTGTCGACCTTGCCATCCAGGCGTGCGCCGCCGAGACGATCGACGTTCTGCGTCTTCAACTTGACCTCTTCCACAAACTGCCGGGAGTACGCACCGTCCAGGGTCAGCCCCGGAATAGCTCTTACGGCGTAGCTCAGCCCCAGGGAAGCAAACCAGCGGTCACCGTCAGGAATACGTGGGTCACGTGTGGAGTTACGGGTTGGAGTCTGGTCGTTGGCGACACCGGCACGCACGGTCCAGTCGTCGGTGAGTTTGTAGTCACCGCCCACCGACAGCATCCAGACGTCACGGTACTTGTAGGGAATCGACACGATGGTGCTGCCGTCGGACTTCAGGGTCAGGTCCTTGAACGAAGACCATTGCGTCCACATGGCGCTGACACCCAGGGTGAAGCGGTCATTGAACACGTGCACCCAATCAATCGCGGCATTGGCCGGAATATCCAGCTGGGTTGAGGCGTTGGCGCCATCCGGGTACAGATGCAGGCCAGGGTACGCCTGCTCTACCAGGGTTTTGCCGAAAGCAGGGTTGATATCGGTCATCAGGCTTCTGGAGCCGTCATCGGCATAGATATTGTAGTTACCCTCCAGCTTGTTCTTGATCTTGGCGTGGTAGTTCAGGCCAACAGTATCCTGCAGCGTTGGCTTCCAGACCACGCCGGCAAACCAGCCGACAGAGGTGTTATCTACCTTGACCCGCATCAAGGCATGCCCAACCCCCGAAGGAAAGGGTGCACCGCCCAATCCTGGCGACAAGGCCGCCGCTGCCAGCAGGTCGACGTTCTGGCTGACGAAGCCACTACTGTGCTGCACGATGGCGCCACCACCAATGGAGAACTGGTCGTTGACCTTGAACGACAGCGAGCCCGTCACACCTACCGTTTCGATCTTGGTGTCGACGGCGAAGTCGCGACCCTTCCAATCCGGGTCCCAGGTACTTTTCATGCCTTGAGGGACAACAGCGCTAAAGCCGAGCGCAAAACGGTCATTGAGCGGAATCACCGCAAAGCCGGTAGGCAGCCAAGCGGTGAAGCCTGCTTCGCCGCCGTTGCCTGTGCGCGGGGTTGAGGTAGGTATACCTGTCAACGGATCAATGACGCTGGAACTGCTCGGATCTCCCTTGTAGTCGTAAGCACTGCCCTTGTACTTGATATTGACGCGGGCGTAGTCGACGGTTTGCTGCACGATAGTGTGATCAATAAATGCCATGGCAGCCGGGTTGTTGTACGCAGCTGAAGGGTCATCCTTGAACAGCGAACCACCACCAAAGGCACGGCCCCAGCCCTGCGCGCCATAGGTCGGGGTAGCAAAACCACCTGCCTGCGCCGGAGCGGTAATCATCAGCCCCCCCAGCAATGCGAGCCCCAATACAGCCTGCACCTGTTGTTTTTTATTATTCATGCGGCACTCCTTATTGTTATCAAACTGAGCCTGCTCGAGCCGGCTCGTCTTGCTGCTTCGTTTGCCCGTTCAGGGGCATATTTCAACCTTTGATCTGATGATCAAGTTCAAGGACTAATCGTGAGGACTGGCGAAGGCTTGAAACTGAATGCCGTGATTCGGCAGCTGTCGCTTACGGTGTGAGGGCTAAGGAGGCTAAAGGTGTTATCAGCAGCACTCCATTGCGTGGTCAACGTACTTGGAGACGCGCACGTGTCGGAGAAGAACTTCTCGGCGAAACCTGAAAGTGTTGCGGTGCTGGCATTCGTCGGTACGAGGGTCCACGGCAGATTAAGCGGCCCGGAAACTCCGCACAGTGCGTTGCCCGTAAAAGTGGCACCGGTGATGGTCGCACTTGAACCGTCGGAAGCGACCTTTCCGGTCAGCGCGACTGTGCAAGGGACGGGTGTCCATACCAAAAGTTTTACTGCGGTAGAGATCGAGCCAGTGGCAGTAAATGCGGCGCCCGCCTGGGCAAACGATGCCGCGTGGGTCATTGAGGATGTGAATGCCAGGCCAAGCAGCAGCGCAGTTAGAGAAATACGTGTGGTAAGGCTTTGCATTGTCTTAGTCCCCAGACTTTTTATTGTTATCCACCGGCTCCGCCGGCATCAGTTACATGGCCAGACACCTCGCCTGAGGCGCAAGCCGATCAAAATTCGTTTATCAAGGATTTATCATCAGGTATGGCATTGCGAAGCGCATCGACACAACTTCACAGCTACCGGAAAGTACCTGATTCATTGCATAGAGATTTAAGCCATCGGTGTTATTGAAGAGAGAAACGCTAATAGTTGCAGGACCGCAGTTAGTACCAGGAATAATTGGCGGAAGGCTCGCCACAGTGAAACTGACATTAGATAATGCGCCGAAAGCACTGGCTGTTGGACTCAATACCCATGGCAAGTTACTGACACGATACATGGCACACAGGGCGTTGCTGCCGGCGATATAAACACTGGTCAGACTTGCCGTGGAACCATCGTGGGATACCCGCCCAACAAACTGGATATTACACGTTACAGGTGTCCTCATCGAAGACGGCGACTTCAGCGTCAGGGTGCCGTTAACGGTGGTAAATGATTGGTCGGCAGGAATGAAAGACGCCGCGTTGGCCATCGAAGCCGCACAAATGCACATTGCAACAGCAGTAGCACCCACGAACGTTTTCAAGCTTTCCATGTTTTTCCACCTGTCTGGTGACGTATTCACCAAGCGCAATGAACGGTGTTGTCAGCCGATCCGTTGGCTGTCCATCCCTGAACAAGCGCCTCTCGCGAGGCGCCTGCCTTCCATCGGGGTGATCAACCCTTTTTACGGAGTACGCCTATCAAGGAATTACCACGGCACCCGGTGCGGTGAGGCTCAGCGACACCACGGTGCAACTGCCGGTCAGCGTCTGGTTGGTTGCAGTGATCGTGCTGGAAGCTGGGCTGGCAGTTGACGCCAGGCCCACGGCAATAGTGGTCGGGCCGCAGTTGGTGGCAGGAATGATTGGCGGTGCACCTGCGATGGTGTAGCCAACGTTGGTCACGGTACCCGCAGTAACGGAGGTAGCCGATAGTTTCCATGGCAGGTTAGTCATCTTGGGCAATGCGCACAGGCTGTTGGAACCCGATACGGTGGCGCTATTGATATTGGCAGTACCATCGGCGTTAACAACACCCTGGAAAAGAATGTTGCAAGTCACTGGCTGCTGAAACGACGACGGCGATTTGACCGTAATGCTGCCGTTAGCGGTGATGCTTGCACCAATAGGGCTGAAAGACGCCGCACTGGCCATCGAAGCAGCACCCATGCAAACAGTCAAAGCAGTCAAAGACACGAGGGTTTTCAAGCTTTTCATTATTTTTCCTCACATGTTATGGCGAGTCATTTCGCCAGGGGTAATGGCCATGATCGAGAGGTCACGGTGAATCTGCAGAACTTCCCTTTCCAGCCAAATTTCAATTCAATTACCGCTACAACATCCCACTGCTACTCAACAACTTTGAAACTCGGCGGCATCTTGATCGACACCGTCTTGATCTTGCAGTCTTCGCCGATAGGCACATTCGACGCTTCCAGCTTGCCGGTGGCGTTATCCCAGGTTCCATCGGCAGTAGAAGGCCCGCACTTACCGCCCAAACCAAAGGCATGCACATCCACGGCGATCTTCGACATCGAGCCGCTCCTGGTATCTTTAGCCACTAATACCCACGGCAAGTTGATCGCTTCGACCCGGCTGCACTTGAGCCCGCCATCGAATTCAACTTTGTCGACATTCACCGACGAGCCATCCGCCGCCACTTTGCCGGCGACCTTGATGGTGCAATCCGCGCTGATCAGCGCGCCTTTGGAAAAGCTGATGGGGCCCTGGGCAGTAAACGCGCTGCCGGCGGGTTCGATACGGGCGGCCTGGGCCTGGTGGTAAACGATCAGGCCCAGGGCAGCCAATACAATGTGCGTGGTGAACTTGGCAGGGGTTTGCATGGTGTACGTCCTTCCCTTAATTTTATTTTTGTTCGGGTCAAACAACTGTCTTGCAACTAAGCCGTACTCGAAACCGGTAAAGCCTGGGCGATGAAAACCTGCGCGATACACAGATCCCGAGTACGCCCTACAACTGACTGCTTTCGTTAGAAGGGTCTGGTGGTGTTGCTGTACTTCTCCAGGTACTTCAAACGCTGTGAAGGTTGAAGATTGGTCAGGGTGATATCCCCGGCGTAATGATTAAGTACCCGGTGATCCATGCGTCGTCGCCACAAGTACGGCACATACGCCCAGACAATCATGCTGGCATAACCGTATGGAAGTTGCGGCGATTCATCAAAATGACGCAGTGACTGATAACTTCTGGTTGGGTTGGCGTGATGGTCGGAGTGCCGCTGCAGTTGGAACAGAAAGATATTGGTGACAATCCGATTACTGTTCCAGGAATGCCGTGGCGAGCAACGCTCATAACGACCGTTGGGCAACTTCTGGCGTTTCAGGCCGTAGTGCTCGACATAGTTCACCACTTCCAGCAGCGAGAAACCGTAGATGCCCTGGATGATCAGGAATGGAATCACTGCCGCGCCCAGCCAGGCAATCATCGCGCCCCACAACACCACGCTGTACATCCAGGCGCTGAGTACGGCGTTCTTCCAGTGCCAGGCCGGCAGGCCGAGTTTGCGCAGGCGTTCACGCTCCAGGTTCCACGCCGAGCGTGCGCTGAACCATACCGAGCGCGGCAGGAAGGCCCAGAAGCTCTCCCCCAACCGCGAACTGGCCGGGTCTTCCGGGGTGGCGACGCGCACGTGGTGGCCACGGTTGTGTTCGGTGTAGAAGTGCCCGTAGAAGGTCGGCGCCAGGGTGATCTTGGCCAGCACGACTTCCAGCAGGCGCGGCTTGTGCCCCAGCTCATGGGCGGTGTTGATGGCGATGCCGGTGGCAGCGCCAGTGGACATCGCCATGCCCAGGTAGGTGAACCAGCTCACCTGGCCATGCAGCTCGGTGCGCGCGGTGATGAAGGCGGCGGTTTTCGCCAGCCAACTCGACGGGTCCAGGGTGGCGGTGGCATGCAACAGGCCGCCATTGATAATCCAGTCGATACCGCCTGCGGCCAGCCACCCGGTGACCACCAGGGATGAGATGACAAACAGCACGCCGGTGTAGACGATCCAGCGGTAGTAGCTTTGGGATTCGAGGTTGCTGACGGCGGACTCGGGCGGGTTACTGACGTCTTCACCCAGCAGGCCGTCGATCAGCGGGATCAGGCCGAAGATCACCAGCACGCCGACCCACCACAGTTGTTGCACGCCGGTAGTGATGGCCAGGGCGCCAGAGAGAATTGGGGTTGCCAGGGGCATGATGCCGAGCCACCACAGGTGGCGCTTGCCGTCGGTCCAGACGTTCGGGGCAGCCAGGGTCTGATTCATGGCAGCCTCCGCACGACGCAGGCAGGCAGGGAGCAAAAATCAACACTGGACAGGTACACGGAGCGGTGACTGCCCCGAGAATTCAACCATGCGATAAAAGGCGTTTTTTTCATTATTTTATTCGCTCTTAGGCATTTCAAAAATTGTTTCAAATTAGACATTGAAATAATTTTTTTAAATAAATAGCGCGGAATCGTTAGGTCGTCAACTAGTTTCTTGAACCCTTTTGAACGTGACCGAGCAGTCTCTTTTTCAGCCGTTTGGTCAGGTGTCTAGGGCAAGCATTGACGAGTTCGAACCGCGAGTTCAGTCGCACAATTATTTACTCGCCAACGCAAACGGCGGGTGCAACACCGTGGCGCTTTCCGGCGGCCGGACGCGCTTGGCTATCTGCTCGACCACCGCCGCGACACGCTCGGTGGCCGTGATCGGCAACATATGCCCGCGCCCTTCCACCAGCTGCAGTTTCAGGCCCGGCACCAGGCTGGCCAGGGCCTGCCCGTGTTTGCGGAAATCCAGCACCTTGTCCTGCGCGCCATAAATCAGCCCGATCGGCAACGTCAGCTGCGGGTAGCGCTTGACCATGTCCGGCAGGAAATCGTTGACCAGGTTGATCTCGGTGGAGGCGGCATAGAAGTTCTCGGGCCGCATGCCCAACAAGCCGCCACCACGGGTGGCGAAGTCTTCCGGGGCCGGGTCGGGGGCAAACACGCCCTTGACCACCGAGCCTTTGGTCAGCAATCCGATCGGCATGGTCAGGGTGTGCGACATAAAGCGTCGCAGCCATCCCGGGCGTATCGCCAACGACATAAACACCAGCGGCAGCAGGCGCTGGGGATGGGTCAGGGGCGCCACCAGGATCAATCCGGACACCGCGTGGGGATGGTCCAGTGCCAGTGCCAGGGAGATCGCCCCGCCGAGGGAATGCCCCAGCACCAGCGGCTTATCCAGGTCAAGCGTCTGGATAAAGCTGGCGACTTGCCGGGCCTGGCCAGGCAGGTCCGCGGCCGTGCCGGCATGCCGGGTGGAATAACCCGACCCCGGACGATCCACGGTGATCACTCGAAAGTGCTCACGCAATTGGGCAGACAAGGCGTACGTCAAGTTGCGACTGCTGCCCATCAGCCCGTGGATCATCACCAGCGGTGGGCCCTTGCCCTCGTCTACATAATGAAAGCGCTCGCCGTTGATCTCCAGAAAGCGCCCGTTGATCGGAACAGCAGCTTCTATTCGCCGTGTCATCCGGGCACTGAAGGCCCACAACACTACGCTTAACCCTACACACACACCCGCAGCGACAACCCACTCGACAGCCATAGCTCGGTCCTCTGCATCCCTGCGTTGCTGGCGGCCCGACCGGTATTGGTCAAGGCCTCAGCCATCGTCCACCCTGGACCTTAACTGTGTGCGTACAAGCTCTCGTCCGTCGGATAAGTCGCACATGAGGAACTGGGTCGTAGCCTAGACGATATTTTCAGGTAGATTATTTAAAATCTTTTTTAAAATAAATAATTCAATTTTCCTTTGCAATGGTGTTCTATCTAAAAAGCCAAAACAAAAACAAGGAGCACATCCGATGTCGACACCCGTAAGGCGCCACCGGCCCACGAGGGACAGCCTATGAATGCCCATGACACCATCGACATCGCCATCATCGGTTCCGGATTTGCCGGGCTGTGCATGGCGATCAAACTCAAGGAAGCCGGGTTCCACGACTTCTTTATTGCCGAACAGGCCGATGCTCTCGGCGGCACCTGGCGGGACAACCAGTACCCCGGTTGCGCCTGCGACGTGCAATCCCATGTCTATTCGTTTTCCTTTGCGCCCAACCCGGACTGGACCCGGCAATTTGCGCCACAGGCGGAGATTCGCGCCTACCTGGAGCAGTGCGCCCGGCGCTTCGAACTGGCGCCGTTCCTGCGCTTTGGCATGGGCCTGGAGAAGGCGGTATTTGATGAGGCGCAACAGCGCTGGAGCCTGAGCTTCAGCAATGGCCGCCAGGTCAGTGCGCGGGTGCTGGTGTCGGGAATGGGCGGCCTGTCGCGCCCGGCACTGCCGGATATTCCGGGCCTGGACAGCTTCAAGGGCAAGCGCTTCCACTCCCAGCAGTGGGACCACGAGTATTCATTGAAGGGCAAGCGCGTGGCGGTGATCGGCACCGGCGCCAGTGCCATTCAGTTCGTGCCGCAGATTGCGCCGCAGGTGGCCCACCTGGACCTGTTCCAGCGCACCCCGCCGTGGATCATGCCCAAGCCCGACCGGCCGATTTCACGCTTCGAGCGCTGGGCCTTCAAGCACCTGCCGTTCACCCAGCGCCTGGTACGCGGCGCGTTCTATTGGGCACTGGAAGGTCGCGTGGTGGGCTTTGCCCTGCACCCGCGCCTGATGAAAATGGTGCAGAAAATCGCCGTGCGCCACCTGCACAAACAAGTGGCCCGCCCTTCCCTGCGCAAGACCCTGACGCCGGACTACACCATCGGCTGCAAGCGCGTGCTGATCTCCAACGACTACTACCCGGCCCTGTCCCGCAGCAATGTGCAGGTGGTAACCGACAACGTGCTGCGCATCGAGGCCGACGGGGTGATCACCGCCGACGGCATCAAGCACCCGGCTGACTGCCTCATCTTCGGCACCGGCTTCCAGGCCACCGATCCGCTGCCCCGCAACTGCATCATCGGGCGCCACGGCATCGACCTGATGGACACCTGGCAAGACGGCGCCCACGCCTACCTGGGCACCACGGTGCCGGGTTATCCGAACCTGTTCCTGATCGTCGGCCCCAACACCGGGCTGGGGCATAACTCGATGATTCTGATGATCGAGGCCCAGGTCACCTACATCCTCGATGCCCTGCAGCAAATGCAGCGTCATCGCATCGCCACGGTGGACGTCAAGCCGGCGGTGGAACTGGCCTACAACGCCAGGCTGCAGGAAAAACTCAACGGCACCATCTGGTCCACCGGCGGCTGCAAGAGCTGGTACCTGGACCCACGCACCGGCAAGAACACCACGCTGTGGCCCGGCTCCACCTGGCGTTTCAAGCAGGTCACCCGGCATTTCGCCCTCAAGGACTACGTCGCCAGCCTGGTGCCGATACCGTCCACCGCGCGCCCGGCCGCAACGCCCCACACCACCGCAGAAGGGAGCCTGTCATGAAGTCATTCAACGGCCGCGTGGCGGCCATTACCGGCGCCGCTTCCGGCATGGGCCGCGCGTTGGCCCTGGCGTTGGCGCGTGAAGGCTGCCACCTGGCGCTGGCGGATAAAAACAGCCAGGGCCTGGAGCAGACCGTCGCACTGATCAAGGCCCAGGTGCTTGCACCGGTGCTGGTCACCTCGCAGGTGCTGGACGTTTCCGAGCGCCAGGCCGTGGAAGACTGGGCCGCCCGATGCGCCGCCGAACATGGCCAGATCAACCTGATCTTCAACAACGCCGGCGTCGCGCTGTCGAGCACCGTCGAAGGCGTGGACTACACCGACCTGGAATGGATCGTCGGGATCAACTTCTGGGGCGTGGTGTACGGCACCAAGGCCTTTTTGCCGTACCTCAAGGCCAGCGGCGATGGGCATGTGGTCAACACTTCCAGCGTGTTCGGCCTGTTCGCCCAGCCGGGCATGAGCGGCTACAACGCCACCAAGTTCGCCGTGCGTGGTTTTACCGAGTCCTTGCGCCAGGAACTCGACCTGCAAAAAAGCGGGGTCTCGGCCACCTGCGTGCACCCTGGCGGGATCCGCACCGACATCTGCCGCAGCAGCCGGATCGACGCCAACATGACCGGCTTCCTGATTCACAGCGAACAGCAGGCCCGGGCCGACTTCGAAAAGCTGTTCATCACCGACGCCGACCAGGCCGCCAAAGTGATCCTGCAAGGCGTACGCAAAAACAAACGCCGCGTGCTGATTGGCCGCGACGCCTATTTTCTGGACCTGCTCGCGCGCTGCCTGCCTGCCGCCTATCAAGCACTGGTGGTGTTGGCCAGCAAACGCATGGCGCCCAAGCAACGCAATGCGCCCTCGCCCGTCCTTGAAACCAACGAAGAGCACCGTCTCTGAACTGGAGTACCGACCATGCTGCCGATTCGCCGCGACCTCCGTTTTGCCCTGCCGGCCGAACGCATCAAGGACTGGCATGAACAAGGCCCGTTCATTACCCACTTTTTCAACGCACTGTCGTTGCTGTTTCCCCAGGGCGAGCTGTTCTTCATGGACAGCGTGCGTCACTACCGCCAGCGCATCGAAGACCCGGAGCTGAAGAAAGAAATCCAGGGCTTTATCGGCCAGGAAGCCATGCACAGCCGCGAGCACGTGGCCTACAACGACCTGCTGCAAGCCGCAGGGCTGCCGGCGAATACCCTCGACCGTCGGTTGAAGATGATCCTCGACGCGCAAAAGAAATACCTGCCCGCCTCCTTCAACCTGGCGGTGACCATTGCCCTGGAGCACTACACCGCGATGCTCGCGGAAATCCTCCTCAGCGACCCGTCGCGGTTCGGGGATTCGGTCAAGGGTTACCAGCAGATGTGGTACTGGCATGCCCTGGAAGAAACCGAGCACAAGGCGGTGGCGTTTGATGTGTGGAACAGCGTGATCAAGCCTGGGCCCAAGCGTTATCTGCTGCGCACTTCCACCATGCTCATCACCACGGGGCTGTTCTGGCTGACGATCCTGGACTTTCACCTGCGCCTGTTGTTCGCCGACCGGCGTTCGGGCGGGCATTTGAAGGGCTTCTGGCGGATGCTCAAGTTTCTGTACGGGCCCAAGGGCGTGTTCCCGCGCATGGCGCTGCCCTGGTTGCATTACTTCAAGCCCGGGTTCCATCCCTGGGACCACGACAACCGGGCACGCCTGGCGGGCATTGACCGCCTAGTGGAGGAGATCGAGCAGGCGCATAAAGGTTATGGGCCCGCCTGAGTCCGCTTAGCGCTGGGTCGGGATGCGAATATCGCCATCCCGGCACTGGCTCTTGACGCTGCGCGGGCAGCCGGCAAACGCCAGGTCCTTGGTCAGGCACACCCGCACCTCGGTCAGCACGGCACCCTTGCAGATCACCGCAAGGCCATGGTTGCCCATGGCCGGGTTGCTCTCGCGAAACAGCGCTTCGATGTCCCGCGCGCCCAGGCCGCTTCGGACATTGAAGGGCTCAAGCTGCTGCGGGATCTTGACCACGCTGAGCGCTGCATCGGTCTTGTCCAGGTAAGCCGAAGCCTCAAGGCCGCTGCAGGTGCCGTGCTTGGCCCATTCATGCCTGAGCAGTTTGGGCGACGGGAACAGCGTTCTGCCCCGGGCGAAGTCTGCATCCGACAAGCGCGACTGCGGCTCACACGAAGCCGGCCAGCCGCCCTTCGCGTACTGCGGCCACAGCCCATGCAGGACAAACCCGTAGCCCTTGCCCGAACACTGCTGGTCGTCCGGGTGCGTCAGGCAGAAGGTCGGCGACCAGGACAGCGACAACACATAAAAGTCAAACTCCCCGGCCTGCCCCTGGGCCCGCGGCGCTGCTGTCGCGGCCCCGGCCAACGCCAGGCAAAGCACAATCCAGGCTGCTTTCATTTTCATCCGTTCATTCCTTAAAAAGACAAAATTAAAGCACCGCTAGACCGCCAGGTTGGGGTTACGTTGTAGCACCCGGTCCATGACCCGGTCGGTCTTCAACGCCTCGATCGCCAGTGCCGGGTGTTTGCTCTCGCCGCGAATATGCGCATTCATCCCCAGCACGTGATGCCACTGGATATGTGCATGGTTGGGCACCTCCAGCACCTCGCTGGTCTCGCCCTCAAGCCGCAACGGCGCCTCATCGAACACCGAAAACGTGATGCGGCCCTTGCTGCCGATCATCTCCACCCGGTCTTCGCGCCGGTCGGCGACAAAGTTCCAGCAGCCCATGCCCAGCGCGCCCGAGGCGAACGTCCAGCAGGCGGTGACGGCATCTTCGGCGGCGTAGCGCCCGGCCTGGCGCGCGGTAAACCCGGCCACCTCGACGATATCCCCGACCAGGTACTGGAACAGGTCAAAACCGTGGCTGGCCAGGTCGGCAAAATACCCGCCGCCGGCAATCGCCGGGTCGGTGCGCCAGTTGGCACTGCTGGCATCGTCTTCCGAAGGCGGCTTGCACAGGGTCCAGGTCAGATGACGCAATTCGCCGATGCGCCCGTCCTGCAGCCAGTCCCGCACCTGCTGGAAGCGTGGCAGGGAACGCCGGTAATAGGAGACAAACAGGTGCAGCCCGGCCTGTTCGAAGGTGCGCTGCATCAGCGCGCTTTGCTCGGCATTCAGGGACATGGGCTTCTCGACGCAGCAATGCTTGCCGGCAGCGGCCACCATCAGGCTGTATTCGAGGTGGCTGTCGGGCGGTGTGGCGATGTAGACCGCGTCTACTTCCGGGTCGTCGATCAGCGCCTGGGCGTCAGTGTAGAAACGGGCAATGCCGTGGCGTGCCGCATAATCGCGCACGGCCTCCTCGCGCCGCCCCATCACGGCCACCAGCGCAGAACCTGGCGCTTTGTAGAAGGCGGGTCCACTCTTGAGTTCAGTGACATCGCCACAGCCGATCATGCCCCAGCGTACGGTGTTCATCTGCATCTCCTTCAGGTGAGTTTTTTTCGATGGGGCAGTATCGGTGTTTTCCGGCCCCCTCTCCACCCTGCCGGATAAAGACTGAGCATGACAATTGCATTACACTTTTATGACAATCATCCAGCTGCGGGGGCACAGACGATGAAAATAAGGGCCACGGTGATTTGCGAGCACGACGGGCACATCCTGTTCGTGCGTAAAGCCCGCTCGAAATGGGCATTGCCCGGCGGCAAGGTCGAGCGCCATGAGCGCCCGGCAGGTGCTGCCGCACGAGAACTGGAAGAGGAAACCGGGCTGAACGTGGACGGTTTGCTGTTATTGCAGGAGCTGAAGGCCAGCGACACCCTGCACCATGTGTTCGAGGCGTCGGTGGTGAATATCGACGAAGCCCGGCCCCTGAGCGAAATCAAGGAATGCCAGTGGCATCCCTACACACGCCTGGAAGACCTGGATACCACCCAGGCCACCCAGCAAATCGTCAAATCCTTCCTGCGCCGTCTCTAAGGCGCCGCCAGTTCCGGGCTTTGCCCGCTGCGCAACAACGCCTGTCTTACCAGACCATTGGCTTTCTGCCGTTCGACAAAGGATTTGACGAACGCGGCAGCGGCTGCGTGCGCTACCGGTACCGCGACCGCCTGGCTGATGCTCATGAAGTCATCCTCCAGCAGGCGCCAGCGCTCATCCAGCCGGTTTTGCAAGTAATCCCGAACCCCGGCCGCGGCGTTCAGGCCTTGCTCGATAAACAGGTCCACGGCAGCCGCCGAGGTCGGCGCGCGTACCAGTTCGGCATGCTGCACTGTGCGGCTCAGGTACAGGTCATACGCGGCACCCTGGCCGACAGCGATGCGTTGGCCCGGAGCATCGAGTTGGGACACGCTGCCCAGGGGTGAATCCACCGTCACCAGGTACGTACCCTTGATGATCACGTAGGGCGCGCTGAAGGCGATTTCCTGCTCGCGCACCGGTTCGATGGCCAGGAATGCCACGCGCCAGCGGTCATCGCCCAGCGCGGCGAAGACCTTGCCCGCCGCATCAAAAGTGATCAACTCAAGGTCGACCGCCAACTCATCGGCCAGGGCCCTGGCCAGCGCCACCGACACGCCCTGGGGCTGGCCGTCCTCGCCGCGCTGGGCCAGCACCGGGTTGCCAAAGTTGATGGCAGCCCTGAGCACACCCTCGGGGGCCAGTTGTTGCAGTACCTGCGGGTCAATCATTACGCGCTCCTTGAACGGTTCTTTGCACGGTCTTGCGAATGACGAAGGGCAAGACGCCGCCGTGTTCAAGGTAACCAACCTCCTGCAACGAGTCGAGGCGCAAGGTCAGGGGGGTACGCGTGGTCTCACCGGTGGCGCGGTCAATCTGCAAGGTGATCGGGTTGTCGCCGACCTGCAACGCGTCCAGGCCGATGAAGCTCAGAGACTCACTGCCGTCGAGGTTCAAGTCCTGCACCGATGCGCCTTCATCGAACACCAGCGGCAACACGCCCATGCCGATCAGGTTACTGCGATGGATTCGCTCGATACTGCGGGCCACCACCACCTTGATCCCCAGCAGGGTCAGGACCTTCGCTGCCCAGTCGCGGCTGGAGCCGGCACCGTAGTTGATCCCGGCGAACAACACGGTGGGTGTACCGGCGTAGCTTTGCGCGGCGAGGTACAGCGGCAGGTAGTCGCTGCGGTCGGCATTCCAGGCCCAGACGCCCTGGCGCGGGGGCTGGTCGCAGGACAGCAGATTGTTCAGGCGCGGGTTGGTAAACGCGCCGCGCACCATCACTTCGTGGTTGCTGCGCCGGGTCGAATACTGGTTGAGGTCCGCCAACGCTTCACCGCGCTCCCGCAGCCAGTGCCCGGCCAGGCTGTCGGCCGGAATCGTGCCCGCCGGGGAGATATGGTCGGTGGTGACGTTATCCCCCAGCACCACCAAAGCACGGGCGTTGCTGATGGCCAAGGACACGGCCGGCACCGGCGTTACCCCGGCAAGGTACTGCGGGCGGCGCAGGTAAGTGGAGGCCGGGTGCCAGGCAAACTGCACGCTGGCGTCGGCTTCCAGCGCCTGCCAATGGTGAGTGCCTTGCCACAGCAGTGCCTGGCGCTGGTGAAACAGCGCCGGGCGCACCACCGCCGCCACTTGCGCGGCCACCTCGGCTTCGCTGGGCATCAACTCATGCAGGAACACCGGCTGGCCCTGGGCATCCATCGCCAGCGGCTGGGCCGACAGGTCGGTGTCGATGCTGCCGGCAATCGCATAGGCCACGCACAACGCGGGCGAAGCAAGGTAGCCGGCAGGGACTTTCGGGTTGACCCGGCCTTCGAAATTGCGGTTGCCCGAGAGCACCACCACGCCTTTCAAGCCCTGCTCGGCGAAGGTCTCGACATGGCGTTCGAGGCTGCCGGAATTACCGATGCAGGTCATGCAGCCAAAGCCCGCCAGGTCGAAACCCAGCGCGGCGAAATCCTCCAACAAGCCGGCGGCTTCCAGGTAATCGGCCACCACCCGTGAGCCTGGCGACAGCGACGTCTTGACCCACGGTTTGCGCGTCAGCCCACGGGCGCGGGCGTTGCGGGCGAAGAGCCCGGCCTGGATCATCTGCGCCGGGTTGGCGGTGTTGGTGCAACTGGTGATGGCCGACATCACCACCGCGCCATGGGTGATCGGCACCTGGAATGACGGCTCGAAGAAATCCTGCTTTTGCGCGCATACATGCTGATGAAACGACGCCCCGGCCTGGGCCAGGGACTGGCGCTGATGGGGCTGATGCGGGCCGGCGACACTCGGTTCAACCTGCGCCAGATCCAGCTCGATCAACTCATCGAACACCGGCTCGGGATCGTCGTCCCGGCGCCACAGAGATTGCGCCGACATGTAGGCCGAGACCTTGTTGATCAAGGCCTGCGGGCGCGCACTCAGGGTCAGGTACGCCAGCGTCTCGTCATCAAACGGGAAAAACACCACGGTCGCACCGTATTCCGGCGCCATGTTCGCCACGGTGCCCCGCGCCGCCCAACTCAGGGACGCCAGGCCCGGTCCGGTGAACTCGACAAACTTGCCGACCATGCTGCGCCGGCGCAGCAGTTCAGTCACCGTCAGTGCCAGGTCAGTGGCCGTCACGCCGTCGCGCAACGCATTGGTGACGCGAATGCCCACCACCTGCGGATAAGGAATCGGCACCGGTTCGCCGAGCATCGCCGCCTGCCCTTCCAGCCCGCCAACGCCCCAGCCCAGCACGCCGATGGCATTGATCATCGGCGTGTGGCTGTCGGTGGCGACCATGCAGTCGGGGTGCAACAGCACGTGGCCGTTGCGCGGCGCGCTTTCCCACACCACCTGGGCGATGGACTCCATGTTCATCTGGTGGATGATCCCGGTGCCCGGCGGGATCACCTTGAAGTTATCCAGGCTGGCCTGGGCCCACTTGATAAAACGGTAGCGCTCGCTGTTGCGGCGAAAATCGATGTCCAGGTTGGCATCCACCGCGCCCGCCTCGGCGTAGTGCTCGACGATCACCGAATGGTCGATGGTCAGCACCGCCGGGATCGAGGGGTTCACCGCCCGGGGATCACCGCCCAGTTCGGCCACCACATCGCGCATGCCGGCGAAATCCGCCAGGGCCGGCAGGCACGTGGTGTCGTGGAACATCAGCCGGTTGGGCTGGAACGGCACCTCGCAATCCGGCCCTTCGCCGATGGCCCGCGCCGCTACCTGTGGCAATGAAGCCGGGGCACAGCGGGCAATGTTTTCCAGGAGAATGCGCACGGAATACGGCAGGCGCTGCAGTTGCGCCGGGGTCAGCAACTGGTGCAGGTCGATCCAGGCAAAGCGCTGGCCGTCGATGTCGAGGTGACTGAGATACTCACTCATAGCTGTTTGAATACCCGCTCGATACGCTCAAGGCCCCAGTCCAGTTCTTCGCGGGTAATGGACAACGGCGGTGCGATGCGCAGTACGTTTTCGTGGGTTTCCTTGGTCAGCAGCCCTTCGGCCAGCAGCGCTTCGCAGATGGGCCGCGCATCGCGGTCCAGTTCCACGCCGACCCACAAGCCACGCCCGCGAATCTCGCGGATGGCCGGCGAGTGCATGGCCTTCAGGCGCTCCACCAGGTAGTGGCCCAATTGCGCGCTGTTATCGATCAAGCCCTCCTCTTCCAGCACCTTCAACGCTTCCAGGCCAATGGCCGCCGCCAACGGGTTGCCGCCGAAGGTCGAGCCGTGGCTGCCGGCGTCGAACAGGTCCATGATCGAATGATCAGCGACGAACGCCGACACCGGCATGATCCCGCCGCCCAGGGCTTTGCCGAGGATCAATGCATCGGGGCGAATGCCTTCGTGCTGGAAGGCAAACCACTTGCCGGTACGGCCCAGGCCGGACTGGATCTCATCGAGGATCAGCAAGGTGTTGGTCTGGTCGCACAGCTGGCGCAGTTCCCGCAGGAAACCTGCGGGCGGCACGCGAATGCCGGCCTCGCCCTGGATCGGCTCGATCAGCACCGCGCAGGTGTCGGCGGTAATGGCCTGGCGGAAACTCTCGATGTCACCGAAGCGCGCCTCGGTGAAACCGTTGCAGAATGGGCCGAAGTCGGCCTTGTAGTCCGCCTCCGACGAGAAGCCGACGATGGTCGAGGTGCGGCCGTGGAAATTGTTGTCGGCCACCACGATGTTGGCCTGATTGGCCGGGATGCCCTTGATCCGGTAGCCCCAGCGTCGCGCCGCCTTGATCGCGGTTTCCACAGCTTCGGCGCCACTGTTCATCGGCAGGGCCGAGTCGAAGCCCGTGATGCGGCACAAGGTCTTGAGGAAGTTGCCCAAGGGTTCGCTGTAGAACGCCCGGGACACCACGCTGATCTTGTCGATCTGCGCCACGGCGGCGGCGCGGATGCGCGGGTGGACATGGCCGTGGCTGACGGCGGAATAGGCCGACATCATGTCCAGGTAGCGCTTGTCATCATCGCCAATGGCCCAGACGCCCTCGCCCTTGACGATCACCACCGGCAAGGGGGAATAGTTGTGGGCGCAGAATTGGTTTTCGAGGGTGATTGCCGGGTTGGGGTGCATGGTGGGGATGTCCTGCCGAATAAATAATGAATGAACAACAAAGACCCAATGTGGGAGCGGGC
>NZ_JACAPN010000031.1:52532-139692 GCF_013385665.1 Pseudomonas sp. D4002
CCCGCTCCCACATTTTGACCGTATTCCATAGCTGGCAAATCAGGCGCTGAGTAGCTTGCCGCTGCGAATCGGCGTGGCACCGGACACCCGGCCCAGCGGATCCCCCGGCTTCACAAAGCGCACGTCACGGCGCATGTACAACACGCCGGTGTTGTGGCTGCAAACCGTGGTGGCCTGCCCACTGTGGGGATCAACGATATCGAACAACGCCTGCCCGGCCTCGATGCGACTGCCCACCGCCGCCCGGTGTACCAGCACCCCGGCGCACGGCGCATAAAACTGTTCGCTGCCGGCCAACGGAGTCGCCGGGTTACGCAGGGCTGGCAAAGGCCGTGGCGCGCCTTCAACCGCGCCCAGGTGGGTCAGGTAATCAATGATCGCCGTGGCGTCATGTTCTGCCAGTTCATAGGACACATCCCGCTGGCCACGATGCTCGACGGTCACCGCCACGCTGCTGTCCGGAATCGGAAACCGATCGCCAAACCGCTCACGCAGGTTGACCCACAGCAGGTACAGCGCCTCATCGAACGAGTTGGCCTGGGAATCGGTGGCCAGCAACGAGGCTTCAGAGCCGATGTAGCGCGCCAGCGGCTCCACGGTCGCCCACACTGCCTCGCCGGTGTACACATGCATCGCCGCTTCGCGGGAGCAGTGCAGGTCCAGCACGATGTCGGCATCGTGGGCCAGCAGCATCAGGGTGCGTTGCAGCGACTGGAATTCGTCCAGCGGCGCCGCGTCCAGCAGACATTCGCCCCAGGCCTGGCGGATCAGTTGGCGGTTGGCGTCGATGTCCTGGCCCAGCAGGTGCTCGATCCTGTCGGCGATTGCCTGGTACGGCACCGGAAAGCCCCGGTTGTAATTACGCCCGCTGCCCAGTTCGAAACGCCCGCTGGGCGCGCCCATGATGTATTGGCTCAGCCCGGTGGGGTTGGCCACGGCCACCAGCACGATTTGCGCATTCAGCCGGTTGGCATTTTCCAGTTCTACCAATTGCCGGCGCAGGTGCGCGGCCACCAGCAGCGCCGGGGTTTCGTCGGCATGCAGCGCCGCCTGGATATAGATTTTTCGACTTGCACCCATTGCACCGTAATGCTCACTGTCCACGTGCCTGTGGGTGCCTTGTGTCGCTTGCAGCAAGGGGTGTGATTTAAGTTTCATAAACCGGAAATCTCGATATTCGAGTGATGAACGCTGAAGAAATATTAACGAGCCGGCGTGATCGTCTGTAAGGGCGGCCCACACTATCTTGATCTGGTAATCCGATCAGTGTGGGAGCTGGCTTGCCTGCGATGGCGGTGGGTCAGCCAGCCTATTCCGTGACTGACCCACCGCCATCGCGGGCAAGCCCGCTCCCACAGTGGGTGGTTACCAGAGCGCCAGGGTGTAACCCAGCATCACGCGGTTCTCGTTAACGTCGTTGAAGTAGTTGCCTTTGCTCAGCGCATTGCGCCAGCGCATCGACACGCCCTTGAAGGGCCCGTTCTGCACCACGTAGCCCAGGTCCAGGTCGCGCTCCCACTCGCGGCCTTCGCGGTTGAAGCCGAGCACTTCAGCCGAATCACCCTTGGCGTACTTGATCCCAAACAACAGGCCGGGCAAGCCGAGATCGGCGAAGTTGTAGTCGTAGCGGGCGTGCCAGGCTCGCTCCCTGGTTTGGGTGAAGTTGCTGAACTGGTACTCGGTGAACAGGTAGGTGATGGAGCCGTCCAGGTAGGTAAACGGCGTGGTGCCGTATTGCTGCTGGAAGCCGCCGCCGATGCTGTGCCCGCCGTACTGGTAGGTCAGGCGGCTGCTCAAGGCGCTGTTGTCGACCTTGCCCGCCAGGCCCGCGCCGTCCTTGTCCGACTTGAAGTAGCGCACGTCGGTTTTCAGCGTGCCCGGCCCCAGGCCGAAGTTGTTCTTGAAGCCCACGTATTGCTGCTGGTAGATGCTGTCCAGCGCCGCGAAGTGGTAGCTGAGCAAGGTGTTTGGGGTCAGCGAGTAGTCGCCACCGGCAAAGCGGAACTGGTCGCTCAGGGCGGTGCTCTTGTAGACCTTGCTCACCGTGGTCAGCTTCATGTCTTCGTAGTTGGTGGAGTCACGGTCCTTGGCCTGGTCGATCTGCCCGAGGGTGATTTTCAGGTTGCTGATGTCGTTGGACACCAGCTGGGTGCCGCTGAAGGACTGCGGAAACAGACGGCTGGTGTTGGGTTGCAGGATCGGAAGGTCCGGCACCAGGTAGCCCACACGCAGCTCGCTTTTGGCGAAGCGGGCCTTGGCGGTCACCCCAAGCTTGGAGTACTCGTCGGAGACATTCTTGTCGCTGTCACGCTGCAGCAAACCGGTACCGGACAGCCCCGGGCTGGAGTCGAGTTTCACCCCCAGCATGCCGGTCAGGTCCAGGCCGAAGCCCACGGTGCCTTCGGTGAAACCGGACTTGATACCGAGGATAAAACCTTGGGCCCACTCGGCGCGCATCGACTGGGAAGCGGCCTCGCGGTAGTCACGGTTGAAGTAGTAGTTCTTCAAGTCCAGCGTACCGCTGCTGTCCTTGATGAAGTCTGCATGGGCCAGTGACGGGACCAGCCCGCTGCTGACAACGCCGACGCCGGTGATGAGTTGAGTCAGGGATTTTTTCATTTTTTTAGCTCCTGGCAGTGGGGTGGGGGTTGGTGTTTTTATTGTTCTTCGGGCATGGCTTCGCCGTTCGCGCAAATCGGCGATTTGCGCGGCGGGTGACGTCAGTCCTGGGTTACAGCGCTAGCGGTACGGGGCCCTGGCGGATGCGGTAGCCACCGTTTTCAAGTTTCTCCAAGGGGCTGGCGGCGGCCAGCAGCTTGCGGGTGTAGGGGTGCTGCGGGCGGTCGAAGATCTCGTCGCGGGCACCCATTTCCACCACCCTGCCCTCGCTCATCACCGCCACCCGGTGGGCGATGCGTTCCACCGCCGCCAGGTCGTGGGAGATGAACAGGCAGGCAAAGCCGTACTGCGCCTGCAGGCGTTCGAACAGCTCGAGGATCTGCTTCTGGATGGTCATGTCCAACGCCGAGATCGGCTCATCGGCAATCACCAGTCGCGGGTGCCGCACCAGCGCCCGGCCAATGGCCACCCGTTGACGCTGGCCACCGGACAACTGGTGCGGGAAGCGGTCGACAAACTGTTCCGCCAGGCCGATGTCCACCAGGGTTTTCGCCACCCGCTCACGACGCTGCGCGGGCGTCATGCCGGGCACATGGCGCAGGGGTTCGGCGAGGATGTCGCCAATCTTCATGCGCGGGTCGAGGGACGAATACGGGTCCTGGAAAATCATCTGGCATTGCAGGCGATGGTCACGGTTGCCAGCCTTGAGAATGTCCACGCCCTCAAACTCGATGGCACCGGAACACGGGCTGTTCAGGCCGACAATCGCCCGGCCGAGGGTGGTCTTGCCCGAGCCGCTGCCGCCCACCAGCGCCAGGGTTTCCCCCGGGGCGATGGACAGGTTGGCCGAATGCACCACCCGCTTGAACTGGCTGCGGCCCCACAGGCTGCGCGGCCCCGGGTGCTCGATGCACACGTCCTTGACCGTCAGCAACGGCCGGTCCGCCTTGGGCAAGGCTGCCAGGGTGCCGCGCCGCGGCAGGGCCTCGAGCAGTTGCCGGGTGTACTCGGCCTTGGGCGCCAGCAGGATCTGCTCGATGGTGCCCTGCTCCACCGCGCGGCCTTCGCGCATCACCACCACTTTGTCGGCGTAGCGCGCCACCAGCGACAGGTCGTGGCTGATAAACAGGATCGCCGTGCCCTGCTCGCGGGTAAGGTCGAGCATCAGTTTCAACACGTCCAGTTGCGCCAGGCAATCCAGGGCCGTGGTGGGCTCGTCGGCAATCAGCAAGGCCGGGCGCAGCAGCATCACCGAGGCGAGCATGATGCGCTGGCGCATGCCGCCGGAGAACTCGTGGGGAAACGCCGCCAGGCAACGCTCGGCGTCCTTGATGCCGATATGCCCGAGCATCTCCAGGCTGCGCTCGCGGATCTGCGCATCGCTCAGCCTGGTGTGCAGGCGCAGGCCCTCGGCCATTTGCTCGCCGATGCTCATCGACGGGTTGAGGGACACCATGGGTTCCTGGAACACCATGCCGATCTTCGCCCCGCGCAACTGGCGCAATTGCTCCGGCGCAAGGCTGCCCAGGTCATGGCCCTGGAAACGCACCTGGCCGCTGCATTGTACAAGCGGCGGTGGCAACAGGCCGATGGCGGCGCGGGCGGCCATGGTCTTGCCGCTGCCGGACTCGCCCACCAGCGCCACGATTTCGCCGGGGGCGATGGTGAAGCTCAGGTCGTTGACCGCCAGCGGGCCGTTGGCCCCCACGCGGATTTTCAGCTTGTCGACTGCCAGAAGGATGTCAGTCATGGTCATTTACTCATCCGCGGGTCGAGACGATCGCGCAAGGCATCGCCGCACAGGTTGAACGCCAGCAACGCCATGGCGATGCAGACACCGGGAAACAGCCCCAGCCAACTGGCCGTGGCGATATACGGCCGGCTGGCGGCGAGCATGTTGCCCCAGGTGGCGGCCGGCGGCGGGACGCCCAGGCCGAGGAAGCTCAGGGAGCTTTCCGCCAGGATCGCCCAGCCGAACATGCTGGTGGCCAGCACGCACACCGGCGCCACGCAGTTCGGCGCGATGTGCCGCAGCATGGTGTACAGCTCGGAGTTACCGATCACCCGCGAGGCTTCGACAAACTCTTTCTCGCGCAACGACAACACCGTGCCGCGCACCACCCGCACCACCGACGGTGTGTAGGCCAGGCTCAAGGCAAACACGATGCCGTACAGGCTCGGGCCGATGATCGCCATCAAGCCCAGGGCCAGCAGGATCCCGGGAAACGCCAGCAACGCATCGTTGACCATCATCAAGCCCCGGTCGACCCAGCCCCGCAGGAACCCGGCCAGCAGGCCCAGTACCGTGCCGGCGGTGATCGCCAGCGTCACCGTCAACACACTCACCCACAGGCTGGTGTGCGCGCCGATCATCAGGCGGCTCAGCACGTCGCGACCGTACTCGTCAGTGCCCAGCCAGTGCGCGGCGGTGGGCGCCTGCAAGCGCGCCAGCAGGTTCAAGGCCAACGGGTCATGGGGCGTCCAGACCAGGCCCAGCAAGGCCATGATCAACAACAAGGCCAGCAGCAGCGCACCGATCAGCGCGTTCAGCGGCGGCACACGCCAGGCCCTGGGGGCACGCGCCGGTGCCGGCAACAGCACCTCGGGTGCGACAGGTAGAGGCTTATTCATAACTTAACCCTGGGGTCGAAGAGCGGGTACAGCAGGTCCACCAACAGGTTGACCAGCACATAAACAAAGGTCACCAGCAGCAGGCAGCCTTGCAGCACGGGGTAGTCCCGGGCGTAGATGGCGTCGACCATCAGCCGGCCGATACCTGGCAGGGTGAACACGGTTTCGAGCACCGCGATGCCGCTGAGCAGGTTGCCGAGGATCAGGCCGATCAGGGTCAGGGTCGGTGCAAACGAGTTGCGCAGCGCATGGCGCCACAACACCGCCCGCTCCGACAAACCCTTGGCGCGGGCATGGGTGATGTACTCCAGGCGCAGCACTTCAATTGCACTGGCCCGGGCCATACGGGTGATCGCGCCGAGTTCCACCAACGTCAGCGTGACAATCGGCAGCACGATAAAACTCAAGGCCTGCCACGGCGATTGGCCGAACGACACGTAACCCACCACCGGCAGCCAGCCGAGCTTGATGCCGAACGCGTAGAGCAACAGCAGGCCCAGCCAGAAACTCGGGATCGACAGCAACAGGGTCGCGGTGGAGACCACGCCAAAGTCCAGGGAACTGTTCTGTTTCCACGCCGAGAGCAAGCCCGCCGGTACCGCAATCAACGCCGCGAGCAACACCGAGACCAGCACGATCCCGGCACTCACCTGGAAGCGGTCAAGGATCAGCGGCAACACCGCTTCATTGGTGGTGATGGAATGCCCGAGGTCGCCGCTGAGCACCGCCTTGAGCCAGATCACAAACTGCAGCGGCAGCGGCTGGTCCAGGCCCAGGGACGCACGGGCGACCTCCAGGCTGTGGGCATCGGCCATGTCGCCGAGCATCAGCAGCGCCGGATCACCGGGCACCAGGCGGATGATCGCGAACACCATCAGCGAGATCAGCAGCAAGGTCGGGATCGACATCGCCAGCCGTTGAAAGATGAAACGCAACATCCTCAGTTACTCCCGGTCGCAGGCACGCTGACGGTCCACAGGCGCGGCTTGGACACCGGCCAGGTGCGCAGGCCTTTGACGTAATCACGGCTGGCGGCGATGGCGTTGCCGTTGTACATCGGGATCATCGGCACGTCCTTGAGCATCTGCTGATGCAGTTGGTCGAACAGCGCCTGGCGCTTGCTGATATCGCCTTCGCGCTGGGCTTCACGCAGCCATTCCTGGGCCTGGGGGTTGTCCCAGACCTTGCGCGCTTCCTTGTCCTTGTCGCCGGTCATCGAGTCGAAACTCAGGGCCGGGTCAAGGCGTTCGGAATACGGGAACGCCATCATCTGGTAGTTGCCGGTCTGGTAGCGCTCCAGCTGGGTGCCCCACTCCAGGGTTTCCAGTTCCAGGTTGATGCCGCTGGCCTTGGCCATGGCTTGCACGAACACGCCCATGTCAAAGATCGCGGCGTAGCGCTTGTTGACGATCAGTTTGATTGGCTGGCCTTTATAGCCAGCTTCCCGCAGCAGTTGGGCGGTCTTGGCCAGGTCGAAATCGAAGCCCTGGTTCTCGATTGCCTGGTGGTAGTGGCTGCCACTGGCGACCATCGAATTGTTGGCCTGGGAACGGCCACCGGTCAGGGCGGCGACGATTTGTGCGGAGTCCAGCGAATGGGCGATGGCCTGGCGCAGGCGCACATCTTTGAGCAAGGGGTCGCGGGTCTGGAACAGCAACGCGTTGACCGACATGGTGCCGCTGGAGGTGACCTTGATGCCGGGGTTGGCAGCCAGTTCGGTGGCGTCCAGCGGCGTGACGTCAATCAGCAGGTCGACGTTCTTCGACAGCAAGGCCGCCTTGGCCGCCGCCGGGTCCGGGATCACCAGCAGGCGCACGCGGTCGAGGGTCGTGGTTTTATTGCCGGTGTAGCCATCCGGCTCTTTCTCGTCCCGCGGGGTGTAGTTGGCGTTGCGCAGCAGGTCGATGTATTGGCCGGGCTTCCACTCGCCCAGGCGGAACGGGCCGGTGCCGATGGGGGCTTTCCACTGGCCGTCGACCACCGAGTCGGGGTGCAGGATGCCGCTGCCACCGCATTCCGGCAGCGCGGTGCTGGTGAGGAACAGGCCGTTGGGCTTGTCCAGGGTAAACACCACGGTGAGTGGGTCCGGGGCGCTCATGTCGACGATTTTCGCGCCGCCATGGCCGTCGAACTCAGGGGCGCAGCGCCATTGGGTTTTCGGGTCGAGGTAGTGTTTCCAGGTCCACAGCACTTCGGCGGAGGTCAACGGCGCACCGTTCTGGAACTTGACCCCGTTGCGCAGGTGGAAGGTGTAGCGCAGGCCGTCGTCGGACACCTGCACGTCCTTGGCCAGCAGCGGGCCGACGGTGGCATCTTCACGGAAGGCCACCAGTCCTTCGGTAATGTGCAAGATGACGGCGTCGGAGTTGGTGTCACGGTTGACGCCTGGCTCGGTGCTGCGAATGTCGGCGTTCAACGCGACTTTCAATAGATTCTCGGCGTGGGCAGTGCCCACCAGCGCGGCGGACAAGGCGCCAGCCAGGAATAAAGTCTTGTTCATGATAAATGCACCTTGAATGATCCTTACGCTTGGGTTCGGACGCTGGCAGGACCCAAAAAGAGGCACGGCCGAACACCTGAATAGTTGTTGTTGTTTTAGTCGCTGATTACGGTTTGCGAATGTTCCTGGACCGATCTTATTCGCCCCCCAATCAACTTGAGAAGAACGCTCCGAGTGATCGGGCTCGGTTTATCCGATCATCAACCGTCCGTGGGTTGCCCTGGCCTTACCGTACCGAGAAATCAGGGCCTTGAGCTGGAAAAGATGGGGTTTTCCTGATCAAAAATAATGATCGCGATCATCCAGACCGATCTGTGCTCACCTATAGTCATCAGATAAGCTGGCTGGCATTCAATGGTTTAAATGCAGCACTGAGCGAGCCCACCGTCATGACCCTCACCCATCTTCGCGCGTTCTGCTCCGTGGTTGAAAAAGGCAGCTTCCGCTCGGCCGCACGCCAGTTGGATGTGGCCCAAAGCACATTGACCCAGTCAATCCAGACCCTCGAAAAGGAACTCGGGGTGGTGCTGCTGCAACGCTCCAACCAAGGCATCAACCTGACCCCGGCCGGCGAGGTGTTCCTGGCCCGTGCCCGTTCCATCACTCTCGATTGCGAACGTGCCCTGCTCGACCTGCAACCCTGGAAAGGCGAGCCCGAAGGCCATATCGCCCTGGGCGTCACCTCCGAACCCTTGGCCGAATTGCTGCTGCCGGTACTGAGCAACTTCACCCAGCGCTTCCCGCGCATGCAGGTGCACGTGGCCAGCGGCACTACCAAGGGCCTGGTGGAAAAAGTTCGCGATGGCCGCCTGGATTTCGTCTTGTGCCCGCTGGCGCCCAACGTGGCCGATATCGACCTGGCCATCGACCGCCTCTACAGCTCAAACGCCGGCATCATTGCGCGCAAGGGCCACCCGCAGGCCCACGCAAAAACCGTGCAAGCCCTCACCGACTGCCAGTGGATCAGCGTACGCCCGGCCGGCGTAGTGGGCGGCGCGGAGAACCGCTTGATTGAGCTGTTCCGTACCCAGGGCCTGGCGCCGCCAAAGATTGCGATCACCACTGATTCGTTGCTGGAAACCCTGCACATCGTTTCGGAAACCGATTACCTGACCATCGAACCGCGCATGCTGCCGGGGATGAAGCTGTTCTCCAGCGCCCTGACCACCATCGCCATCGAAGAACCGCTGGCGACCCGCGATGTATGCCTGATCAGCCGCCGTTCGTCGCCGCTCACCAGCGTCAGCCAGGAACTGACCAGCATGCTGATTTCCTATTCGCGGCTGGTGCACCGCAGCCGTTGATTTCCCTCCCCCTACGAGCCTGTTTATGCCCATGTCCTACGATGGTTTGTCCCGCGCCAGCGCCAGCAGCGTCGGCGTTGATCCCGAGCACCTGATTGCCTTTCTCGATGAAGTGAAAGCGGCCGGCCTCGACCTGCAAGGCCTGATGCTGCACCGCCACGGCCACGTGGTCGCCGAAGGCTGGAGCTGGCCGGTGGACCCCAACGAGCCGCGGGTATTGCACTCGGTGGCCAAGAGCTTCACCGCCTGCGCCATTGGCCTGGCCGTGGATGAAGGCTTGCTGAAACTGGATGACCGGCTGGTGGCGTTCTTTGCGGAGTGTGTGCCGGTGGATGCCGACCCGCGCCTGGCGGACATGACCGTAGAACACCTGCTGACCATGCGCACCGGCCACGCCGCCAATACCTCGGGTTCAGTGTGGCGGGGGATCGAGACCAGCTGGATTGCCGAGTTCTTCAAAATCCCGCTGGCCTATGCACCGGGCACCACCTACGTCTATACAAGTGCGGCCAGCTACATGCTCTCGGCGCTGATCAATAAGGTCACCGGGCAAACCTTGCACGCGTACCTCAAGCCCCGGCTGTTTGTACCGCTGGATATCCATAATGAAAGCTGGGACATCGGCCCCGATGGCGTGAATCCCGGCGGCAATGGCTTGAAGGCGCCGACCTCGGCCATGCTCAAGCTGGGTGTGCTGCATGCACAAGGCGGCGTGTGGGATGGCAAGCAGGTTCTACCGGCGGCCTGGGTTGCAGCGGCCACCCGACCACAAGGCGGGCCGGACAGCCGCTACGGTTATCACTGGATGATGAAACCGGCACACGCCTTCAGCGCTGTCGGGGTGTTTGTGCAGATGGCGATGGTGTTCCGCGAGTACGGTGCAACGCTGGTGGTGATCGGCGGGATGAAGAATTCGGCGGAGCTGATTCCGTTTGTCGAGCGGCATTTTCCGGCGGCGTTTGGCGATGATTGCACGGTCAAAGCCGAAGCGGATGCACGGTTGGAGCAACGTCTGGCGAGCATGGCACAGCGGCCTGAGTTGCTTTCAGCGTGTGCAGGGCCGAGAGATTTCACGGGCGTGTATCAGGTAGAGCCCAACGGGCTGGATGTGCAGCAATTGGCGTTCGCCGTCGAAGGCAATGTACTGCGCTTCCAACTGACCGACAGCAAGGCGACTCATGCCCTAGAGGTGGGGATTGATCACTGGATCGCCGGCACCACCAACATGCCGGGCCGGGCGTTGCACCACGGTTATGAGTTCAAGGATGCGCAGATCGTTGCCGGCGCGCGCTGGCTGGATACCAGGACGCTGGAGATGACCTGGATCTACCCGCAAACCGCGTTTCGCGATCGGGTGGTGTGCGGGTTTGACGGTGACCGCGTGAGTGTGGCGCGTACGGTCAACGTCAACAGTGCCGGGAAGGAACAGGAAGTCTTAGTCGGGAACAGCCGGTAATGCTCGCTTGTGGGCGGTCTTGAGGTAGGCGCTCTCGACAATCGCCCTCACCCGCTCACTCACTGCCTCGCCCATCAGGTAGCGGTCGATCTCGTCATAGCTGCAGCCATACGCCAACTCATCCGGCTTGCCCGGTGCCAGTTCTTCCAGGTCGGCGGTCGGTGCCTTGGCCACCAACTGCCGTGGCCCGCCAAGGGCGCTTGCCAGCAGGCGCACCTGGGTCTTGGTCAGCCCTGAGAGCGGCGCCAGGTCGCAGGCGCCGTCACCGAACTTGGTGAAAAACCCCATCAGCGCCTCCGCGCCATGGTCGGTGCCCACCACCAGGCCGTTGTGCAGGTTCGCCACGGCATACTGCGCCATCATCCGCGCCCGGGCCTTGACGTTGCCCTTGATAAAGTCGATGCGTTCAGCGCTGGCTTGCGCGGCAGACAGGCCGGCCATCAGCCCGTCGACGCAGGCGGCGATGTTCAGCGTCTCGATCCGGTCCGGTGCGATAAAGTCCAGGGAAGCCTGGGCGTCGCGCTCGTCCGCCTGGGTTTTATAGGGCAGGCGCATGGC
Organism: Pseudomonas sp. D4002; assembly: GCF_013385665.1. Lineage (NCBI taxonomy): Bacteria > Pseudomonadati > Pseudomonadota > Gammaproteobacteria > Pseudomonadales > Pseudomonadaceae > Pseudomonas > Pseudomonas sp. D4002. Next base: position 63,601 of record NZ_JACAPN010000031.1, read on the forward strand.
AATAAACCGCGCCTCGTAGTCTTCGTTGCGCAGTTGTTCCACTGCCAGTTGGCACAGGCGCCCGGCGGTCAGTGAGTCGACACCGCCACTGATGCCCAGCACCAGCGCATGGCAGCCGGACTGGCGCAAGGTGCCCTTGATGAAGTCGATGCGCCGTTGCAGCTCAGCGCCCTCGCCTCCCTTGCCGAGCAGCCGGTTGATCTTCAGTTCTTGTGCGATACGTGCCTGAGTGTCCATGTCACACCCCCAGTTGCGGATTGACGTTGCCGACGTTGAACACCTGCGCCGCATACTGCAGGAACGAGGCGTCTTCGCAGACGTTCTTGATCGGATCATCGGAGAATTTCACCACCGGCTCGCCGTGCACCCGCACCAGTTTCATCACGATGCTCAGCGGCTCCACTCCGTCGACATCACAGGCCAGGCTGGTGCCCATGCCAAAGCCGAACTTGGCCTTGCCCCGCACGTGCCGCAGGATCGGCAGGCATTTCTCGAAATTCAGGCCATCGGAGAACATCAGGTCCTTGGTCATCGGGTCGATGCCCAGCTCCTTGTAGCGGGCCAACACCTTGTCGGCCCAGACGATCGGGTCACCGGAGTCCTGGCGCAAACCGTCGTACAGCTTGGCAAAGTACAGGTCGAAATCCTTGAGGAAAAAGTCGGTGCTGATGCAGTCGGTCAGGGCGATACCCAAGCGCCCACGGTATTCGCGCACCCAGTTTTCCAGCGCCGCATTCTGGCTTTCCCGCAGCCGCCCCAGTTGCTGGTGCACCATCAGCCACTGGTGGGCCATGGTGCCGATCAGCGGCAGGTCGAATTCGTAGGCCAGGTGCGCATTGCTGGTGCCGATGAACTGGCCGGGAAAGTCGCGGCGCATGATGTCGACCACTTCACGCTGGGCCTTGAACGACAGCCGCCGGCGGGTGGAGAAGTCCGAGACACGCAGGTCGGCCAGTTCGTCGCGGGTGAGGTTTTTCTCCAGCCAGTCGAATTTCTGGTAGAGCTTGCGGGTGACGTCTTCGAGGCTGACGTCGGGGTATTTGTCGCGGTTGCGCAGCTCGCTGACCAGGGCCAATACCGGCTGTTCGAACATGATGCAGTGCAGCATCGGGCCGACCACGCGGACGTTCAGTTGGCCGTCGATTTCACTGACGTGGATATAGCGCAGGTTGAAGCGGAACAGCCCCAGGAAGCGCTCGAAATCCGGGGTCAAGTACTCACGGCGCTGGTTGAACAGAAAGCGCAGCTCGCCTTCGCGCATGCTGAGGCCGGCGAGTTTTTCCAGCTCCACCCGCAGCTCGGGAATCAGGTGCCCCAGTTTCTCTCTGGAGCGGACGATGAACTGGTATTCCACATCGACATTCGGGTGCTGGTGCAACACGGCCTGCATCATGGTGAAGGTGTAGTAGTCGGTGTCCAGCAGGCCCTGGATCACAGCGTTTTCGTAGTCGTATGCACTTTCCATGAGGTACTCCTTAACGCGCGGCCATCGCGGCCAGTTCTTCCCGATTGCGGGTAATTACAACGCCTGCTTGTTGCAAATGGCTGACCGCCTGCACACCGCCCTCCTCGCTGATGCCACGGCATGCCGGCAGGTGCAGGATCACCTCGAAACCGGCCTTGAGCAGTTGCAAGGCGGTGGTCTTGACGCAGTAGTCCAGGGCCAGGCCGCCGACAATCACACGCTGGATGCCCTGGGCATTGAGGTATTCGATAACGCCGGTGGAGAGTTTGTCGTGGAGGTCGTGGTAGCAGGCGCCGTAGGGATGCAGGTCGGGTTCGACGCCCTTCCAGATGAAGTAGTCGTAGTCATAGGGCGTGGGCAATTCGTCCAACAGGGTGAAACCTTCGGTGCCGGGCACACAGTGGGCGACCCAGGTGACATCGGCATGTACCAGCCCGGTGGGTTGCAGCATCTCGCTGTGCTGTTGCACCACCCAGGGCGCGTGCGGGGTATGGGCGTCCTTGCTGCCGACACGGCGCGCGGCGAGGCTGGCCATGTAATTGAGCTCGGCGCCGATCTGGTCACCGCCAGCGACCGGCAATTCGTTGGGGCACAGCGGTGTGAAGCTCTTCTGGGCGTCAACGTCGAATGAGGCGATAGCGTTCTTAGAGACGGTCATGGTCGTGTTCTCCTGTGGCCTGGGTATAAAAGTACACGTCATGTACTTTCATGGCAAGAAACATTTCGTTATCTATCCTGGATCAAGTACACGACACACCCGTTTGATCCGTTAGACTGTGCCCCACCGCTGCCAACAGGACCCGACATGCCAGACCACGCCCCAACCCTTAGCGCCTACCTGCACACCGTGGACTTGTGCGTGCTGTTCTATTGCCGTGCATCCGGGGAACTGAAGATATTGCTCAACCAGCGCGACGCCGAGCCCTTCGCCGGGCACTGGGCCTTGCCCGGTGTAGTGGTGAATGGCGGCGTGCAAGATCTGAGCCTGCAGGATGCCGTGGAGCGGTTGCGGGCCAGTGACAAGGTTGGGTTGCCGCTGGCCTGGTATGAGCAAGTGGGGACGGTGGGCGATGCGTTTCGCGATCCGCGCTGCTGGTCGTCGTCGACCTATTACCTGGCGATCGTGGCTGATGAGGTGGAGCTGGGGGGGCATCAAAAGTGGTGCTCTGTTGATGCCGTGGCGACTGGCGGGGTCAAGCTGCCCTTCGATCACAACGCGATTGTGGCAGCGGTACAGGAAAGGCTGTTTTCCAAGTCGCTGTACAGCAGCTTGCCATTGATGTTTTTGGGCAATGAGTTCAGTGCGCCGGAGGCGACTACGATCTTTTCGCTGGTATTGGCGCGGCCGGTGCTGAAGACCAGTATTCGCCAGCGGTTGCTGAAGTTGACCGAGGCCGGTTTTTTGCGGGAGACGGGGCGCAAGAAGCATGGCGAGGGCGGACGGCCGCAGGCGACAGTGGAGAATCTGAAGCCTGGGGCGGTGTACTTCTTTGATCGCAGCTTTGCCGAATAAGACCAAGCCCCCTTCCCAGGACAATGAAGATCAACTGTGGGAGCGGGCTTGCTCGCGAATGCGGAGTGTCAGTCGCCGGATAGATTGACTGATACACCGCTTTCGCGAGCAAGCCCGCTCCCACCTTTTTTGATCTGCGATGGTTCGAGGAGCTGCGTCCCGCTCAATTCATCCAGTTGCCGCCGTCGACGTTGTAGGTCTGGGCAACCACGTAGTCGGCTTCTTTGGACGCGAGGAAAACCGCCATTCCGGTCAAATCCTCGGCAGTCCCCATCCGCCCAAACGGTACCTCTGCTCCTACGCGCTTTTTCTTCTCGCCCAGCGGCAGCCCTTCGTGCTTGGCAAACATCGCGTCCACCCCGTCCCAATGCTCGCCGTCCACCACTCCCGGCGCGATGGCGTTCACGTTGATGCCCTGCTTGATCAGATTCAGCCCCGCCGATTGCGTGAGGCTGATCACCGCCGCCTTGGTCGCGCAGTACACCGCCACCAGAGGCTCACCCCGGCGCCCGGCCTGGCTGGCCATGTTGATGATCTTGCCGCCATGCCCCTGCTTGATCATCTGCCGGGCCGCCGCCTGCAAGGTGAACAACGTACCGGCGACGTTGATCGAGAACAGCCGGTCGAAGCTCTCGCGGGTGATGTCGGTGATGGGCGCCAGGTCGAACAAGGCGGCGTTGTTGATCAGGATGTCGAGCTTGCCGGCCTGCGCCACCACGGCGGCAATCGCGGCATCGATGGACGCCTGGTCGGTGACATCCATCGCCACCGCGTAGGCCTTCGGGCCCAGCTCCGTGGCGGTGGCCCGCGCCCGCTCCAGGTTGATGTCGGCGATGGCGACGGTCGCGCCTTCGTTGATGTAGGCCTGGGCAAACGCCCGGCCAATGCCCCGCGCGCTGCCGGTGACCAGCGCACTTTTACCTTCCAGTCGATTCATCAATGCAGTGTCCCTGAGGTGATTATTTCGGGTAGCCGGCGCGTTTCATTTCACGCTCGGTGGTGGACTGCGCCTCGGCCAGTGCCTTGTCGACCGTCATGCCGCCGGTGAGCGCTGCCGAAAACAGCTTGCCCACCGAGGTGCCGATGGCCTGGAACTCGGGGATCGTCACGTATTGGATGCCCACGTACGGCACGGGTTTGGCCGACGGGTGCGCGGGGTCGGCGTGTTGCATCATCTGCAAGGTCACCTTGGCGAACGGCGCCGCGGCCAGGTACGCCGCGTTGTAGGTGGACTGGCGCGTGCCCGGCGGTACGTTGGTGATGCCGTCCTTATCCGCTACCAGCTGGATGTATTCCTTGGAGGTGGCCCAGGTGATAAAGGCTCTGGCGGCGTCCTTGTGCTTGGAGGTGGCCGGGATCGCCAGGGACCAGGCGTACAGCCACGACGAACCCTTGTCGGTGACCTCGGTGGGTGCGGCGGCAAAACCCACGCTGTCGGCGACTTTGCTTTGGGTTTTGTCGGTGGTGAACGAGCCGGCAACGCTGGCGTCGACCCAGATCGCGCATTTGCCGCTGTTGAACAGCGCCAGGGTTTCGTTGAAACCGTTGCTGGAGACGCCCGGCGGGCCATAGTTTTTCAGGGTGTTGACGTAGAAGTTCGCCGCCGCCGTCCACTCGGGACTGGTCAGCTCGGGTTTCCATTGCTCGTCGAACCAGCGTGCACCAAAGGCGTTGGCCATGGTGCTCAGCAACGCGATGTTTTCACCCCAGCCGGCCTTGCCCCGCAGGCACATGCCGTATTGGTCCTTGGCGGGCTGGTTGAGCTTGGCGGCGAACTCGCCCAGCTGGGTCCAGGTCGGATGCTCGGGCATCGCCAGGCCGGCCTGCTTGAACAGGTCGGTGCGGTAATAAGTGACGGTGCTTTCGCCATAGAACGGCAACGCGTAGAGGGTGTTGTTCACCGACAGGCCCTGGCGTACCGCGGGGAAGATGTCTTCCACGTCGTAGTCGGCGGGCAGCGGCGTGATCGGTTCCAGCCAGTGCTTGGCGCCCCACAACGGGGTTTCGTAGGTGCCGATGGTCAGCACATCGAATTGGCCGCCCTGGGTCGCGATGTCGGTGGTGAGGCGTTGGCGCAGGACGTTTTCTTCGAGCACCACCCAGTTTAGTTTCACCTCGGGGTGCTGCTCTTCGAACACCTTGGACAGGCGCTGCATGCGGATCATGTCGCTGTTGTTGACCGTGGCGATGGTCACGGTTTCGGCCGCGTGACTGGCCATCGCCAGAGTGAGGCCGGAGAGCAGGAACAGCGCTTTCGGAATCTTGAGCATGGCGGTTTCCACTTATTGTTTTTGTTGTTGACGGCCCGATTACAGCAGCTTGCCCAAGGCCGGACAAACGACTGGCGGATGCCCGGCTGATACTTTTTTAACCGCATCGCCAAGATCAAAAAAGTATCAGTGGCGGGCAAAACCCGGGGTAGCGGCTACTTGGACAAAGGGCGTATTTTGGTGCCATTCCAAAAAGCCCAGAAGGGCCAAGCCCATGCCTGCAAGCCGATCCGCCCTTTTCGAGCAGCGCCCCGCCGAGCTGGAAGTGATTCTTGCCGAGCCCGAGCATGGCTTTCGCTGGTACAAACATGACTATCCGTTCGAGCTGGCCCGCTGGAACCATCACCCCGAATTCGAAATCCACCTGATCCGCCACGGCAGCGGCAAGCTGGTGGCGGGCGACTATATCGGTGCGTTTGGCGCCGGCCATGTCGCACTGATCGGCCCCGACCTGCCCCACGACTGGATCGGCGACCTGGCCCCCGGCGAGTACCTGACGGGGCGCGATGTGGTGTTGCAGTTCGACGGCGCCGCACTGCTGGCCCTGCGCACCACGCTGCCCGAGCTGGGCGACCTGCAAGGCCTGTTTGACCGGGCCCGGCGCGGCCTGGAATTCACCGGCGAGACGGCACTGAAGGCCGCGCAACTGCTGGAGTCCATCGGCCCTGCTCAGGGGCTCGCGCGCCTGATTCTGTTCATCCAGTTACTGCATACCTTGGGGCAGGCGCCCTCCGGGGAAGCCCATTGCCTGGCCAGTGCCTGCTACACGCCAAGCCTGGATGCCCGCAGCTCGGAGCGTATCCACAAGGCCTTCGAATACCTGATGACGGAATTGACCGGCGACCTGCGGCTGTCGGTGATCGCCCAACGGCTGGACATGAGCGAACCGGGCTTCTCGCGTTTTTTCAAGCGCGTCACCGGTCACGGCTTTATCGACCTGATGCGCAAGTTCCGGGTGCAGCGCGCCTGCCGCCTGTTGCTGCAAAGCGAGATGTCAGTGGCCGATATCTGTTTTGAAGTGGGTTACGCCAACCTCTCCAACTTCAACCGGCACTTTCGCATCGAGATGAACCAGACGCCCAGCGAATATCGCCGGGAAACCGCGATGTACCTGTTTAACCGCAATGGTGATCAGGTGCTGCCGTTTACCAAGGCACATTGAGCCAGGCGTGCCACTTCCAGCTCCCTATCGGCGCGGTGTCGCTGGTCATCCTCCAGAAACCACGCCGCCGACAAACCGGCGTGCGCCACCACCCATTGCAACAGGCGCTGGCGCTCCAGGCCCGCAGCCCCGGCGATGATCTCGACCTGGCGTGTAAATCGCGCCGGATCGGTGCAAGTGGGCAAATCCGGATTGCAGATCAAATTCGCGTAGTCATAGCCACGCTCGCCGGCCACCCGCTTGGGATCAATCGCCAGCCAGCCCCGGGGGCCGAAATCGAGGATGTTGTCGTGGTGCACATCACCGTGCAGCACCACCGGTTCCTGAGGTGACGCCAGCAGGCTGCGCGCCGTGGCGGCACACTCGCGTATCCGCCCGCCTTTACCCTCAGCGGCGAGCCACAGGGAGCGGAACCAGAGCTCCAATGAGTGCAAGCCCGCCGGTGGCGACGGGCGCGGCGCATGCAACAACGCCACGGTGGCGCAGGCAATGCGGCTGGCTTCATCGTCCTGACCGTTGAGGGCCATGTGCATCAGCGAACCCGGGCCGGTTGCGCGCTCCATCACCACGGCATCGCCGTCATGGAAAAACACGCGGGCGGCGCCCTTGCCGGCCCACCAAGTCATCAACTCGCCGCCGAGCTTTTCCTCGGGCTCGCGGGCGATCTTGAGCATCGCCGGCTGCCCATCCCAGCGCACCGGCAGCAGGTCGCTGCCGGGGGTGATGATGGCGTCATCCTCGGGTGTCAGGTTCCAGCGTTTCAAATAGTGATCGAACATCGGGCGGCTCCCAGTGCGAGGTCCTGCAGGATGCCACACACGCCTTTACCCGGTCCGTTACGTTTCTGACCAAAAGGCCGACTATTTCCCACTTTTCTCAATTCCTTCATGCAATTGACACAAATTGGTACAACCTATGCAAACGTTTGCGGAACGAACTTGGCAACCAGGTTCACCTCAACCCGAAGAATCGGGCCCCAACCGCGTACGAACAGGGATTTTCAATGCAACCCACTTCCAGACGATCCGCGTCGGCTACCCCTTTTGCTGTTTCCCTGCTACTGGCTGCCGTTACGGGAGTACTCAGCGGACCCATTTTGGCGCAGGAAAAACCCACCGATGACTCAGCACAGGGCGAAGCCCTGGCCCCGGAAGCCAGCCCGTCGAAAAAAGGCGTGTACCTGTCGGACTGGTTCAACCAGGACCTGACGGTGATCGGCAGCAAAGACATCAGCTTCGGCCCCAAACCCGCCGATGACGTGTACCTGGAGTACGAATACTTCGGCCGCAAGGGCCCGTTCGAACTGTATGGCTACGTCGACATCCCGAAGATCTTCGGGATCGGCAACAGCAACGACAAAGGCGCGTGGGACCACGGCTCGCCGGTGTTCATGGAGCACGAACCGCGCATCTCCATCGACTACCTGGCCGGTCGCAGCCTGGCCATCGGCCCGTTCAAGGAATGGTATGTAGCGTTTGACTGGATCTACGACCACGGCAGCAACAAGGACAACCGTGCCAACACCTTGTACAGCGGCCTGGGCACCGACATCGAGACCCACTCGCGGGTCAACCTGTCGGCCAACTTCTATGGCCGTTACCAGTGGGAAAACTACGGCGCCAGCAACGAATACTCATGGGACGGCTACCGTGCGCAGATGAAATACATCGTGCCCATCGGCAGCTTCGACAATGGTGCGTCGCTGACCTATATCGGCTTCACCAACTACGATTTCGGCTCGGATCTGCACAAAGACAACCCCGCGCGCACCGCCAACTCCCTGGTTGCAACAAACGTGCTGTTGTATTCGTTCACTCACCTGCGTTTCACCCTGGTAGGCCGTTACTTCCACAACGGCGGCAACTGGGAAGACGGCAGCGAGCTGAACTTTGGCGACGGCAATTTCCGCGCCCGCTCCAACGGCTGGGGTTACTACGCCGGTGTGGGCTATCAATTCTGAGTGTGAACAAGGAGCAGTAGATGAAGACCTTTACCCGCCTTTCAATCGCCATCGGCCTGGCCGCCGGGGCGCTGTTGCCGCATGTCGTGCTGGCTGATGCCCCGGCCCCGATCAAGCCCAAGGTGATGCTGATCACCATGTTCGCCCCCGAAGCGCAGAACTGGATCGACCGCCTGGAACTCAAGCAGGAAGTTCGCGTGCCAGGCTTGTCGGCCGAGTATCCAGTGATCCGCTGCAACACCCAGGACGTGTGCCTGCTGGTGACCGGCATGGGCCAGACCAACGCCGCCGCCTCGACCCTGGCACTGGCGTTGTCGCCCAAGTTCGACCTGCGCCAGAGCTACTTCCTGATCGCCGGGATTGCCGGGATCAACCCGCACCACGGCACCATCGGCACCGCCGCGTGGGCCCATTACCTGGTGGAATTCGGAACCCAATGGGAACTGGATTCACGGGACGCGCCGAAGGACTGGCCGACTGGCTATATCGGCATCAATACCAAGGGGCCGAACGAGAAGCCGCCGCTGGACTACAAGACCGAAGTGTTCGAGCTCAATCCCAAGCTGCAAGCCAAGGCGTTTGCGCTGTCGCAAAAAGTCGAGCTCAGTGAAAGCAAGGAGTCCACGGCCTGGCGCAAACACTATCCGTACGCGCCGGCCAATCAGCCGCCGCAGGTCACCCGGTGCGACACCCTGGCGGGCAATACCTGGTTCTCCGGGACGCGCCTGAGTGAGCGCGCCGAGGTCTGGACCAAATTGCTGACGGACAATAAAGGCGTGTACTGCACCACCCAGCAGGAAGACAACTCCACCTATGAGGCGTTGCTACGAGCCAGCCGCGAAGGGTTGGTGGATATCAATCGCCTGGCGGTGGTGCGGGCCGGTTCCGACTTTGATCGGCCGTACCCGGGCTACAGCGAAGTGGACAACCTGCTGAAGTATGCGGACCAGGGCGGATTTGTGCCGGCGCTGGAGAACCTGTATCGCACCGGTAATCCGCTGGTGCAGGCAATTCTGAAGAACTGGTCGGCGTGGGAAAAAGGCGTTCCCGAAGCCTGAATAAAGATCAAATGTGGGAGCGGGCTTGCTCGCGAAAGCGGTGGATCAGTGCCGAATGTATTGGCTGACACACCGTATTCGCGAGCAAGCCCGATCCCACAATAAGCGGGTCAGGGCAGGAAGATAATCTTGTCGGCACTGCCCTGGTTCACTTGCTCAAAGCACTTCACACCGTCGGCCAGCGACACTTCCCGCAAACCGGTCGGCAGCGGCAACAAGTCCTCATCGAAGAACCGCCCGAACTGCTCCAGCATCACGGCGCATTGCTCGCAGTTGTAGAGCAGCGAATTGATCCCCACCACCGAACCACCCTTGCGATACAACGCCAGGGCCGGCAGTTGCACGTGCCCGTCCACCGGCGCGGCGATGATCGCGATACGGCCAAAAGGCGCCAGCGCCGCCACCGCTGCCGGCAACCAGAAGCCGGTGGTGTCAAAGATCACATCGGCGCCCGTACCGAACAGCGCATTAACCTGCCCGCCCAGCGCTTCCGGCTGGCCCAGTAACAAGCCCTCGAAACCCTGCTCGCGCAAGGCCTCGACCTGTTCCGGCCGACGCACGGCCCCGAGCACCTGGGCCCCACGAATCTTCGCCAGGGCCAACGCCGCGCTGCCTACAGCCCCATTGGCACCAATCACCAGCAAGCGCGTGCCTTTGGTTACACCGCTGCGCTCAAGGGCATCCCACGCCGTGGTGTACGGTACGCCGAGACTGGCGGCCTGGGCAAAGCTCAGATGGCTGGGCTTGTGCGCCACGCCCTTGGCCGACACGGTGAGGTACTGGGCGTGGGAACCGTCAGCGAAAAAACCCAGGTCGCGACCGGTGCCCCAGACTTCCTGGCCAACGAGTTCCTGCGGACCTTCCACCACCACCCCGGCAAAATCACGGCCGGGAATGCGTGGCAACGTGGTGTAGGGGAAACGCCCGAGCACGTTCTTCACGTCGCTGGGGTTCAGCCCGGCAGCCTTGATCTGCACCAGGACTTCACCGGCCGCCGGCACCGGCGTGGCGACATCAACGTAAGCAAGGGCAGCGAGATCGCCGGTGGCGGAAAATTGCAGTGCTTTCATGGCCAATATCCATCGAAGTTCAAAGGGTTCAGGACAACCAGGTGCTGACCAACTGCCGGCCCATGGGCCAGAGTTTCTCGCCCATCAACATGCCCATCAGCCCCACCAGGGCAATGGCGGGAGGCGCAGGCGAGCGAAAGTCCAGGGCACCGTAAATCACGCCGACCAACAGGCCGATGGCCAAGGAAATCAGGTAATTCATGGAACACTCCGCAGCAAGGGTTGAGGCGGTCAGTGTAGGGGGCCTGAAACCGAAGCATCGGCCAAGTGCTTCAGGATTTCGGCCAAGCCTCAGACGGGATACTGCGACGGCGCCATCCCCAGCTCACGACGAAACATGTCGCTGAAACTGCTCGGCGAATAACCCAGGGAACGGGCGATCGCGCTGACCGACTGGCCCTGGATCAACTCGGCCACGGCGGTGGCCAACTGCACCTGGCGGCGCCACTCGGCAAAACCCATGCCCAGGCTGTTCTGGAACAGCCGGGCCAGGGTGCGTACGCTGGCGCCGGCGGCTTCGGCGTGCTGTTCAAAGGGAATGTCCAGGGACGGTGACGCCATCACCGCCTGGCAGGCGCTGGTCAGGCGTCGGTCGGCGCCCACGGGCAAGGCGATACGGATCGGCGAGCGCCGGGCCCGTTGCAGTTCCAGCAGGGCCAGGCCGACCACGGCTTCGTAATAGGCCTGGTCCCCCTTGTCGCCCTGCTCCACCAGCGCCACGATCAGTTCGCGCAGCAGCCCGCCGACCTCGATCACTTGCACCTGGCTGTCCAGGGTCGCTGCCAGCGCCGGGCGCAGGTAAATGTTGCGCATCTGCAAGTCCGACACCACGCGAATCCCATGCTCGACACCCGGCGGCAGCCACACCGCGCGCTGGGGCGGCACCACCAGCGCTTCCCGGGGTGTCTCGACCCACATCACGCCGCTCATGGCATACAGCAACTGGCCCCAATCGTGTTGATGGGGCTCGACATACAACCCACGCGGATAGGTGCGCGCCAAGGGTTGCACGGGGACGGCGTGATCACTGAGGTCGGGAGGCGCGGCAAGGGCCATGGAAGACACATCGTTCAAGTATGGAGCGCCATGATAAGACGTGAACCGGATGATCCGAGTGAATTTTTACCACCTGCGCAGGGTCACTTAAAGACACAAGGAGGGTTTACGGATCCATGACTAACGCAAAACTTTTCGTGATCGACTACACGCTGCATGGCCAGCCCAAGTCATTCATCATCCGCCTGGAAAAACTCGACAACGCCGAAGCCTGGCATTGGGCGAGCTGCGACGCCGGCGTAGGCCGCATCGGGCGCTTTGCCCGTGAGCAGGTGAAGAAGACGAGCCAGCCCCAGGCCGAGAAATTCGGCATCGAAAACGTGCAATGGCGCCGCTCGGATGCGCGCCCCACTGCCTGAAACCTGCAGGAGCGAGCTTGCTCGCGAAGGTCGTTAACGATGACGCGGGGCAACTGGTGCCCCGCGTCGCTCTCGGGTGTTTCGCGAGCAAGCTCGCTCCTACAGGAGGCAGCCGGCGTTAGCCGTGCGCCGACTTGGCACACTCGCACCCGGTCGCCGAAGCACAAGGCTCGCCATGGGCATGATGCTCGGCGCAGCCTTGGCAGCAATAGCCCTTGCCATCCTTCATCACCGCGTTTTTCCCCAACTGGCAGTTGCAGTGGGGGCAGGCACATGTTTTCTCTTGCATGGTCAGACTCCTTTTTCGTGGTCGTCCAGGTGCGGCGAACGCCGACACCTCAAGCAATGACTATAGGCAACGATTCAAGGTTCAAAGGCCCGTCAGTCAGCCCGACGAGCGTTGCTGCGGTACATGAACACCAGGGCCAGCGCGAGGCACAGCATCGCCACGATGCGGCTGCCGGACAGTTCGATCGCCGGGTTGCCGAGCCAGCCGAAGTTATCGATCAGCATGCCCATGCCCAACTGCCCGACAATCACCGCCACCGTCGCCACTGCCGTGCCGACAATCGGGACCGCGCCGACCATCACCATCATGTACACCACCCCGAACAACGCCCCGGTCAGTTGCCACTTCGGCACGTCCAGCAGGCTGACCGCGTGGGCGGGCTCAAAGAACAGAATCAGCAACCCGGTACTGATCGCGCCCACGACAAAGGTCAGCAGGCTGCTGCGCAATACGCCCACCGCCTGCCCGAGGCGGCCATTGATGGCGGCCTGCACACTCAATACCGCACCGGCGGCCACTACCAATACCAACAACAGAATCAGGTTCATCGCCTTAACCTCGCGCAATCAGAACAAGTGCTACCACGATCAACGCCAGTGCAATCCAGCGCTCCACGTTGACCCGCTTGCGGGCAGTGCCAAACCAGCCGAAGTGGTCGATCAGCACGCTCTTGCCCACCTGGCCCGACAAGATCGCAATCATGGTCATCGCGATCCCGATATGCGGGGTCGCCAGGGTCAGCACCACCACGTACATCGGCCCCAGGAAGCCACCGATCAATTGCCAGCGCGGCAGGTCGGTCAACGCCGGACCCTTTTGCGGGCCGCTGAACAGCAACAGCAGGAACAGGATCGCCGAGCCGACGCCGAAGATGCTCAAGGTCGCCCACAAGTGGCCGACCTGCACACCCAGCGGGCCCAGCAAGCCGGCCTCCACCGACAAGCCCATGCCGGCGAAGATCACCAGCGGCAATAGCAACAACCGAAGAAACGTCTTGGGCTTGGCCTGAGCCACACCCGCCACTGAAGAAGCCTGCATACATCACCTGCGCGTTAGAGAGAGGAACAATGGCGCGTATTATCCGGTGGCACTGCTGTGCGATAAATGGGAGCATACCGATAACACCTTTGCGCAATACGCACAGCATGGAGTGATGATGCAGGGTTTGAACGAACTGAGCTTCAAGGCGCTTCGCCTGTTTGTCGCGGTACTGGACTACGGCAGCTTTTCCGAAGTCGCACGCCGCGAAGGCCTGGCGCCCTCCTCCATTTCCCGGCAGGTGCAGTTGATGGAGCAGGCCCTGGGCCAACAGTTGCTGTACCGCCATACCCGTGCGGTCAGCCCTACCGAAGCCGGTCGCCTGCTGGGCCGGCATGCGCGATTGATGCTGGAGCAACTGGAAGCCGCCGGCCAGGCGTTGCAGGAACAGGAAAGCGAACCCAGCGGCCTGGTGCGCATCAATGCGCCGATGGTGTTTGGCCAACGCCACCTCTCGCCGTGGCTTGGGGAGCTGTGTCGGCGTTACCCGAAGCTGCAACTGGATATCCAGCAAACCGACACCTACGTCGACCCGTTGCAAGACGGCACAGACCTGCTGTTTCGCATCGGTGTGCTGAACGATTCCGGCATGCAGGCGCGAATCTTCGCCCCCCAGCGCTTTCGTCTCGCTGCCAGCCCCGGCTATCTGGAGCGTTTCGGTACGCCCCGGCATCCGGACGAACTGGTGAACCACCAGTGCCTGGCCTACAAGGGCGTCACCGGCCAGCAGCGCTGGTTCTTCCGCCGGGACCAGGGCGACTGGACGTCCTACAGCGTCAAGGGCCCGATCACCGGCAACCACGCCGACACCCTGACCCACGCTGCCGAACAAGGCCTGGGGCTGGTGGTGTTCCCGTCATGGTTGATCGGTGAAGGCCTGCGCGCCGGCACGCTGCAGGCGGTGCTCAGCGACTATGAAGTGGCGACGACCCTGGAGCCGCAACAGATTGCTGCGCTGTGGCCGGGTAGCCGGCGGCTGTCGTTGAAGGTGCGGACCGTGATTGATTACTTCGTCGAGTGTTTTGGGGCAGTGCCTTACTGGGACCGTTGAGCAACTGTGGGAAACTATTCGGCCCGCACTGTCGGGAAAAATCCCCCTTCAAGTAAGTCCGATCTGATTTTCCACAACACGGGTCAAAAACCGCTTGCACTCGGGCAGACTTCGAGGAATTCCTTCAGGAGAGACGTCATGGATGCCAGTCATTACCCGTTCGGAAACCTGCAATCGTCCCCGCAAAAATCACCCTCCGCCAGCAGTCGGTTGATCTTTGCCTGCTTACGAAATTTTGGCTATATTTGGCCAAAACCTCGAGAAGACCAAATGATTACCGTACCGTTGGGTGAAGCAAAAAATAATTTATCAAAACTGGTCGATGATGCCGCCGCCGGCCAAATCATCACCATAGCCAAGCATGGGCGCGCGATGGCTCGCCTTGTTCCTGTCGGGAAACCGACAGGCCGGCGAATCGGCGCGATGAAGGGCAAACTGGTGGTGCCGGATGACTTCGATGCGCCATTGCCAGACGACATGCTGGATGCGTTTGAGGGAAACCACCCATGAGAATACTGCTGGATACCCACATCCTGCTTTGGGCCCTGAGCGATGATCCAAAACTGCCAGCGAAGGCCAGAAAGCTGATCGAGAACGCGGCTGAAATTTACGTCAGTGCCGCCACGTTCTGGGAGCTGGCGATAAAGGTCGGGCTCGGGAAGCTCAACGTAAACCTGGACGAAATTCGCGAATACTGCCTGGAAAGCGGCTACGTGGAACTGCCCATCACCTCGGAGCACGCCATCGCGGTCAAGGACCTTGAACACCATCACAGGGACCCGTTTGATCGGCTCATCATTGCAACGGCTATCATTGAGCCGATGAAGTTAGTGACAGCCGACCCCATGGTGGCGAAATACACATCATTGGCCGTTTTGACTTAATTCACTTCGCTCAAAACAACCACTGCCCGATCAGCCAGGCATTCGCCCCGCTGATCACCACAAACAAGCTCCAGGCCAGCAGCCGCGTAGGCAAGCTGTTGACGAACGGCCCCATCAGGCGCTTGTCACCCGTCATGCGGATCAGCGGAAACAACGCAAACGGCAACTGCAGGCTCAACACCACCTGGCTGAGGATCAGCAGCTTGCCGATGGCATCATCCCCCATCAGCCACACCCCGAGGAACGCCGGGATCAGCGCCAGGCCACGGGTGATCAGCCGTCGCTGCCAGCAGGGAATGCGCAGGTTGAGGTAGCCTTCCATGATCACTTGCCCGGCAATGGTGCCGGTGAACGTGGAGCTCTGGCCCGAAGCCAACAGCGCAACACCGAACAGCACGCTGGCGAACACGCCACCCACCAGCGGGTCGAGCAAGTGATAGGCGTCCTGGATTTCCACCACATCAGTGTGGCCGGTCTGGTGGAACGCAGCGGCGGCCAGTATCAGGATTGCCGCGTTGACCAGCAGTGCCAGGGACAGGGAACCGATGGTATCGATACGCGCCAATTTCACCGCGTCCTGGCGGCTGGCCAGGTCCTTGCCGAACAGCCGGGTTTGCACGATGGAGCTGTGCAGGTAGAGGTTATGGGGCATCACCGTGGCCCCCAGTATGCCAATGGCCAGGTACAACGGTGCGGCATCACTGATGGCGGACAACGACGGGGTGAAACCACGAAACACGTCGGGCCAGTAAGGCTTGATCAGCACCAGCTCGATGAAGAAACACACGCCGATAGTCGCCACCAGTGCCAGCATGATCGCTTCCAGCCGGCGGAAGCCTCGATTTTGCAGGGCCAGGATCAGCAAGGTATCGAAGGCAGTGATGACAATCCCGGTGGTCAGTGACACGCCCAGCAACAGGTGAAACGCCAGGGCGCAGCCGAGGACTTCGGCGAGGTCGGTGGCGATGATCGAGATTTCCGCAAGGATCCACTGCACGAACGACGAGCGCCGGCTGTAGCGCTCGCGGCTCAGTTGCGCCAGGTCCTTGCCGGTGGCGATGCCCAGCCGTGAGCACAGGCACTGCACCGCCATCCCCGCCAGGCTCGCCAGCAGCACCACGAACAACAGGTTGTAGCCGTAGCGCGAACCGGCCTCGATGGCGGTGGCCCAGTTGCCCGGGTCCATATAGCCGATGGAAATCAGCAAGCCAGGGCCGGCAAACATCAGCGCACGTTTGAAAAACGAGGCACGGGGATCAACGACGATGGAGCCGGCGACTTCCGGCGGGCAGAACGGGGCGGTAGCGATTTTGGGCAGGCTGAATTTCACGCGGGGTACCAGGCTTTCACACAAGACGTGAACGCAGCTTATCAGTCAGACGCAACGGTACGCATCACCGTCTCCCGGGGCAGATCAAATGCCTCTACCACCTGGACCACCAGATCCATCTCCTGGTTCAGTGCTTCACGCTCCAGGCGCTCGCGAATCACCCCGATCACCAGCACCGCCAGGGTGGTGATGGAATACGCGGGGCCGGAAAACGCCCGCACGCCGGTCACCAGCAGCATCGCCGCCGCGAGCGCCTGCCCCACCACCGGAATGGCCGTGGCCGCGCCCCGGCGCAGGATAAACCCCGTCAACCCGGCCAGCGCGGTCCCGCTGAGGGCAGTGGTGGCTGAGCGCCCGACATCGAAACGATTGAAAAAACCCTGTTCCTTTTGTGCCGCGGCCTTCAACTCTGCCTCGAACACTTGGCGATCAGCCTGGCTGAGCTTGTCCTTGTATTGCTCGATCAGCCGCTCGGCAACCTGCAGTTCCAGATCAGCAAGGGCCACTTTCTCGATCGGTTGATCAAACTTGATACCCACCCGCTGCGCCACGTCCTGGGCGATTTCGCGATAGCTCACGCCATGACCACGGGCCAGGTTCATAAAGGTGTCGCCGCCCATGCGCTGCAACTCGATGGCCAGCTTCAAGGGCTCGCGCACGGTGGCGTCGATAGAGGCACTGCGCTTTTGCGCCATCAGCTCGGCGAAAAACTGCAACTCCTCCGGCCGCGCCTGCACCAGCAGCGGGAACAGCTCGACATCCTCTTCCGCAAAGCGCACTTCGCTGCTGCGCTGATCGGCGCGGATCATGCCCCGGCGTTCCTGCAGCAGGTCGGTGTACTGCACCACCGTCTTCAGTTGCGGCCAATACGCGGCGTGGTCGAACGTGGCCAGGTGCACGTTGGCGACCTTGGCCTTGAGCGCCGGTGTCAGCGGGATCGCATAACGACCGATGCAGCGCTCGGTGTCAGGCTTGAGCGCCAGCGCCCAATCCTTGCTCGAGTGGCAGTTGATCACCCGACCGCTGAGCGGCGCCGAGACCAGGTCCCAGGGGCTGGAGGTACAAATTGCACCGCCCATCAGCAGCAGGTTGTTCAGCGGCAACTCACGGGCCACCTCAGGGCTGGCCAGCAGACTCTTGACCAGGATGCGCGCGCCCAGGGAGTGGCCGATCAGGTTGATCTGCCGCACCTTGATCGACTCGCCATGGAGGTAGTTGGCCAATTCGGGCAGCAGGCTTTTGGCGACCTCATCCACCCGCGCCTCGACGCTTTTGTAGTGGTCGAGGAAATAGGCAATCGCCTTGCCCACCCCGATGGTTGCGGCACCCAGGCTACCGCCACCCAACATCGAGGTAATCACATCCTTGAACGGCGCAAACAGGTTTTCCAGGAAATGCCCTGCCGGCCAGAACAGCATCAGGTTGGTGGAGCCTTCGATGGTTGCCAGTTGCCGGGAGAAACTACCCAGTTGTTGCTGGTTGAAGAACGCCGAATAACCATGCACGTAGAGATTGAGCACATCCCCCTGGGGCTCGCCACACAACACAAACGTGGGCTTGCGGGTGCGGTGCATTTCATCCCACTGGTGTTGCATGTGACGGTGACTCCTGGCGACGACGGAGGGCGATAGTAACAAAGGGCGGGCTACGGGAATGTGAAAAACTGATACTCGGACTATCCATATCGCTGCACAGTGATGACAAAAAACGCGGATTTTGTTCGCAGATTCAGTCCATTAACCTTTGTCGGGTCAACCACTGAAACCGAGGAACACCATGAGCAAGCCCGAGTTTTTCATCACACCCGGTTACGGCGACATTGCACGCGAAACCCTGCATTACACCCAGGCGGTCAAAATCGGCAACCGCGTCGAAACCTCGGGCCAGGGCGGCTGGGATGACGAGTTCCAAATTCCCGAATCCCTCACCGACGAGATCGCCCTGGCCTTTCAAAACCTCGAACGCACCCTGGCGGCAGCCGGCGCCGGCTGGGAGCATGTGGTACACGTCAATTCCTACCACGTGGGAGGTTTCCCGCCGGAGGTGAACGAGCAGATGGTCAAGTGGTACCGCCATTACATGCCCAATCACGCCCCCATCTGGACTGAGCTGGGAGTAGAAGCCCTGGGGCTGCCGGCAATGCGCATTGAAATCCGCGTGACAGCGATTATTGCCTGACGCCGAACCGCTCGATCACCCAGTCGATAAATACCTTCAGCCGGGCGTTCTGATGGCGATTGGGTGGATAGATGATGTGCAACGGCGTGGCGGGCCGGGTCCAGTCTTCGAGTACCGGGACTAAATGGCCTGCCTCTACGTAGTAGTCAACGATGGTCTTGAAATGCTGCCCGACGCCCAGGCCGGCGAGCAGCATTTCCTTGAGGCCGTTGCCTTCGTTGGTGGAAAACGCGCAGTTGCCTACCTCATACCGAGTCGCGCCCTTCTCGAAAATCAACGGCTCCGGCTTACCCGACCCGGCAAAGAAATACCCCACCTTGAGGTGGTTCTTCTCGAGGTCCTCGGGAGACACGGGCGTACCCATGCGCTCCAGGTAGCCGGGGGCCGCACAAGTGACGTACTCGAGGTCGACAACCTTGCGGGCGATCATCGCCATGTCATCGAGCTTGCCAGCGCGCAGCACGCAATCCACGCCCTCCCCCACGATATTCACGGCGCGGTCGCTGATGCCCAGGGCGATGGTGATCTCAGGGTACTCACGATGAAAATCCACCAGCGCCGGGATCAGCAGGCAATTGGCAAAGGACGCCGGCGCATCCACTTTCAGGTGGCCGCCGGGCTTGAGCTTCTGCCCGCGCAGGGCATTGTCCAGTTCATCGAGTTCCGCCACCAGGCACAGCGCGTGGCTGTAGTACTCCAACCCCTCCGGCGTCGCCGCCAGCGCACGGGTGGTGCGATGCATCAACTTGACGCCAAGGTGCTTCTCCAGGTCCGTGATGAGTTTACTGACGGTGGAACGCGGCAGTGCCAACTGGTCGGACGCGCGGCTGAAGGAGCCGGTTTCGACGACACGGACGAAGGCACGCATGGCGAGGAGTTGGTTCACGTTGATGTCCGATGAGGGCAAGAATGGCGAGTATTGTCCATTAAGCTGCACAATGACGACAGGCATTCAGCGAACAAAAAAGCCCGGCGCATGGCCGGGCTTTGACGGAGCGGATGACTCAGTGGGCAAAGTTCTCGATCTTTACCTGGCCATCAGGAAACGTAGCGACAATCTCCAGTTCTCCTCCCATGGCGCGGATATAGTTACGCAGCGTGCTGATATACATGTCGGTACGCCGCTCCATTTTGGACACTGCCGCCTGATTGATATTCAGCGCCTTGGCCAGCGTATCCTGGCTCATCTGTTGCGCCTTGCGCAGTTCATGCAGGGGCATTTCTTTCAGGTGTTGCTGGAAGATGCGCTCTGCATTGGCCCGGGCTTGCGGTGTCATGCGAGCCTGCAGCTCACTGAATTTTTTAGCCATGGTGACGGCCCTCTTTAAGCAGTGTTTCCAAATGTTCGTCATACAACTTCTCAGCCAGCGGGACGTATTCGTCATACCACCGGCCTCGACCGGTTTTATCCCCGCCAATCAGCAACAAGGCACACCGGCGCGGATCAAATGCATACAGGACGCGGTAAGGCCGCCCGGCATGTTGCACCCGCAACTCTCGCAGGCAGCCATGCCTGGAGCCCTTGATATCGCTGCTGCGGGGGGAAGCCAAGGCCTGGCCCCAGAAGGCTCAGTAAATCCACACTGACCGATACTGAGGATTGCTCCTTTGCATCCAGACCGCCCCACCAGATTCCAAACTCGTCCGTGTATTCAATGTCCCAACTCATGCAAATATTCCATCCATGGAATATAAACTCAAGGGCATAATTGTAGGAGTTCCTGCCGTGTACAGGCTTCCGTCTGTCCCGGAAAAGTGTTTGTAGATTATTCCCGCACAATGCTCAGCCCATAAAAAACCACCCTTTCGCGCGGCTGAAGACACGACCACAGCGCCGGCACCACGGATGATCCCGACCGCCACGTGCATAAAACTCATTGAAATAAATGGTATTAATAGTTTGGAGAGTGCTGCGAAAGAACCGGACGACATCCAATGAACCCGGAGGCGAAGGCCTTGGGACCTGCAAAGCAAGCTCGCTCCTACAGTAAAACCTGTTGATTCAGCAAAACGATCCCGGAGTTCCCAATGCCCCATGAAGGCAACCTGTTACAAGCGGCCGTTGTATTCCTGCTCGCTGCCGTCCTGACCGTGCCCCTGGCCAAGCGCCTGCAACTGGGTGCCGTGCTGGGTTACTTGCTGGCCGGAGTGATCATCGGCCCATCGGTGCTGGGCCTGGTGGGCAACCCGCAAAGCGTCAGCCAGTTTTCCGAACTTGGGGTGGTATTGCTGCTGTTCATCATTGGCCTGGAGTTGTCACCGAAGCGTCTGTGGGTGATGCGCAAGGCAGTGTTCGGTGTAGGCCTGGCACAGGTGTTACTGACGGGCACCGTGATCGGCGTGGTCGCGCTGTTCGTGTTTGGCCAATCATGGAACAGCGCGATTGCGCTGGGCCTTGGCCTGGCGCTCTCCTCCACCGCGTTTGGCCTGCAAAGCCTCGCCGAGCGCAAGGAACTCAACCAGCCCCACGGGCGACTGGCCTTTGCGATTCTGTTGTTCCAGGACATCGCCGCCATCCCGTTGATCGCCATGGTGCCGCTGCTCGCGGGCAGCGATCATCCCGCCACCACCTCCCAGGGCCTGCGACACGGCCTGGAAGTACTGGGCAGCATCGCCGTGGTGATCATCGGCGGGCGCTATCTGTTGCGGCCGGTGTTTCGCATCGTCGCCAAGACCGGCCTGCGGGAGGTCTCCACCGCCACCGCGTTGCTGGTGGTGATCGGCACCGCATGGCTGATGGAATTGGTGGGCGTGTCCATGGCCCTCGGCGCCTTCCTCGCCGGGTTGCTGCTGGCAGACTCCGAATACCGGCATGAGCTGGAATCGCAGATCGAACCGTTCAAGGGCCTGCTGCTGGGTCTGTTTTTTATCAGCGTGGGCATGGGCGCCAATATCAGCCTGCTGTTCAGCGCGCCGGTGATCGTGCTGGGGCTGACCCTGCTGCTGATCGCCATCAAGTTGCCGCTGCTGTTTTGCGTGGGTCGCCTGGCAGGCGGCCTGAACCCTGAAAGCGCGCTGCGCCTGGGCGTGGTGCTGGCAGCCGGTGGTGAGTTCGCATTCGTGGTGTTCAAGATCGGCCGCGACCAGGGCCTGTTCGAGCCGCACCTCTACGACATCCTGGTGCTGACCATCACCCTGTCCATGGCCGTGACGCCATTGCTGCTGTTGCTCTGCCCGAAGCTGTTCAAGCCCAAGGCCAAGCCGGTGGAAGTACCCGAGGAATACCGTGCCATCGAAAGCGATGCGCCACGGGTGGTGATCGCCGGGATGGGCCGCATGGGGCAGATCGTGGCGCGGATCCTGCGGGCACAGAACATCTCGTTCATTGCCCTCGACACCTCGGTGGAAACCATCGAACTGACCCGCAGTTTCGGCGGCATGCCGGTGTTCTACGGCGACCCGCAGCGCCCGGAAATCCTTCACGCAGCGAAAGTCGACCAGGCCGAGTTTTTCGTGATCGCCATGGACGACCCCGAGATCAACATCAAGACCGCCGCGCTGGTACGCAGCCTCTACCCGCACATGAAGATCATCGCCCGCGCCCGTAACCGCCAGCATGTGCACCGCCTGGTGGACCTCGACGCGTCACCGGTGCGCGAGACGTTTTACTCCAGCCTGGAAATGAGCCGCCGCACCCTGGTGGGCCTTGGCTTGACCCAGGCCCAGGCCGACGCGCGCATCAGCCGCTTCAAAAACCATGACCTGCAATTGCTGGCGGCCCAACACGCCGTGTATGACGACGCGGCCAAGGTGATGCAGTCTGCCCAGGAAGCCCGGACGGAACTGGCACGGCTGTTTGAGATGGACCGGATCGAGGAAGAGTCCGACAAGGTGTAGGGATGGAGATGAACGATCTTGCGAGTTTTCTGACAGAATACGGCGCAATTTCGTTCATCCCTGGAGAGCTTCATGGCCACCCTCAGCAAGACCGCAGCCCTCTTGGCCCTCGCGCTGGCCGCCGGCTTCGGCGCCAGCCAAGTCCTCGCCGCCAGCAAGCCAGCGGCGCAGAAGACCGCCACCCAGACCATCTCCACCCTGGATGGCAAGTTCAGCTTCAACCTGCCCAAGTCCTACCTGGCCGACCCACTGCCGGCCGGTGATGCCGAGCACGGCACCGCAGGCGCCAGCGGCACGATGTACAGTGACCAGGCCACCAAAAGCGTGATCTTCGTCGTCGAAAAACCGAGTGTCGCCGGCCTGATCAAGGACAACGACCCGCAGTTCCTCGACGGTGCCGTGGCGGATTTCGTCAAGGAACAAAGCGCCGCCCTGCCGGACTTCAAGAAAGGCGCCGAGAAGAAACTCACCGTGAAAGGCCTGGCCCTGCGCCAGGTCGACAGCACCGCGACCATGGGCGGTGGCAAGACACTGAGTTCCACCTTCCTGACGGGTTCCGGCAGCCACCAATTGGTGGTGCAGGCCATTTCCCGGGCGGATGATGAAGCCGGTCATGCACTGTTGGTGAAGCAGATTATCGGCGGTAAATAACCGGTTTTAATCTGGCAATGAAAATCCAATGTGGGAGCGGGCTTGCTCGCGAATGCGGTGGGTCAGTTAATACATGTGCTGACTGCAACACCGTCTTCGCGAGCAAGCCCGCTCCCACATTTTTGATCGCGTTCACATCGCAGGATTCAACGCAGGCTCTTTTCCAGCCACTGCTTCAAGTCCAGCAACTCCGCCTCACCGACGGTATGAATCATCCCCGGGTAGCCGTGGAATTCCGGGGTGAGGCCAATCCCCTGCAATACCTCGTTGGCCCGCGTTGCCGAGTAGTACGGCAGCGCCTGGTCCAGCGTCCCGTGACCGATGAAAATCGCCAGCTTGCCCAGTCGCGCATCCGGCTTGAGTTCGGCCTTGAGTACCGGCAGCAGGCTGCCGCTCAACGCCGAAATCCCGCGCAGGGTTTCGGGATGTCTTAACCCGACTTCGTACGACATGATCGCACCCTGGCTGAAACCCACCAGAAACACCCGCTCAGGTTGGGTGTGGTACTTGGTGGTGGCCTGGGCGACGAAGGCCTCGATCAGCTTGGCGCTGCTCTGCAGGTCGGCGGTCTCGCCATCAAAATCGCCATCGCCCGGCTTCTTGCGAAACCAGCGATAACCACCGCCCTCCACCGGCATCGGTGCCCGTGCAGACAGGTAGGTCCAGGTCGACGGCAAGCGGTCCTTGAGCCCGAACAGGTCGGCCTCGTCACTGCCATAACCGTGCAGGAAGATCACCAGCGGCTCGTTGCGGGCATCACTTTGAGTCTGTTCCAGATAAGGCAGCGGCAGGTCGGTGTGCAATACGTCTTCGGCCTGTGCGGCGCCGGTAAACAGCGCTACCGTCAGGGCAATCAGTTTGAGCATGAGCATCAACCTCTAGGGTTTGCGCAACAAATAGGTATCCATGATCCAGCCATTGGCCTGGCGCGCCGCCTTGCGCACACGTTCAATCTCTTCGGCAACCTCGGCCACTTTGCCGCTGATCAGGATTTCATCCGGTGTGCCCAGGTAGGCGCCCCAGTAGATATCCAGGTCCTGATCGGCCACGGTGCGGTAGGAATCTTCGGCATCGAGCATGACAACCAGGGTGTCGGCATCACTCGCCTGCCCCGCCGCCAACCGGCGCCCGGTGGTGATTTCGATGGAGCGACCGATGCGGTTCAGCGGCACTTTGTGCTGCGCCGCCAACGCCTGGACGCTGGTGATCCCGGGGATCACTTCAAATTCGAATTCGCAGCTGCCGCTGGCGAGGATCGCCTGCAGGATACGAATGGTGCTGTCGTACAGTGCGGGATCGCCCCAGGCCAGGAATGCGCCCACTTCGCCGTCGGCCATTTCTTCATTGATCATCCGTTCGAAGGTCTGCTGCTTGTCGCGGTTCAGGTCCTTCACGGCGGTGGTGTAGTCGATATCGCCACGCACCCGCTCGGGGCAATCGGCCTCGACAAAGCGGTAGGCGTGATCGGTGATGTAGGTCTCGCAGATTTCCCGGCGCAGGTCGATCAGCTTGTCCTTGCTCTGGCCCTTGTCCATCAGGAAAAACACGTCGGTGCGGTTGAGCGCCTTGACCGCCTGCATCGTGATGTAGTCAGGGTTGCCGGCGCCAATGCCGATGATCAGGATGCGTTTCATGGGAAAGTCTTCATGGGTGGTCTCGGTGCGGGGAACGGATTTTGCCATGTTCGGGACGTCAGGCGTGAGTTTCCAGGCGCAGGCGCCAACGCCCATTGAAGCGCAACTCGGTGGATGACAGCGGTTCCACGTCGATCAGGTTGAACATGGCGGGTGGGCATTGCATGACATGCAGCAGCGCTGCGCGGATCACAAATGGATGCGTCACCGCCACGACATGCCCCGGGGATTGCTCGAGGGACTGCAACCACTGCCCTATCCGCTCACACAGTTGCACTACCGACTCGCCGCCGTGGGGCGCCGAGGTGCTGTCGGTCAACCAGGCCTGAAGCGCTTCGGGTTCGGCCTGCTGAACCTCCTCGATCGCCAACCCTTGCCAGCGGCCAAAATCACAATCGCGCAGGGCTGTTTCAACCAAAGCATCGTCGGCAAACAGCGCCGCCGTCTGCCGGGTCCGTGCCTCCGGGCCGCACAGCACCCGGGGTGCACGCTTGAAGCGTTGCCCCTGGGAAAGCGCCGCCTGCTGCCAGTCCATCTCCACCGACTCATCCAGCGCAAAGCGTGCCTGTTTCTGGGCACGGGTGCTGGCGTGGGCAACAAGGGTCAAACGGGTGGCCTGCATGACAAATCGCTCTGGTTTTAAGGTGCAGTCAGCGTAGACTTGCGAAGTTGTTTCAACATGTTTCAAATATTCTGCAACAGGAAGCCGGTTCAATGCCGGCGCGGTCGCGCCACTGTATTCGGCCTTCTAGCCGTAAGCCAGACCCTGTTTCAGCCAACTCGCTATCCATTTCGGGACGCGTCATCCCTGGAGGTTCTCATGGCTTATACCGCTGCAACTGGCTCCGACGTTTCAATACCGTCCATTCCCCTGGGCGAAATCCTGCCCTGGGCGATCTTCGGCGGCCTGCTGCTGTTGCTCGCGATTTACTTCGTCGGCGCCGAGCAAGGCGCGACGGCCGTGTTCAAAGGCATGTACGTGCATGAGTTTGTGCATGACGGTCGCCACCTGCTGGGTTTCCCCTGCCATTGATTGGAGCGTGACGACATGACAGGGCATTTACTCGTTCGCGGGATGCTGGTGGGCCTGCTCGCCGGCATCCTGGCCTTCGGCTTCGCCAAGACTTTTGGTGAGCCGCAGATCGACAAGGCCATCGCCTTCGAAGATCAGATGGCACAGATGCACGGCGACGCGCCGGAAGAAGAACTGGTGAGCCGCGAAGTACAAAGTACCTTCGGCCTGTTCACCGGCGTGGTGGTGTACAGCGTCTCCCTGGGTGGCATTTTCGCCCTGGTGTTCGCCTACTCCCTGGGCCGCATCGGCAAGGTCGGCCCCCGTGGCTTGGCAGCGCTGCTGGCATTGGCGGCGTTTGTGACGATCATCGTGGTGCCGGGGCTGAAGTATCCGGCCAACCCACCATCGGTGGGCGACCCCGCCACCATCGCGCAACGCACCAAGCTGTTCTTCCTGATGCTGCTGGTGTCGGTGGCGGCTGCGGTGATTGCGATCAACGCGGCGCGCAAGCTGATTGCCAGCCGTGGCCTTTGGACAGGCACAATCCTCGGTGTGGCGCTGTACATCGTGATCGTGTCGGTGGCCGGCAGCTTGTTCCCGACCATCAACGAAGTGCCGGAACAATTCTCGGCAGTGTTGCTGTGGAAATTCCGCGTGGCTTCCCTGGGGATTCAACTGGTGCTGTGGACCACCCTGGGCCTGGTGTTCGGCGCCGTGGCCGAGCGCAAGCTGAGCCAGCCTCAGGCGCGTCTCAATTCCTGACGGTACAGGTAGCCGCCGACGAATCGGCGGCTACCGGCATTCACACCCCGGGCCGCGCCAGGTAGAACACCTCGTAGCCATTGCCCGGATGGTTCACATCCAGCGCCTTCGCCGACAAGGTAATTCGCACCAGCTTCCACGCCTGCACATCCAGCGCCAGAAACACCGCGAAGTTATCGCTGCTGTCCGCGAGCTGCTGGTTGCGGGCCTTTTCTGCGGCGAGGATTTGCCCGCGGTCCGCCCCCGGCGCCAGCGCCCACTCCTCCCGATACAGGCTCAAGGCGTCTTGCGCCGGACCTCGCTGCACGTCCAGCGGTAACCAGGACTCAATGTGCGGCTGGCCAAAACTGTCGAGGACCTTCTGGAAGCGCTCGCCGAGCAAGAAATCCGCAGCCTGCAAAGGATCCGACCACAGATAAACCGACGAATACAGGTTACCCACCCCCGGCCCCTGCCCTCGCTCCTGGGCGATAAACGCCTTGAACAGCAAACCCTCGGCATGATCCCACAACGGCCCCAGGCGAGCGGCCCGCTCACGGATGACACCCATGTCGTAATCGGCTGGCAAGCGGTGTGAATACTGTTTGGCAAACATCATGGCGCTCCTGTTCAGATGAGTGCCCAGCTTGCGCAGCGCCCATGATTTCAGCAAGATATCACCGGATATAGGTGTGATAAGGAACTGAAATGACCGACACACTCAAGCCGCTGGATATCGACACCGTGCACGCCTTTGTCCTGGTCGCCGATTTCGCCAGCTTCACCCGCGCGGCCCAGGCACTGGACACCTCGCAGGCAGCCATCAGCCTCAAGCTCAAGCGCCTGGAAGAACGCCTCGGTTATCGCCTGCTGGTTCGTACACCGCGGCATGTGCGGCTGTCGCCCCAGGGCGAGCAGTTCATCGTCGCCGCCCGCGCATTGCTCAATGCCCACGAACGGGCGTTGGGTGACATGGGCAATGGCGCCCCGCGACGGTTGGTGATCGGCATCAGCGACCACGTGGCCGGGCCGGACCTGCCACTGTGGCTCAGCCGCCTGGCCGCCTATGACCCGCTGGTGATCCTGGAGGTGCGGATTGCATCGTCCCGCGACCTGGTGGCGGCGTTCGACCGCAACGAACTGGACGCGGTGATCGTGCGCAACGAAGGCGATCGCCAGGACGGTGAGGTATTGGTGGTGGAGCGCTTTGGCTGGTTCGCCGCGCCTACCTGGCAGCACACGCCCGGCACGCCCCTGCGCATGGCAACCATGGCCTCGCCCTGCGGCGTGCGACACCTGGCGGTGCGCGCGCTGGATGAGGCGCGGATTGACTGGACCGAAGTGTTTGTCGGCGGCGGCGTAATGGCGGTGGGTGCAGCAGTCAGCGCCGGCCTGGGTGTGGCGGCGCTGGCCCGGCGAGTGGCGCCGGCGGGCGCCGTGGACGTCAGCGAACAGTACGGATTACCGGCATTGCCCGTCAGTGAAATCGTGCTGCATAGCCGCATCAGCGACGGCCGCTCCCGCGAGACATTGCGGGCGTTGAGCGCAACCTTCAGAGGGGTTCTGGAGCGTTAGATTGCATCTGGGTATACCGCCCGCGCACGAACCGCTCCAGTTCATCGCCCGGCAGCGCCTTGCTGAAATACCAGCCCTGGATGATCAGCTCCGAGCCCGACTGCAAAAACGCCAGTTGCTCGGCGGTTTCCACGCCCTCCACCACCACCCCGAGGTTCAACGCCTCACAGAACCGCAGCATCCCGGTCAACACCTGGGCGCCCTTTGGATCATGCTGGGCGACCACGAAACTGCGATCGATCTTGATGAAATCCACGGGGAACTGGTGCAGGTAACTCAGCGCTGAAAATCCGGTGCCGAAGTCGTCGATATACACCTTGGCACCAATCGCCTGGAGCTTCTCGATCATCTGCCGCGTGCCCTGGATATCGCCCACCAGCGCATCCTCGGTGATCTCCACCGAAACCTGCCCGTGGGCCTGGGCCAGTATCTCCACCAGCCGATCACCATACGCCGGGGTAGTCAGCGTGGCACTGGAGATATTGATCGTCATCGGCAACGTAAACCCGACCTTCTGCCACTTCTGGTACTGGCGCACAGCCTGGGATGCCACCCACACATCCACGTCGGGCATCAACCTGGCATGGGCTAGCCATTGCAGGAACTCCCAGGGTGAATGCACCGTACCTTCGGCGTCCCGGGCCCGCATCAACGCTTCGCAACCGGTGCATAGCCCAGTCCGGGTGGAAATCTGCGGCTGGAATTCGAGGTAGAACTCGTAGTCGCTGATCTGCTGGATATGGCTCAACTCGCTGACCTGGCGCGCCTGGGCCTTGTGGGACGCCATCACCGGGTCCAGCTCCAGCAAGCGGCCTTTTTCTTCCAGGCCGCGAAAGGTCATGTCCAGCGACTTCAAATACACCGTGCCGCCCTCCGTGGCCTGGCGGTTGATCGCGCGCACATAGGGCGCATAGATCAGCATGCCAACCCCCAGCAACACCACCTGCAGCAACACTGCCGCGAGATCGCCGTGGGTGCTCAGGTAGGCGTTGAGCAACACCGGCGCAGTAAATGGCACGCTCACCACCGCAGGCGACACCCAGCCAATCTGCACCACCATCAACGCCAGTATCACGTTGAACGCCGGGACCACCAGAAAGGGAATGAACAGCCGCGGGTTAAGAATGATCGGCAAGCCAAACAACAGCACTTCACTGACATTGAACAACGACAACGGCAGGCTCGCCATCGCCACCAATCGCATGGACCGGCTTTTGGAAAACAGCAGGATCGCCAGCAGCAGGCACAGGGCACCACCCGAACCGCCGATAAACGCGAAACTGCCCAGCAAGCCGCCATTCAGTAGATATTTGACCGGCTCGCCCGCGGCCACCGCCGCATTATTGAGCCCGACCGCCTGGTCCAGCACATCAAAAAACGGCTGCATGGCGTAGACCCCATGGATCCCGAAAAACCACAGCAGCGAATTCATCAGGGTCACAAACAGGCCGCTGCCATAGGGCGTCTCCAGTGCATCGAGCACCTGCGGCCCCTGAAGCTGTGCCACCTGCGGAATCTGCAACAGCAACGACAGCACGAGCACCAGCCCGAGCGCCGTGATTGCCCCCGGCACCACCATATTGAGGGTGCCCTTGAGGTTGTGCCCCACCAGGTCTTCGTTGATCAACCGCGTCCAGCGACGCCGATGCAGCCAGGCGATGGCGGGCACATTGATCAGCGGTGAGGCGATGGCGATGAACAACACGAAGGTCGCCGAGGCTCGGGGAAAATCCCGCAGCACAAACGTGGCGATCACTACATGGGCCAGGCACAGGAACGCTACCGGGAGTTGCGGCAGGCGGTGCTGGATCGCGAGCATGTAACCGATGGAGGCTGCCACCAGCAGCGGGATCACCGAGCTGATCTGGTTGTGCAACCCCGCCAGGAAGGCCACCACCTGAGGGTCGAAACCCAGCACTCGGGCGCATTCGGACAGGATCAGGAAACCGGCCGATACCAGCAGGCACGGCAGGATCCACAACAGCCCCTCGCGTATGGCCCGCAACGACTCGGTACTGGCGAGGGCCGCCAGCCGCTGGGTGAAGAAAAGCTTGAACAGCGTTTGCGCCATCACCTGTCCCTCGGTCCCTGATGCCAGGGTCGCAAAATAACACCTGGCTGTCGCCTTATCACGGGGTAACGCTACACGCCCTGACACCGCAAGCGAAAGGCTTTTGCCGCCCCTGGCGCATTTATTCAGAATCACCGCAGGGGCTTGCTGCTTGTCGATTGGCTCGGGTTGGCCCATCCTTTGGCGCACTGGTTGTCGTAAAAAACGACGCACCCCTCGAACGGACTCGACTGATGCTGCGATTCACTCCCCTCATGGCCTGTGCGCTGCTGGGGCTGACCAGCCCGTTGGCCGGCGCCGCCACCCCTACCTTCGCCGATGCCCAGGCCAGCGACCCGGCCAGGCTGCAATGGATGGTCGGCGCACCGCCGCCGGCCGACCGCACCGTACGCTTTGAAGACGGCAGCTATTTCCGCTTCCCGGCGATGCGCTGGAGTGTCGCCAACTTTCGCCAATTGATGCCCACGGTGAACGTCTCCCGCGGGCTCGGCGCACCGCTGGCATTGCCACGCAAACTCGACCCGGCACTCGATGCAATCCCCGTGCAGCCAGTGGGTGCAGCCCAGCCGCTGACTTGGCGCCAGGCCCTGGACGCCACCTACACCGATGGCATCGTGGTGATGCATCGCGGCACGGTGGTTTATGAGCGTTATTTCGGGGTGCTCAAGGAGGATGGGCAACACGCGGCCATGTCGGTCACCAAATCGGTGATCGGTACCCTGGGCGCGATGCTGGTGGCCGATGGCACTCTGGACCCACAGAAAAAGATCGTCGACTACGTGCCCGAACTCGGCCGTTCGGCCTTTGGCAGCGCCACCTTGCGCCAGGTGCTGGACATGACCACCGCCCTGGACTACAGCGAAGAGTATGCCGACCCCAATGCCGAAGTCTGGGCCCACGCCCAGGCCGGCAACCCGCTGCCCAAACCCAAGGACTACACCGGGCCGCGCAGCTACTACGAGTTCCTGCAAACGGTTAAGCAGCGTGGCGAACACGGGCGTGCCTTCGGCTACAAGACCGTCAATACCGACGTACTCGGCTGGGTGATTGCCCGCGCGACCGGGCGCAACGTCGCGCAACTGCTCAGCGAACGCATCTGGAGTCGGCTTGGCGCCGAACAGGACGCCTACTTCACCGTTGACTCCATCGGCACACCCTTCGCCGGTGGCGGCCTGAACACCGGGCTGCGGGACCTGGCCCGGTTTGCCGAGATGCTGCGCAACGGCGGGCGCTTCAATGGCCAGCAGATCGTGCCCGAAAACGTGGTGACGGATATTCGCCAGGGCGGCGACAAGCAGGCGTTCGCCCAGGCCGGCTACGCTCAATTGAAGGGCTGGAGCTATCGCAACATGTGGTGGGTAACCCACAATCCCGACGGCGCCTTCATGGCCCGCGGGGTGCATGGCCAGAGCACCTACATCGACCCCAAGGCCGAAATGGTGATTGTTCGCTATGCCTCCCACCCGGTGGCCGGCAACGCCGCCAATGATGGGGTGACCTTGCCCGCCTATGCAGCCATGGCGGCTTTTTTAATGTCCAAGCCACACTGACCGTCTCTCTTACCGTGGAGTAAACCTTTGTCCCAACCCGGCGAAAACCACCAGCTAGCCCTGGACCGATTCTTGAGTGAACACCCGGCCCTGGCCGCGGAACTGAATACGTTGAACCCCCTGGCGGCCCAGGCCAAAGGGGAAACCATGGAGCAGTACCGCGCCGAGCGCCTGCATGAAGCCTTCGAGGCAGAAGCCGAGCAACAGGGCTTGTTCGCCTGGGAACTGACGCTGAAATTGACGGCGCATTCCCCGGCGGATTTCGAGGCGCAACGCCTTGAGGTGCACAAGGAGGTGGCGCAAATGGCAGGCCTGAGTTGGTTCGAGTATTGCCAGCTGCACGACTTGCCCGTCTAGAACCAGCGGCCCAGGCCCTTCCTGCGATCAGCGAGCACCGCGCGTAATTCATCAAGAGTAACGGCCCTGCGTTCAGGGTCAGCCGTCAACGCCATACGCAATACAGGCCAGCAATGGCGAGGCAGTTGCCGGGGCCGGGCCGGCCTGTCACTGGCGTGGCGCCGGCCTTGTGCCAATTCGTACAACACACAGGCCACTGCATACAGGTCGGCGCTGGCCGACAGTGCTCCGCCAGCCAGCAACTCCGGCGCGGCGTACGCGGGCGTCCAGGCATTGAAGCGGCTGCGACTCAAGCCTGGAGAACCCGCCGGGGCCAGTCCGCAAGCCTCGCCCAGACCGAAATCGAACAAGCGCAAGCCGCCGTCTCCCACCATGACATTGGCGGGTTTCACATCCCCGTGCAGCACACCCTGCTGATGGCTATGGCGCAACGCGTCGAGCAATTGCATGGCGATGCCTTGCAGCGCTTGCCAGGGTAAACCGCCGGGGCACTCCAGCAGCAACCGGTCAAGGGTCATGCCCTGGAGCAGTTCCATGGTAAAGAATGCGATCTGGCCGGGAGCATCCACTTCAAATGAATACACACGCACCACCTGCTCATGCCGCAGGCTGCGGGTCAGGGCAAACTCGTTGTACAGCAACTCGGGGGCTCCGTCGCGCGGTGGGTTTACCGGGGCCTTGGCAAAGGCAAAGTGGGTCAGGTCGCGCATGACTGCACCACCACAGCGGTCAGGTTGTCGCCGGCCGTACCGCGCAAGACACCTGCAAACAGCTGGTCCAGGACACGTTGCGGATTTCCCTGGCTCAAGGCCTGGCCCAACTCAGAGTGGCTAAGCGCCTGGTACAGGCCGTCGCTGCACAACAGAAACACATCCCCTGCCAAGGTACCGAGTTCCAGGACCTGCGGGCTCAGTGGTGCCCGCGAGCCGATGGCCCGGGTCAAGGCCCGTGCGTCTGGATGGGCCCTGGCCTGTTCCGGGCTCACCTGCTGGTCAATCAATTGCTCACACAGCGAATGGTCTCGCGACAGCTGGTACAGCGTCTGCCCGCGCCACAGATAGCAACGACTGTCACCGGCCCAGACACACGCAGCGCGATCGCCCTGAAGCAACAACGCCACGACCGTGCTTCCCATGATGGCCTCGGCGCCACGGGAGGCCAGCGTCAATTCATCGCCCAGCCGCCGGTTGAGCCATTGCAGGCAACGACGGGTCGCCTCGACGCGTTCATCCAGGCTGCCCTGGCCGGGCAATGACGCCAGGCCATCGACCACCAACTGGCTGGCGATATCCCCCGCCTGATGCCCGCCCATCCCGTCCGCGACGGCCCAGCAGCCCGTCCCGGGGCAATCGAGAAAGGCATCCTCGTTGCGTAAACGGACCTTTCCACGGTCTGTGCGACCGGCGCTGTGCCAGCGGTCGCGAGGTTGGCTCACAACTGCTCCGGCAGGCGAAAAGTTCGCCACTGCGCCATCTGGAATGGATTGGGTGTGCGTCGGCTGGTCAGCAGGTAGTTGGCGCGCAAGCCTGCCAGGTCAGCCTTGAGGATCAACTCATCCTGCCCGCTGGAGGGTTCGCTCTGCATCAAGTCGAACAAGCGAAACAGGGACCAGGCCCCGGTATTTTTTTCGAGCCCCAACGCCCGCTCGCGGCCCCGCTCCAGCACCAGGCTGCTGCGACCATTCTCAGCCTCGGCTGGCCATTGCATCGCCATGGGGACAATCGGCCCGTGCCGGTACTCCATCTGCTGGCCACCCAAACGCAAGACCGCGCGACTCACCGACGGGTCCAGGCTATAGGGTGCGAGCGTGAAACGAACCTGCAAGTCCCCCGGCTCATCCGCAAAAAAACCGCGCCTGATCACCTGCACCTTCGCCTGCTGGTCGAGCAACGCCCGAGACATCGGCAAGCTGCGCCCATCCAGGCTACGCAGCCTGTAGCGCCCGGAATCACCGCTGACAAAAGGCTTCAGATAGCTGTCAAAGAATCGCGCCATGATCCCCTCAGGCTTGAAAAACTCCTGGAAGTCGTTGAGGGAAACGTCGCTGCTGGCGTGGGCATTGAACGGGAAACGCAGCTTGATCGCCCTGCTGTAGAAACCATATACCTCGCTCTGATAACGCTGGTTCACATGCCGATAAGCCTGGTCGAGCAGGCGGCGCCAATGCTCGTCGGCCAGGCTTTCGAACCAGCCCGCCAGCGGCAGCGGCAAACGCGCGGCCACGTTGCGCAGGTTACTCAGCGCATCCTGTTGCCCCTGGATCCGCCGCTTGACCATCTCGAACGCGACCGGCTCCGGCGCGCCTTCGCGATTCAAGCTAGCCAACTGCAGGTGCAAGTCGTTGAGCGCCTGTAACACGCCGGTCAACTCGGCCCCCGGGTTCTCCTGGCTGTCCAGCAACTGGTGCAAGGGCTCGAAGCGGCGCTGCATGGCTCGCCGTGCGCTGTCGGGCAAGGCATTGACCAGCCCGGCGGCGGTCGGCAACCGCTCTGCCGCTGGCCCAGGCAGCTTGGCAGCCAGCTCGTCGAGGCGCTCACTGGCCGACGGCAGGCGCGTGTGGTCACGAACCTGCTGCAACAACTGCAACAACGGCGACTGGGCCGACGTCAAGCTGGCGAGCTGCTCGGCGCCTTGCCTGGAGTTTTCAGTTTCACGCAGGCCAACCTGCCCAAGCGCCTCGCTCCAGACATCGGCATACTCGCTGAAGTAGCGTTGTTCAAGCTCCACCATCAACCGTTGCAAATCCATGGCGCTCAGGTCGGCGCCCTCTCCCAGCACCCAGTTGTCCTGGACGATGGTATTCACCAGCCGCGCGCCCTGCGCTTCAAAATGCCGCTGGTACGTGCGGGTATAAAACCCCGGAATGGAACGCTCGCCCCCGTCAAACACCCGCCCGTGTGCAAGGCGCAACGGTTCAAGGCCGCGAGCTTGTTCGCGCAGCACCCGGTACACCACGTCAACCAGCGATTCGCCGCGCAACACGTGGCGCGCGCGGGCCACCAGCTCGTCATCGAGCGGCTGCACGAACGGCTGCTCAAGCAAGCGCGCGAAATGTTCATTCAACCGGTTTTGCACGGAGGGCTCACCGGCAAACCGTACAGACCAATGCCCCGCCACCCGCTCACGCAGCCAGCCGACATCCCGACGCTCCCGCAGGTTGAGCATCAGGTATGCCCGGAGGTTATCCAGCAGCCGTTTACGATCTTCCAGGCTGCCGCGAACTTGTTCCTGCAGCATCTCGCTGACCTGGGACAGCAACAGCCGCCCCAAGGCACGCTCGTAGGCCTGCTCCAGCACCGGACGGCTGATACTGCCCTGATACAACCCCATCCGCTCAACCAGCCTGGCTTCGCCCGGCAAGGGGAAAATCCGCGTGGCCGCCAGGCGGCTGTCCAGCAGCGGCAGGAGTGCCTGGGTAGCGTCTGACCCAGGCTGCACGGGTGCGAGCTGTCGTGCCAGCGCCTGCAGTTGCTCCAGACGTTGATGATTGGAGGAGTAACTATGGGTCCACAGCAAGCCCGCCGCCACGACGACCACTAGCGCGCCCAGGGCCAGTCCCCCCTGGTGCCGGCGGATTCGACGGCGCTCCTGGCTATCGAGGTCCGCCAGGTCGGCTTGCGCCAGAATCACCCGGCTGAACAAGCCCTGGATAAAGTACGCACGTGGTTCAAGTGCCTGTGGGCCACCGTCGGCGCTGGTCAAGTAGAAACCACGAAAGCCGTTGGTGTGCTGATAACGCGGGCCGCAAAAAGCAACGTCGATATAGAGGCTCAGGCGCTCGCCAATCCGGGCCGCCTGATGGGGGAAGTCGAGCATCCGTCCGCGCAGATCACTGTTGCGTTCCTGGTGCAGGCGCTGCACAAGCTCACCGCTCAAGCGCTGCAGCAGTGCTTCAAACGCCTGTCGTACCTGGGCAATGCCAATACCCGCTTTGCCTGGGACGATAGATTCGCCCAACACCGCATCACTGCCTTCGCCCAACGGCCGCTCGAAGAACTCCGCAAACCCCGGCAGGCGGTCGGCCTGGGTCACCACCAGGTAGATCGGCACCTCCACATGCAACGTCTGGCGGATCTCCAGCAACCGACTCTGGACTGCCCGCGCCTCATTCTCCAGCTGACGCTCGCTGCCATGGAGCAATGTGTCTGTCGACAGCGCCACCACCACACCATTGAGCGGGCGTGTCCGGCGCCGCACCTTGAGCAGCTCCAGCAGCGTCGACCAACCCGCGCCATCGACCTGGCTGTCAGGCTGGGTAAGGTAGCGGCCGGCGACGTCGAGCAACACGCCGTCCTCGGCGAAATGCCAGTTACAGTCCCGCGTGGCACCGCCCTGCGTCGCTACCGACGCGCCCTGATCCTGGAGCAACTGCAAGCCACTGGCGGCCAACATCCGGGACTTGCCACTGCCTTCCTTGCCGATCAGCAAATACCAGGGCAATGCATTACGCCAACGCGGGCTGCGTTCACCATAAATCCGGGAGTGTTTCAGGGTGTACAAAGCGTCCTTGAAGCGACCGCGCAGGTGCCGCTGCTCGTTTTCAACCTGGCCTTTGCGCGGGCGTGGTTCGCCGTCATCGACGGTTGATTGCCGGGCCATACTGCGCCAATTGGCATACACCATCGCCAGGCCCCACAACAAAAACAGCCCGCTGATTGTCAGCAAGCGCGATGCCGCCGCTTGCCAGAATCGATAGTCGTCGACAGCCAGCAGTGGCCCGAAGAACCACACGGTCATTGCGACCGCGAGCACCAGCAGCAGGCTCCAGACCCAAACCCTGCCCAGCACGGCGCCCGCGCTCCTGAAGAATGCGTTCATGCGTTGCTCCCTGCGTTAGAGCGGCGCCCGGAAAATATCCGGCGCCACGAGTTGATACGGTTGCAACACCGCTTCACGCTGCTGGCCCAGCACCCAGGCAAATCCTGCATACAGGCTCAACAGGCTGGCGGCGACAAACACTGCAATCCAGGTGAGCGACACGACCCTCAGCCGTTTCCGGCGCGGCTGTTCCGGCCTGGGCGACGGCGCGCACGCCGCAGGCGTATCACCCCGCACATGCCGGATCTGCCGATACAGCGCGTCCCGAACCTGTTCAAGCTGCAACAACCCACGCTCCATGACCCGGTACTTGCCCTCAAACCCGAGGGACAGGCACAGGTACATCAACTCCAGCATCGCCAGGTGCTTGAAGGGGTCCCTCGACATGCGCTCAAGCAACTGGAAAAACTTCTCGCCGCCGAAGGTTTCGTTGTGAAAACTGCTCAGCAGGCTCATCTTCGACCAATCGCTCTGGCTGCCCCATGAGGTGGTGACCACTGCCTCGTCGATCACGCTGCACAGCACATACCGCGCCGCCATGACCTCGCTGCCTTGGGCCCCGTCATGCCGGGCCCGCGTCTCGAACAGCGTGACTGCAGCCGAGAGTCGTTCATTCAGGGCGCGCAGGCTTTCCTCGGCGGTACTGCGCTTGAGGCGGACCACCTCGGACAACAGCTCCCAGGCAGGCGCCACCAAACTGTTCAGGCCAATGTCGAAATGCTCCGCGCCCTGCAAGCGGGCCGCGTAGATCATCCGGTCTTCCAGTTGTTCGAAACGCGGCGGCGATGCGAAGTCGGTCATCGGTCCCTGCGCCGGTCCGCGTCCCTGTCGATCAAGCAGGACGGTTTTCTCGTCCTGCGGGTATTCCCTGTCCATGGTCTCAGTTCCTGATGGCCCAGAATTTCAGTTCCAGTTCGGCAAATTCACCGCTGACGTGGAAGGCAAATCCTCCCGACTGCTTCAACTGCTCAATGTCCCGGGCACCGAGTTCAAGCATGAAA
Organism: Pseudomonas sp. D4002; assembly: GCF_013385665.1. NCBI lineage: Bacteria > Pseudomonadati > Pseudomonadota > Gammaproteobacteria > Pseudomonadales > Pseudomonadaceae > Pseudomonas > Pseudomonas sp. D4002. The sequence continues at coordinate 101,534 of NZ_JACAPN010000031.1, forward strand.
TAGGTGTTGGCGGCATGAAACGGTATCTGCCGGGGAGCCACCGGCAGCGGCTTGACCTTGATGCCCGCCAACTGCAGGTTGACCAACTCGCGAATCCGCTCCACGGGGCCGACCTTGAGGTGCGCCGGAAGCCGGTGTCGAAGCTCCTCGGCGTCACAATGGGCGCTGGCGGCCAGAATGAAGGTCGCCGAACCCAGCAGGTTGAGATCGCTCACCGGGCACACCAGCACCCCGTACTGGCGAGGCTGCAGCGCCAGCTCAATGGCATGCTGCTCAAGCACCATCGACAGCAGGCTGCGAATCGGCTCCATCAATCCACGAAAGCTGGCGCCCTGGTCGCTGTGCCGGTAATGCCCCTCGAAGTGCGCACGCTTGCTGTCGCTGGCAAACGTCGCGAGTTCACCCAGGATCGACAGCAATGTTCGATACAGCGTTTCAGGGCTGACCTGGCTCAGGCCCAGGTAGTGACGCAAGACCAGTTCGGTGCGATTGATCAATTGCAACATCAGGAAGTCGCCAACCTCCGCGCCGGCGGCGGTACCGTTGGCGCGAATCCGCTCGGCGATGGCATCCCCCCGGTAAGCGAGCAGGCTGATCACTTCCTTGAGGCAAGACAGCAGGTAGCCGGAGCCATGCAGGTGAATGAAGCTCGGGATAAAATCGGGGTCCAGGCTGACGCCCTCCTCGGTGCAACTGAGCACCTGGGCAACCTTGAGCTTCACGTAGTGCGGGTCGCTGTGTTGCTCCCCCAGCAACAGGCGAAAATCCAGCTGCCCGCAATTGACCTGACGACGAGCTTCTTCCCCGGCGTTGGAGTCGCTGACGTCTACCGCAAGAGTCTTGTAGCGCGCCAACACATCAATCTGCTCGGGTCGACGGGCTTCAACACAGTTACCTGTGGCCAGCGGCAAGGCCAGGTAGATCGACTGCTTCCCGGTATTTACCGGAACCTCCAGCACCAGCGACTCCATCGCGCCGCCCAGCTCGAACAGGCTGCCATCCGGCAATATGCCGCTGGCCTGGCTGATAACGACCTTGCCCATATTGAGGTATTGCACATCGATTTCCAGGGCCAGGAAGCCCCAGGCGTGACGGCACAACAGCTGGGTGCGGCGCGTGAGTTGCTGATCGTGGTACCGATCGTTTTGCTGGAAATGCTGAGGGCGCAGCAACATGCCTTCCTGCCAGATGACTTTTTGGCTGTACATGTCAGTCGCCCGCCTTCGCGGGTTGCGGGTTGACCAACCGAATGCCGGCCTGATCAAGGATCAGTTCAGCGCCGGTCAATCGCTGCGCGGTCACCGGCAGCACATAGCGCCATTGCGAGTGAGGCAAATCACGGTACGCCGCCAGCACGCCGACATAACGACTGCCGGGCTCGAGACTGAGTTTGAGCGTGGAGTGATCGCCGGGGCGCAACTCCAGCTCTTCGAGGTTCACCAGGTCCTTGGGCAACGTGTGCTCGGCATGAGCATAAAGGCTGAAAAAGTCCGCATTTTCAAAAGCCACGGCGTGTCGAAGCTCCATCAGGTGCACCACGATCGGCGAGGGGCGACCATGGAGATCAGGGTTGACCCGTTCGCTGGCGGTCAGTGTCAGGTCCAGCTTGGTCAACTTCGAAAAGGGCGACAGGGAGCAACCACCCAGCAAACCCATTACAGCGCACAACAATGCAACGGTGACTCGGGACATGAAGATCATCCTGGATAACGGTGAAGGGTTGAGATCAGACGAATCTGTTCCTCGTACGTCTTGGCGAAGTCGCTGCCCAGCAGGCGCTCGCTCAAGTGCTCGTCCTCGATCAGTGCCTGGTAATGGCGCTGATACGCGCGCCAGCGGGCGCCACACCGGGGGATCAGCGGCGGCCTTGCCTGGCGTTCGAAGCACAGCAGCAAATGGCCGGGCGCAAAGGCTGCCAGAGCGCCGCGTACTGCCGCGCGGCAGGCCGCCAGCAAGGCCACTTCGTGAGCCTGCATGTCGCGGTACGCCCGCATGACAAGCATCTCGGCGGAAACCTGCCCCAGCTGCCCGACACCCAGCAGCGACCCCAAGGCCGCACTGGCGTCTGCGCTGTCTCTAAGTGGGTTGGGGCTTTGGAGCGGCGTCTGGGTGAGTGCCAGTTTCAGCTCTTGCCTGAGCTCGTTACGGGTGCCCAGGCTCTGTTGCAACCCTTCAGTCATTTGCCGGAGCAAGCTCGCGGCCTTGATCGCCAGGACTTCTCTTGCCGACTCATCGAGGTCGCCCAGATCAATACCGAGTGCCTGCGCAAACCCCAACCAGAATGGCCCTGAGCCGTGACCTGGAACGGGCGATTGCGGACTTGGGGCGACCTGGCGCGCAGGCTTCACAAGCTCGGGAACCGTCAGGTGATCCCGGTCCGCCGCCGCGTGGTCCGTCCAGCGCAATGTCTCGTAGGTGGTCATGTTCAGGGCCGCCAGCTCTTGCGACCCGTCCTCGCGCTGCAGTTCGCTGGCCATTGCCCGCAGTGGGTCCAGCTCAAGGAATGCATCATCGGGAATCAGCCTGTGTAATCCGTCCTGGCCCTGTCCCAGCGGTGGGCTGACCAGTCGTGCGCGAATACTCAGCGGCCCCAGCTGAAATACCGCGCCGTCATCTATCGGTTGCTGCTGCCCCTCATGCAGACGCTCACTGCGGCCTGCCAGGCGGGTTCCATTACTGCTGATATCCGTCAGGAAATACCGGCCGTCACGATAACTGATCACCGCGTGACGACCGGAAACCTGGCGACTGGTGTCAGGCAGGGTCCAGTCGCAACCGGCCCCCCGGCCGATGACGCCCCCCACACCGTCAAAGACTTTGCGCAGCGCCGGCGCGGACTCTGCTGGCCCCGCAGGGCACACCTCAAACACTAGCTGCATGGCAGGACTCCTCCGCGCTCACAGGCCACGACCGGTGGACCGTGGATCACCCAGCGGACGGTAGTCATCGTCGTCAAAGACATGATTGGTGTTACAGCCACTCAGCAAAAACAACACAAGCACCAGGGCTTGCCACTGACTAACAGGCATCAGGTATCTCCCGGAATTGAAAGGGTGTGCCATTCAGCACTCTCCCTGGACTTCGCCAAACGGAATGTCCAGGCGTGCAAGGCGGTACAACAACGTGCGCCGGGCGAGGCCCAGTTCACGGGCGGTGCGGGTTCGATTGCCACGGTTCTTGCGCAGGCAGTCGATCAGCACTACCCGCTCGACTCGCTCCATGCGCTGGCGCAGCGTTGCGTCGACAGCGGGCGCGGACAGGGTTGATGGCAGCGATAAATGCGCAGGCAGGATCACCTCGTCGTCGCACAGCAGCACCGCCCGCTCCACCATGCATTTGAGCTCACGAACGTTGCCGGGAAAGTGGTGGCTGGACAGTTGATCCAGGGCCGCACTCGACCAGCCCACCGTGGCTCGCCCCAACAGTGCACAGGCCTTGTCGGCGAAATGCCGGGCCAGTTGCAGCACGTCCCCGTCCCGCTGGCGCAGCGCCGGCAACTCGATAGGAAACTGCGCCAGCCGGTAATAAAGGTCCTCGCGAAAGCTTCCTTCAGCCACCATGCTGGTGAGGTCCCGGTGGGTCGCCGCGACGATTCGCACGTCGACCTTGTGGGACGTGTTGGCACCCAACGGCCGAATCTCGCCCTCCTGCAGGACCCGCAACAACTTGGCCTGCAGTGACAGCGGCATATCACCGATTTCGTCGAGCAGCAGCGTGCCGCCGTGGGCGGTGTCAAACAGGCCGGCGTGGTCTCTTTCGGCCCCGGTGAACGCGCCTTTGCGGTAACCGAACAACTCACTTTCGAGCAAGCCTTCGGGAAACGCTGCGCAGTTTTGCACCACAAATGCCTTGCTGCTGCGCGGGCCGGCAGCATGAATGGCCCGGGCGACCACCTCTTTACCGGTGCCGGTCTCGCCCCGGAGCAGCACGGTGTAGGGGCTATGCACCACCTTGCCGATCAGGCGGCACGTCTCGTCCATGGCCGTGCTGTTTCCGATCAAGCCGTAGCCGCTGGTGCTGCGGGTGCTGCGAACCACCTTCAACGCACCGGGAGCCCGGCGCATTCGCCGCAACAGGGCCAACTGGCTCAAGACAAAACTGCCCAATTGGCCCAGGGACGCACCATAGCCAGCCAGCTCCGTCGCTCGCAGGCTGGCACACAACACCATCCCGGATACCTGCTTGCTCGGCCCCGGTAACGGCACGCACAGGAGTGATTGCCAGGACGCCGCGCCCGCTGGCAGAAACCCCGTGTCATACACACTGCTGCCTGCCTCGGTGAGGTTAAACACCCGGTTCTGTTGCAGCACGTACTGCAACAGTTGCTCGTTCCGGAAATCCGCGCCCGAGCTCACAACCGCCCCTGGCGGCGACAGGCCCGGCAAATGCTGGGCAGCCAGTTCGAGGCGGCCGGTGGCCTGGTCGAGCAGGTACAATTGGCCAAGCTCGCAGCCGCTCAGTTGCGCGGCGCCCGTCGCAAAGTCATCGGCCAATGTCGATTCGTCGCTATTGATGCCCAACCGGGTAAACCATCCCAACAAGGCAGCGGCGTAGTCCAGCGGGCTTGGCAACTGGGTAAACGGATTGTCCGCCATCAGCTGAACTCACAGATTACGGTGCCATTGGCATCCAGCCTGGCATGGACGAACTGCAGGGACTTGCCAACGGCCATCGCATCCAGCAGGCGATCCACCACCTGCGGCAACAGGTTTTCCTCGATCCATTGGTCGACAAACCGCGCGCCACTCCCACTGTGGCTACAGTGCTCGGCCATGTGTGCGACAAGATCCCCTGCGTGACTGAATGCGAGCTTGCGCTGAAGCAGACGCTGGCCCAGGCGCTGAAGTTTGTGTTCAATCAGTTGGTGCAGCACCGCGCCTGCCACCGGGTAATACGGCACGACTCGCATACGGGCCAGCAGCGCCGGCTTGAAATGAGCTGTCAGTACCGGCCGGATTGCGGCGTGCAGTACTTCGACAGCCGGTCGTTGACTGTCGGCGCACAGCCCGGTGACAAGATCGCTGCCCAGGTTGGAAGTCATCAGGATCAGGGTATTGCGAAAGTCGATTTCACGCCCTTCTCCATCATTGGCTACCCCTTTGTCGAACACCTGGTAAAACAGGTTCAGGACATCCGGATCGGCCTTTTCCACCTCATCGAGCAGCACCACTGAATAGGGCTTTTGCCGCACCGCCTCAGTCAGCACCCCGCCCTCCCCGTAACCGACATAACCCGGTGGTGCGCCGATCAGCCGGGACAGTGAGTGTTTCTCCTGGTATTCAGACATGTTGATCGTGGTGACAAAGCGCTCGCCGCCATACAACAGGTCGGCCAGGGCGTGGGCTGTTTCAGTTTTGCCGACACCACTGGGGCCCACCAACAGAAATACCCCCACGGGGGCATCAGGCTTGTTCACGCCGGCCGCGACAGCCCGCAGGCAACGGTCCAGGACCTGCACGGCACCTTCCTGGCCGAGGATGCGACCACGCAGATCATCCGCAAAGTTCAGGACCTTCGCGCTGTGTTCGCGGGCAAGCTGTTCCAGGGGAATACCCGTCCAGGCGCTGATAACCTGTGCCACCAACCGTGGGCATACTTCGAAGCTGACCAATCGCTGTTCGTGCTGTATGGCCTGCAACGCCTGATGGTTCTGGGCCAGGAGCGGAGCGAGAGCCTCAGTGCTTTCGCCAAGGTTACCGGCGTCGGCCAGTTGCTGGCGCAGCGAGAGCACCTTCTCGGCCAGTTCGCGCTGGTGGGTCCAGCGTTGTTCAAGCTGTAACTGTGCGACTTCTACTTCTTCCAGTCTCCGGGTGAGGTGCTGCAGCACCTGTTCATCGATGGCCAACCCCGCGTCGGCATCCCTGCGCACGGCACGTTGCTGGCGCGTGCCCTCGGCCAGTTCGGCGCGCAACTGCTGCAGTTCGTCCGGCGCCGTGACCAGGCTGATCCGCACCCGGGCACAAGCGGTGTCCAGCACGTCCACAGCCTTGTCCGGCAACTGGCGGCCGGCCAGGTAGCGGGCACTCAACTGCGCGGCGGCGACCACGGCGTCATCGCGCACGTAGACTCCGTGGCTGGCCTCATACACCGGGACCAACCCACGCAAAATCGTCACGGCATCGTCAACCGTCGGCTCGTGCACCTGCACCGGCTGAAAACGCCGCGCCAACGCCGGGTCTTTCTCGAAGTACTTCTTGTACTCCGACCAGGTCGTCGCGGCGATGGTACGCAACTCACCTCGTGCCAGCGCTGGCTTGAGCAGGTTGGCGGCATCGGAGCTGCCGGCCGAGCCGCCTGCGCCGACCAGGGTATGAGCCTCATCGATGAACAGGATGACCGGTTGCGGCAAGGCGTTGACCTCATCGATCAAGCCTTTGAGGCGGCGCTCGAACTCACCCTTGATGCTGGCACCGGCTTGCAGCAGGCCCATGTCCAGGGTCAGCAGGCGCACCTTCCTGAGCACCTCTGGCACTTGCGCGCTGACGATCCGCAGGGCCAGGCCCTCGACTATCGCGGTTTTCCCGACACCCGCCTCGCCCACCAGAATGGGGTTGTTCTTGCGCCGCCGCGCGAGCGTATCGATCATTTGCCGGACTTCGTTATCGCGACAGAGCACGGGGTCGAGTTTCCCGTCCCGGGCCTGGCGAGTCAGGTCATGGGTAAAGCGCTCCAGCAAGGAACTCCCCGCCTCAGCGGGAGCCGCCTGCGCGTTTTCGCTCAAGAGAAATCCGAGCACACGCGGTGCATCAAGCGTGCTCATCACCGCCTGGTAACGGCTGCCAGCGTGCTGCATCGGGTTGCGCAACAAGGCAAGCAGCAAGGCGCCATGGTCCACTTCCCGTCGGCCCAGCTCCAGATGGGCAACCAGCAACGCCTGCTGCAGCCATTGCACCAGGGCGGGCGAAAACACCGGATTGCGGGAAGCGCTCTGGTCGACCCGAGGTTGCAGCACGGCCTGCAATTCCCCGGCATCCACGCCCGCATCCTGCAGCGCTCGCATAAGAACACCCTCGGGATGCTCCAGGAGCGTCAGCAGCAAGTCTTCCACCAGGACCTCGCCGCCGCCCCGGGTGACACAACGCTCGGCGCTGCGTTCCAGGTCGCGCCGTGTGGACGCCGTCAATGCCTGGATAAGTTGTTGCAGATCCACATTCATCATATCCATCAATCCCTAATGATTTTTACTGGCCAGGATGACCACGCCGTCTGCCCGCTCATGCCCCAGCCAACTGGTCCAGCCCAGGCGGCAGACGTTGTGCTCGCCAAGGTGCAACGGCCGGACCTCGCCCGCCGCCAACACCAGTCGCACGTCGTATTCCAACGGGTCCCGGGCGGCAAAACGCACCAGCGCACACAGCGGCTCGTAACCCGCCCCGGTGGGCAAAAACTCGTGAAAACGCTGCCAGTCGAGTGCCAATACATGAACCCTGAACATGCCACTGCGGTCGATAAGGCACTCCCCCAGCACCAGGTCCGAACCCAACGAGCTATAGGCGCGACCAAGATCATTGCGCTGCTCCTGGTCGATCACTACCCTGCGCTCGACCCACTGCTCGATGACCAGCCGGTTGTGCTTGAAGTAATAACGCAGCACGGTCTCGATCAGCGCGGCGGAGTGCACGCGCAGGCTCAGCAGCCCCAGGTAGGGCAACAGGCGTTTCCAGTTCAGTTGAGCCGCGCTGCGAATCGCGCTGCCACCCAGGCCCACCCATGCAAACATCTGCTCGGAAAAGGGATCGCGGGCGCCCGTTTGAAAACTCGCCTGATAACGATATTTTCGCCAGATCGGCACTATCAGCCGGTGCAGGCGATGGTGAAAAAGATCAAGAAATTCCCGCGTCGGATTACCGCCCGCTACCTCGGCAAAGGCTTGCTCGCCATAGAACGCCGGCAGCGGTGACCCTGTACCAAACAGGCCCAGCACATTGAGGCGAAGCCGTGCCCGCAAATGGCCGTGCTCGACAAAAAACTCCACACGATCAATGTCGTTGCCGGGAAAGCCAAAGCCTGGGTTGGCCTGGAACTCCAATTGATCGTAGAGCGCATCCTCGTCCAGCGAGGGATGCGCCTCGCGCAGGCGCTCGATAATCTGCGCGACCGCCTGAAACACCGAGTACTCGCGAATCACTCGGGACAGTGCGGTTAAAGCAGGGGCTGCTGGCCCATCCGGGGTGGCCATAGGTACACGTCTCCTTGTGTGCTGATGACTCGCAGTTCGTGGTACGAGTTGAGGCTGGCGTAAAGCGCGAAGAACTCGTTGAGCACCGAGGCAAAGACGAACACGTCGCCCTCCCCCAGGTAGCCTTCAGGATCGATGGTGAGGTCAACCCGCAAGCCGCGAAATGGCAGGCCTCGGTGCAGCCGGTCTACGGGCTGGTGACTGATCGAACGGAGGGCGCCCAGCCTTCGCCTGCTGACCTTTTCCACCTGGCGGTCGTGATAACGCGGCAGGTCGTAGGTTTCGAGGATCACCCTCAAGGCGTTGATATCGGTCAATGACAGATAGTTGAGCGACATATTGCTGATCAGTCGCCACAGGAAGTCGCTGTCCAGGGGTGGCGCAAAGCTGGGGGTTGCCGCGGTGATGTTGCGAAACGAGAGAAACTCGGGCGTCTGTTCGCACGCCTGATTGATATCGCCCACCTGCAGCAGGCGTGGCAGGTTGTGGTTGGTGCAGGTCAGTTCAATCGACAGGGTTTCCTGTTCATGCACTGGACACCGGTCGAAACTCAGCCAGGTATCCAGGCCGGCATGTTGCAGGGATGGCCGCTGGCGAACGCCATAGCTGGGCGCGGCGCTGCCAAAATCGTGCTCAAACGATTCGAACGGTACATATTCCTGGTACCCGAGGCCTCCCGGCCGCCATCCCGTGACCTTGTCGACGGAAAATACACCGCAGTTCCCCCTGGCGTATTCGCCAGGCAACAACAGGTATTCGTCCTGCTTGCCGTCCAGGCGAATCGGTACGCCGTCGTGCCTGAACAGATTGACGATGGGCGTGCAGTACAGCTTCACGTTGTCCAGGGTAGGCGCCATTCGCTCAATACCGCGACCACGCATGTCGAAGCGTAACGTCACGCCATGTACCTGCTTGAGTACGTCAATAGGCAACCTGCTCAGCGCGCCAAGGCCACTCACATCGACAAACAGGTATTTGTCGGGAAAGGCGAAGTACTCCTGCAAATGGCGATAGCCACGAAAGGTATTCAACGGATAAGGGATCAGTGCCTCATCCTCGGAAAAGCCCACAGGACTGATATCGTTGCTGGACAGACGCAATGAAACAGGCTCGCCGTCGGCGCCGATGACCGGCAGCCCGTCGCGCCCGAAAGGCTGCAACTCGAACCCGTCCAGGTGACGCAAAAGCCCCAGGTAAAGCGCCTGGCTGACGGGCTGCTCCCCCGCGAGATGCAAACGCAGGCAGTTCAGTTCCAGCTCACTGAAGTTGCCCTCGGCCGTCATCTCCAGACGCAGGCAGAGCAAAGCGCCCTCACCCTGTACCGAGTACTCCATGGCGGCCAGTTGCAGCGGCAAGACCTGCGTCGGGTAACAGGTACGAAAACGGCAGCGTTCACCGTCGATCGCAATGCTTTCCACCGGTGTATCCCGCTCGACCCTGATGGCCGGCCCTGTGCGCTTGAGCGGATCAAACTGCAGCATGCTGAACGACGGCAGCGGCCGCATATAGTTGGGCCACAGCAGATGCATCAACGAGTGACTCAACTCCGGCAATTGATCATCAAGCTTCTGCCGCAGGCGACCGGTGAGGAATGCAAAACCCTCAAGCAACCGTTCTACGTCCGGGTCCTGGCCAGCGTCCCCGAGAAACGGCGCGAGTGCCGGGTTGCGCTCGCAGAAGCGTCGCCCCAACTGTCGCAGTGCGCTCAGCTCGCCCTGGTAGTAGCGGTTAAACGACATTCGGTTTGACCTCGACCCGTGCGCCGTGAGCCAGGCTGGCGCAAAAGGCGACCGCTTGCGTCATGCCATTGACTTCCATGGCCCCCTCGATGGAAAAAGCCAGCACCATCGGGTCACGGCCCTGTGGCAATGCCCTGACACGGACATCCTTCAGACGGGGTTCGTAGGCCTGGATAAAGCGCTCAATCAGGAACCGAGCCTGGCTCAACGCGTCATGCAGGCTGAGGCGCATGTCATTCAGATCAGGTAACCCGTAATCAGGTAGCGTCTGGACACTGCCCGCACGGGTGCTGAGCATTTTCGCCAGATGCCCCGCCACGGATTCCACGACGCAACCTTGCGGGCTGCGCCCCACGCCGGACTCCAGGCGCTCGAAAAGGCTGCGGTTTTGGGTAATCACGTGGCGGCGGCTCATTCTTTATCGAGCTTGCCGACGAGCGACAGAGTGAAGTCTGCCCCCATGTACTTGAAGTGCGGGCGAACGCTCAGGTTGACGCGATACCAGCCGGGCTCCCCGTCGACATCACTGACAACAATGCGCGCAGCCCGAAGCGGGCGCCGTCCACGCACTTCAGTGCTGGGGTTGTCCTGGTCGGCTACGTATTGGCGAATCCATTTGTTGAGTTCCAGCTCAAGGTCGGTGCGCTCCTTCCACGACCCCAGCTGTTCACGCTGCAGGACCTTGAGATAGTGGGCCAGGCGATTGACGATCATCATGTACGGCAATTGGGTACCGAGCCGGTAATTCAGCTCGGCAGCCTTGCCTTCGGCACTGATTCCAAAAGACTTGGGTTTTTGCACCGAACTGGCGGAAAAGAACGCTGCATTGTCACTGCCCTTGCGCATGGTCAGGGCAATGAAGCCCTCTTGCGCCAGCTCGTATTCGCGTCGGTCGGATACCAGCACCTCGGTAGGAATCTTGGTTTCGATCTCGCCCATGCTGTGAAAGTGATGCAGCGGCAAGTCCTCCACTGCACCACCACTCTGCGGGCCGATAATGTTCGGGCACCAACGATACCGGGCGAAACTGTCCGTCAAGCGGGTAGCAAAGGCATAGGCCGTATTACCCCACAGATAGTGTTCGTGGCTGCTGGCCACATGTTCCTGGTAGGCGAACGTCTTGACCGGACAATCAACGGGATCGTACGGCGTACGCAATAGAAAGCGCGGTACGGTGAGGCCGATGTAGCGGGCATCTTCGCTCTGGCGAAAACTCTGCCATTTGGCAAACTGCGGCCCTTCAAAATGGTCCTTCAGGTCCTTGAGGTCAGGCAGGCCGGTAAAGCTCTCCAGGCCGAAGAAGCCAGGGCCGGCCGCCGCAATGAACGGTGCATGGGCCATGCAGGCCACGCTGGAAACATACTGCATCAGCCTGACATCGGGAGCACTGGGGGAAAGGAAATAATTGGCGATGATTGCCCCTACGGGCTGGCCGCCGAACTGACCGTATTCGGCACTGTAGATGTGCTTGTAGAGTCCGGACTGAGTCACCTCCGGTGAGTCCTCGAAGTCATCCAGCAGGTCCTGGCGGGAGACGCTGAGCAGTTCGATCTTGATGTTTTCACGAAAATTGGTGCGATCAACCAGCAACTGCAGGCCACGCCAGGAAGACTCCAGTGCCTGGAAGTCGGGATGGTGCAGGATTTCATCCATTTGCTGACTGAGCCTTGCGTCAATCTCGGCAATCATCCGGTCAACCAGGCGCTTCTTGACCGGCTCGCCCTTGTTTTGCGGCTTGATCAGCTCCTCGATAAATGCCGAGACTCCACGCTTTGCAATGCTGTAGGCCTCGTCGTCGGCGCTGAGGCGGGTCTGGGCAATGATGTTGTCGAGAATGCTGTACTCATCCGTGATGGGCGCATGCGACGGGCTTTGGCTGGTAGTCATGGTGTCAGTGTCCTTTTAACTGAGAGAGTCATACGGCGGAGATGTCCAGCCCCAATTCAGCCAATACCCGCTTGCGCGAATCGTCATCGGCGAGGGCATTTTCAATGGCCTTTCGAAAGCTCGGCGTGTTGCCCAGCGGCCCCTTGAGCGCCACAAGTGCATCGCGCAGGTCCATGAGCTTTTTCAGCTCGGGTATCTGCTCAACCAGCTGTGCAGGATTGAAGTCCTTCATCGAATTGATCCTGACCCGGATCGCCAACTCGTCAGGTTCGGCTGAATCCTGCAGCCGGTTGGGGACGCTCAAGGCCAGGCTCAAGGCCTGCTTGGCCAGCACCTCGTCGAGGCTGTTCTTGTCGATGCCGACGGGCTTGCGGTCTTCGAGCTTGCGCAGGTCTTCACGCTGGGTGAAGTCACCAAGCACCAGCAATTTCAGCGGCAGCTCGACCTCTTCCTGCGCAGTGCCGACGGCGGGTTTGAACGTGATATTGATGCGTTCCCTGGGGGCTACCGAACCTTCTTTCGCCATGGTGTTTCTCCTTTTTCGGGGGGCTCGAAAGCCTATTCAAGTACCGCTTCGAGATCGAAGTGGCACAGCCTGCGATGGACATCTTCCTTGCGCTCACGCACGGAATGGCTCTGGGGCAATACGTCACAGCAGCCATGCAAGAGCTGCAGCACTTCAACCGCCAGCTCGGGCTCCCAGCGCTGCAGACCTGATTGCTGCAGCTCGTGGTCCAGGTGATCGAGCTGGACTTTGGCCAGGTCATGCTTGCCTGCCAGCAAACACAACCTGGCCAGGCCAAGCCGCCAATGAAACCGGGCACGATCACCTGTTGCGGTTTGCATGCCCTGCTTGAGGGACCGCACAGCCACCTTGAACCCGTCCTTGCGCAGCACGGGCATGACGTGGTGCAACGCTTTGTCCCAAGGCGCAGTCGGGGCATCAGGTGCCGACCTGAGTGGGACCGGGGCTTGCAAATAGCGGGCAACCTGGGTGTTGATCCAGCCACGGGTGACGTCGTCGGCGAAGGGTGTTCCGTCGTGGAAGCGCAGCTGTGCAAGCCCCGGCAAGCGCTGGAGCAACAGCGCGAAGTGCACTTCCAGCTCGGTCATGGCCAGGTCGGCCTGGAGTGCCTGCAGGCACTCCCACACCCGGTACAAGCCGTCGAACCAGAAAGGTGCTCCGGCCAGGCTGCCCTCAAGCTCCAGCAGCAGGTCGGTATGCTGCCCTTGGGCAAAGCGCTCCTGGTACCGCTTGAGCTTGTCGGGCGCCGGCCCGCGCAAAGGCGTTACCTGTTCGCTGTCACAGTCCGGAAGACTGGTGATCGTCAGCCAGGTCAACGTTCGGTTCAGACGCAGTGCGCGCAGGTCAGTGGCATTCTGGCGCTGCCACCAGGCCGACAAGGGCCGGGCATGTTCCTGCAGCGTGCGCAGCAGCTTGTGGGCGTCCTTTTCGTTTTCCACAATGGGCTCGGGCGCCATCAACTGAGTCGCGACCTGTCTGATATGGGCGATCACCCCTGTGCTACCGCCTGCTGGAGGTTCGCTTTCGGTGGACTGTTGCAATCGGTCCGACAGCTGCCTGCGAACCGGCAGTAACAGTGGCGCATCTTCGAGAAGGTGTTCGGTCCACAACTCGTCCAGCCGCGCCAGGTGTTCGAGCATGCAGTGGAACAAGGGCCGCTGATCCTTGAGCGAAACAGGTTGTGCAAGCACCTGCTCGAGGCGCGGGACCAGCCAGCCAAAGGCGGCACTGCGGGTACGCAGCTTGCCCGGATAAACGACCGCCCAATGATGCTCACAGAGGTAGCGCAGCAATCCGAGGCCTGCGAGTAGCCCGGGGAAGGACTCGCGCTGATGCAAGGCCCAGGTCAACCAGACAGCGACCCGCAAGTCCTTGGACTGGTGGCGTAACAGCGCCTCGCTTTTTTCCACGACCCATTGCCAGTCAGGCTGACTGTTTCCGTGAATGGAGTGCGCCTTGCCCAGTTCAGTTTCAAGCGCCTCATACTCGGTCGAAAAACGCATATCGGCCCCCGCATAACTCGTTTTCGAGTTGGGTGCCTGCGCAAGTTCGAGGTAATAATCGGAAAGCCTGTCTGAGTAAACCATTATGGGCCGCACTTTACTTTCCTGAACATGTTCAGTGAACTAATGGCCATTCAAGCGCACATCAGGACATTGATTAAAGTTTGCCTTCCCTACGAGAAGAGCACGAACCTTATCCATACAAAAAGCATTGTTCAAGCCACCAAATAGCAGTTAAGGAGTTTCCTACAAGAATAGAAAAATCGCCGACGCGCAAGAATTTGCGCAGCCAAGGCGCCAGGCATCATCATGAATGACGTGAACTCTGCGAATAACACCTCCCTTCAACATGAGCAACTAACTGCACACTCCTGCGCAAACAAATACAACTAAATCGAATTAAAACCTTTAATGCCGCTCAAAATAAAAACCGATAAAACCTTAACCCCCTGCTTTCATTGACGCTCGAACTTTCCGGCACGCTTCTTGATATCGAGCATTACCCGGCCGGCAAGTCCGTCGGCCGGGACGACCTCATTTATCAGGCAAGGAAAACCGTCATGCCAACACCCGCGTATCTATCCATCACCGGCACCAAGCAAGGCTTGATCACGGCAGGCACGTTCACCCAGGACTCGGTCGGCAACATTTACCAGGAAGGCCATGAAGACCAGATCCTGGTGGAAGCATTCCAGCATCAGGTGATCATTCCCCGTGACCCGCAATCCGGCCAGCCCACCGGCCAGCGTGTGCACAAGCCCCTGATGATCAGCAAGGTATTCGATAAATCGTCGCCATTGCTGTTCAGCGCATTGACCTCCGGGGAAATGGTCAAGTGCCGCCTTGAGTGGTACCGAACCTCTTCAGCCGGAACCCAGGAACACTACTTCACCATCGAGTTGGAAGACGCGATCCTGGTGGACATCCAGTCACGGATGCCCAATTGCCAGGACCCGAACAACGCACACTTCACGCACCTGGAGGATGTGTATTTCACTTACCGGAAAATCGTCTGGACCCATGAGGTCTCCGGTACCTCTGGCTCTGATGACTGGCGCAGCCCGGTAGCCGGCTAAGCAGCCACCGAAACAGAAACGGCATCGCCATGGACGGCACCGTTTCTGTCGGCCACTAGACCATCGCCAGCGGATGCTTGCGCTTCGGCGCCCCAAAAACCCGGTCAATCGCGTCCAGGTCGTGCTCATCCAGCACCAGCTTCGCCGCTGCGGCATTGAGCCGGACATGCTCTGGCGTAACAGCCTTGGGAATCGCGATCACCCCGTCCTGGCGCAAGACCCAGGCCAGGGAAACCTGGGCGGGTGTGACCTCGTGGCGACGGGCAATTTGCTTGAGGGTCGGGCTGGCCAACAGCTCGCCACCCTGGGCGATGGGACAGTAGGCCATCAAGGGTAAATTGTGTTGCTGCCACCATGGCAGCAGGTCGAACTCGATGCCGCGCTCCTCGATGTTGTAGAGCACCTGATTGGTGGCACAGGCCGGGGAAGCCAGCTCCTGCAGGTCTGCCACATCAAAGTTGGACACACCCCAACGACCGATCTTGCCTGCCTCACGCAAGCGCTCGAAGGCTTCTACCGTTTCTTCAAGGGGGTATTGCCCACGCCAATGCAACAGATACAGATCAATGTAGTCGGTGCCCAGGCGCTGGAGGCTGGCCTCACATGCACGTGGAATGCCCTTGTGGCTGGCATTGTGCGGGTACACCTTGCTGACCAGGAACACCTGGTCGCGCTTGCCGCGAATCGCCTCGCCGACGACTTCTTCGGCACCGCCTTCGCCATACATTTCAGCGGTATCGATCAGGGTCATGCCCTCATCGATACCCAGTTGCAACGCGGCCACTTCGGCGCTGCGCTTGCCGGGATCCTCGCCCATGCGCCAGGTCCCCTGGCCGATGACAGGGACGGGTACGCCGGCCAGATCAATGGTGCGCATGACAACCTCCTGATGAATTTGCGAATTAACAGTGTGGCACCGACTGGACAAAAGGGTTCAATCGAAGGAAGGTGGCCCTTTCCATCCCAGCCATAGAAAGGGCCTGCAATGCTGTTTGTGGTCATGTTGGGGGGTAAGCACCCCCGGGCGAAAATCGAAGTGCATGATGTGGTGTTCGCCGTCGCCGACACCCTGGAAGCCGCCTACCCGCAACTGCGCGAGGGCTGGTTTGGCAGCCAGAAAGGTGTGCATATCGACTCCTGGATGACGGTGGATGGCGTTGACGGCTGGAAAGTCCAGCTCAGCCACCTGGCGCCGAACGCCGGGGCGCCGCGCCTGTACTTCATCAACCTGGGCGGGTATGAATCGAACGTCTTTGGCGAGGCACACCACTACCTGCTGGTGGTTGCGCGCACGGCCAGGGAGGCGGCAGCCCAAGGCAAACAGCAGATGCTCACGCACTGGACGCAATCCCACACCGACGGCGTACTGGATATCGACGACTGCCTGCCCATCGACCTGGTAGACGGGCGCTACATCCACCTGGAACCCGGCGTACACCGCCCGGTCATCACGCGAAACGACTACATCGTACTGCCCTGACCGCCTCCTACCCGAACAGGGTATGGCGCCCCACCCGCCACCTGCCTGAAAGTGCAATCAGCCCCTCGGCCTGACAACAAGCACAACATCAAGGTGGGTTCGCCATGCATAAAGCCGTTATCGCCCTGTTCAGCGCTGTCTTGCTTGCATCAACGTCCGTCAGCCAGGCCGCTGACGACCCGGGCAACACCTTGCGCATCTACAACTGGGCCGATTACATCGGGGAACACACCCTCGCCGACTTCGAGAAAGCCACCGGCATCAAGGTGATCTACGACACCTACGATTCCTACGAGACCGTGCAGGGCAAGCTGCTGTCCGGGCGTTCGGGCTATGACCTGGTGGTGCTCAACGCGTCCCTGGTGCCGCTGCTGATCAAGGCCAAGGCCTTCCAGCCCCTCAACAAAGCGCTGCTGCCGGACTGGAACAACCTCGACCCGCAAGTGCTGAAAAGCCTGGAAACCCATGATCCGGGCGTGACCTATTCCGCGCCTTACACCTGGGGCAGCAATGGCGTGACCTACAACATCGACAAGATCAAGGAACGCATGCCAGATGCGCCCATCGGCTCACTGGCGATGATCTTCGATCCCAAGATCGTTTCGCGCTTCGCCGACTGTGGCATCACCTTCATGGACTCCCCTACCGACATGATCCCGCTGGCCCTGACCTACCTCGGCCTGGACCCCAACAGCGTGGCGCCCAAAGACCTCAAGGCCGCTCAGGACGTGCTGATGGCCGTGCGCCCGTACATCCGCCAATTCGACTCCAGCGGTTTTATCAACGGCCTGGCCAATGGCGAGCTATGCATGGCCACCACCTGGTCCGGCGACTACGCCACGTCCCAGGCCCGGGCGGCGGAAGCCGGG
This sequence comes from Pseudomonas sp. D4002, assembly GCF_013385665.1. NCBI lineage: Bacteria > Pseudomonadati > Pseudomonadota > Gammaproteobacteria > Pseudomonadales > Pseudomonadaceae > Pseudomonas > Pseudomonas sp. D4002. The sequence goes on from NZ_JACAPN010000031.1 coordinate 118,792, forward strand.
GCCAAGGTCAACCTGGGTTACTTCATCCCCAGGGAAGGCTCGCTGATCTGGTTCGATAACTTCTACATCCCGGCCGACGCACCCCATGTGGCGAATGCCCACAAGTTCATCGAGTTCCTCCTGCAACCGCAAGTGATCGCCGGCGTCAGCAACACCATTCACTACGCCAACAGCAACCTGGCCTCCAAGCCCTTTGTAAATGCCGATATACGCGACAACCCGGCCATCTACCCGGACTCGGCGACGATGCAACGCTTGTTCACCCAGAAAAGCCAGTCCCAAGCCGCCGTGCGCCTGATCACCCGTACCTGGAATGCCGTGAAGACCGGCAAGTGAAACCCAGCCATTGAAGGTAAACGCCATGACCCTGCCAAATCCTGACTTTTTCGCCCAGTTCGACCACGACCAACTGGACGCCGCCGACAAGGCCCATTACATGCACGGTTTTCATATGTTCGACGAACACCGTGAACAAGGCTCACTGAATATCGCGGCGGGTGACGGCGCCTACATCTACGACACCGCCGGCAACCGCTACCTGGATGCGGTCGGCGGCATGTGGTGTACGAATATCGGCCTGGGCCGCGAGGAAATGGCAGACGCCATCGCCAACCAGGTTCGCCAGCTGGCGTACTCCAACCCGTTCTGCGACATGGCCAACGTCACCGCTATCGAACTGTGCGCCAAGCTTGCCAGCCTGGCTCCCGGCGATCTTGATCATGTGTTCCTGACCACCGGCGGTTCCACGGCTGTCGATACCGCCTATCGTCTGGTGCAGTTCTATCAGAACAGTCGCGGCAAGCATGAGAAGAAACACATCATCTCGCGCTTCAGTGCGTATCACGGCTCGACGTTCCTCACGATGTCCATCGGCAACAAGGCCGCCGACCGCGCGCCGGAATTCGATTTCATGAGCGACTTGTTCCACCACATTTCGTGCCCCAACTACTACCGGGCGCCGCAGGGCATGAGCGAGGCGCAGTTCCTCGATTTCCTGGTGGATGAGTTCGAAGACAAGATCCTGACCATCGGCGCCGACAAAGTGGCCGCGTTCTTTGCCGAACCGATCATGGGCTCGGGCGGCGTGATCATTCCGCCCAAGGGTTACCACCGGCGCATGTGGGAAGTCTGCCAACGTTATGACCTGCTCTACGTGGCGGATGAAGTGGTGACGTCCTTCGGCCGGCTGGGAAAATTCTTCGCCTCCCAGGAAGTGTTCGACATGCAACCGGACATCATCACCACCGCCAAGGGCCTGACGTCCGGCTACCTGCCGTTGGGCGCGTGTATTTTCTCGGAGCGCATCTGGCAAGTGATCGGCGAGCCGGGCAAGGGCCGCTGCTTTACCCACGGGTTCACCTACAGCGGCCACCCGGTGAGTTGCGTGGCGGCGCTGAAGAACATCGAGATCATCGAGCGGGAAAACCTGCTGGCCCATGTCGAAGACGTCGGCGTGTACCTCGAACAGCGCCTGCAAACCCTGGCCAATCTGCCGCTGGTGGGCGACGTGCGCTGCCAGCGGCTGATGGCCTGCATTGAGTTCGTCGCCGACAAACACACCAAGGCGCTGCTGCCGGACGCGGTGAACATCGGCGAGAAGATCCACCTGCGGGCCCAGGCCAAAGGCTTGCTGGTACGGCCCATTGGCCACCTGAATGTGATGTCGCCGCCGCTGATCATCACCCATGCCCAGGTGGATCAAGTGGTGGAAATCCTGCGCCAGTGCATCCTCGACACCGCCGAAGAGCTGCGCCAGAGCGGCGAGTATCAAGGCCGATGAGCCTGGGCGCCCCGGTGCTTTTGCCGGGGCCCTGGCCGGCGGGTAGACTGGCCGGCATGAACGAGCATGCCGATCACTGCCCTGCCCCGTCCTTCCAGGTGCTTGACGCCTGGAATGGTGCGTTGGCCCACGCCTTCGCCAGCGTCGACGAAGCGTCATTCCTTGAACACCTGGCCTGCGCCCTCAGTGCGCTGACCCCTATCGAATCGATGATGATCAGCCTGGAGCGCCAGGGCCAGGCGCCACACTTGCTCTACCAGCAAGGCATCCCCCGGCCGCACTACGAAGAGATCATCAACCGTTACTTCTCCCGGGGCTACCTGCTGGACCCGTTCTGCCTCGCGGTAGACAAGGGCCTGGCCGAAGGTTTCTACCACCTGGCGCAGATCGCCCCGGACGATTTCTTCAACAGCGAGTACTACAAAACCTACTACCTGCGCAGCGGCGGCGCCCAGGAGAGCTACTACATCGTCGACCTGTGCCCCAACAGCAAGATTTCGTTGTGCATGTTCCAGGGGCTGAGTGCCGGCCAGTTCAGCGACGAACAACTGGCACTGCAACGAACCGCCCAACCCATCGTGCGCGAACTGCTACGCCGCTTCGGCACCACGGGCGGGCTGTGCAAGGTGATCAGCGACGAGGCCTTCACCCAGACCCAGGTGCATCAGCAGATTGAAGCGGCGTTCATGCATTTTGGCAGCGGCGTATTGACCGTGCGCGAACGGGAAATCGCCCACCTGATATTGCGCGGGCACTCGGTGAAATCCACCGCGCAGGTGCTGGGCATTTCCCCGGAAACCGTGCGCATGCACCGCAAGCATTTGTATACCAAGCTTGAAATCAACTCCCAGGCGGAGCTGTTTGCGCTGTTTATCGATTGGCTGACCCACAGCGGCGTAATGGCCCGATCCTGACCGTCCAGGCAACCCAGGGGAACTTTGCCAGGAAATAACCACCTGAATCCGGTACGCTCAGCATTTTTACCCAAGGAGATACCCCTCATGGCCAAAGCCACCGCCCGTCACATCCTCGTTGCCACCGAAGACAAGTGCAACGAACTGAAAGCGCAAATCGAAGGCGGCGCCGACTTCGCCGAAGTTGCCAAAGCCAACTCGTCCTGCCCGTCCAGCCGTCAAGGCGGCGACCTGGGTTCGTTCGGCCCGGGCCAAATGGTCAAGGAATTCGACACCGTCGTATTCAGCGCCCCGGTCAACACCGTGCAAGGCCCAGTGAAAACCCAGTTCGGTTATCACCTGCTGGAAGTAACCAGCCGTCAGGACTGATCCAGTCCGCGCTAATGTTTAAAACAACGGCCCACCCTTTGGTGGGCCGTTGTGCATCTGTGACAGTGTGATGACTGGCGAGGCGTACGCGCATAGCGTACAAATCCCTTTACCTCTTCACCCGGCGCCCAAGGCTGATAATGCGAGTCGCTTTTTCTACCCTGTTTTGCTCCACCCTGGCCCTGTTGCTGGCCAGCACCGCCGTGATCGCCGCGCCGCAATCGGCATTGACCGTGTACGGCGAGCCGGCCAAATACCAACCCGGCTTCACCCATTTCGACTACGCCAACCCCAATGCCCCCAAGGGCGGCAGCCTGCGGCGTTCGGCGATCGAAATCGGGCGCTACGACCATGTACTGCCTTATGGCGACAAAGGCATCGGGGTCAGCCAGGTCGACGGCTGGCTGTATTCGCCCCTGGCCCTGCGTTCGCTGGACGAGCCCTACACGGTCTACGGCCTGGTGGCGGAAAAGATGGAGCGGTCAGACGACGGTCTGTCCCTGCGTTTCTACCTGAACCCCAAGGCGCGCTTCGCCGATGGCCAACCGATCACCGCCGAAGACGTGCGTTACTCCTTTGACCTGCTGATGACCCAGGGCAGCCTGCGCTACCGCACGCTGTTCGCCGACGTCAAACACGTCGAAGTCGAAGGCCCGCGCCAGGTGCGCTTCGATTTCGCAAGCAATGAAAACCGCACCCTGCCCCTGGATGTCGCGACCCTGCCGGTGTTCCCCGAACATTGGTGGAAGACCCGCAACTTCGCCGACGGCGGCGGCTACGAGATTCCCCTCGGCAGCGGCCCCTACACCATCAGCAAGGTGGATGCCGGCAACACCATCACGTTCAAGCGTGACCCGAACTGGTGGGGCAAAGACCTGCCCATCAGCCGCGGCCTGTACAACTTCGATCACCTGAGCCTGGAATACTTCGGCGACACCGAAGTCGCGCGCCAGGTCCTGCGGGGCGGTGCCTACGACTTCAACCGCGAATTCTCCGCCACCGGCTACTCCATCGGCTACAACGGCCCGGCCCTCGATGACGGCCGTCTGCAACGCGCGCACCTGGCCAAGGAGGCACCGCAGCCGGCCCAGGGCTACGTGTTCAACGTGCAAAAACCGATGTTCAAGGACCGCCGCGTGCGCCAGGCCCTGGCCATGCTGTGGGACTTCGAGTGGGCCAACCGGCAGATGATGCGCAACATGTACATCCGCCAGCAAAGCTTCTTCTCCAACAGCCCGCTGGCAGCGACCCAACTGCCGGACGCCCAGGAGCTGGCGATTCTGGAACCCCTGCGCGGGCAGATTCCCGACGAAGTCTTCACCCAGGTGTTCAAGGCCCCCACCACCGACGGTACCGGGATGATCCGCGACAAGCAGCTGCAAGCCCTGGCCCTGCTGGAACAGGCCGGCTGGAAGCCCGACGGTGACAAGCTGGTGAATGCCGAGGGCGAGCCGCTGGAGTTCACCTTCCTCAACGCCCAGAACGGCCTTGAGCGCCTGTTGTTGCCGTACAAGCGCAACCTGGCGCAGATCGGCATCACCCTCAACATCCGCCGCATTGACTCCTCGCAATACGTCAACCGCCTGATGGCCCGGGACTACGACATGATCGTCACCGGCTTCCCGGTTACCACCTCGCCGGGGATGGAGCTGTACAACTACTTCGGTTCGGCCGCCGCGTTTGATACCGGCGCCAACAACTACATGGTGCTGAAAGACCCGGCCGTCGACAGCCTGATCAACGGCCTGGTCAAGGCCGATACCCAGTCGCTGATGCTCAGTTACGCCCACGCCCTGGACCGCGTGCTGCAATGGAATTACCTGTGGATCCCCAACTACTACCCGCCGGGCACCTCCGCCGCGTGGTGGAACCGCTTCGGCCGCCCGGCCGTGGAAGCCAAGACCGATGAGGCCCTGGAAACCTGGTGGGAAATCAGCCCCACACCGCTCACTAACGAGCAGATGAAAGCCGAACTGACCAAACGCCCGGGAGCCCGCTGATGTTTGCCTATATCGTGCGGCGCTTGCTGCTGATCATTCCCACCCTGGTTATTATCCTGCTGGTGAATTTCGTTATCGTGCAGGCCGCGCCCGGCGGGCCGGTGGAACAGGCCATCGCCCACCTGCAAGGCATCGGTGGCGGTGGCGTCGGCGGCTCGTCTGCCGAAAGCCTCAGCAGCGGCTCCCGGGCCAGCCGTGGCCTGGACCCGAAACTGATCAAGGACATCGAAAAACAATACGGCTTCGACAAGCCCGCGCCGGAACGCCTGTGGCTGATGCTCAAGAGCTACGCCCAGCTGGACTTCGGCAACAGCTTCTTCCGTGGCAAAAGCGTGACCGACCTGATCCTCGAAAAGATGCCGGTGACCATTTCCCTCGGCCTGTGGGCCACCTTGATCACCTACCTGGTGTCGATCCCGCTGGGCATTCGCAAGGCGGTGCGCCATGGCAGCAGTTTCGATGTGTGGAGCAGCACCGCGATCGTGATTGGCTATGCGATGCCGGCGTTCCTGTTTGCGATGTTCCTGATCGTGGTGTTCGCAGGCGGTACTTCGTTGAACTGGTTTCCGGTGCGCGGGCTGGTCTCGGAAAACTTCGACCAGTTGAGCACCGTCGGCAAGATCGCCGATTACTTCTGGCACCTGGTACTGCCGGTCAGCGCCCTGGTGATCGGCGGTTTCGCCACCTTGACCATCCTCACCAAAAACTCGTTCCTCAATGAAATCACCCGCCAGTACGTGGTCACCGCCCGGGCCAAAGGCTTGAGTGAACGCCGGGTGCTTTACGGGCATGTGTTCCGCAATGCCATGCTGCTGGTGATCTCGGGGATTCCCCAGGCATTTATCGCGGTGTTCTTTGCCGGTTCGCTGCTGATCGAGGTGATCTTCTCCCTCGACGGCCTCGGTCGCATGAGCTACGAAGCTGCAGTTTCACGGGATTATCCGGTGGTGTTCGGTTCATTGTTTATCTTCACGCTGTTTGGCCTTTTGATAAAACTCATCGGTGACCTCTGCTACACCCTGGTGGACCCGCGTATCGACTTCGCCGCGAGGAACGCCTGATGCTCAAGCTCTCTCCCGTGGCCCGTCGGCGCTTTGAACGCTTCAAGAAAAACCGCCGCGGCTGGTGGTCGCTGTGGCTGTTTATCGGCCTGTTTATCCTGACCCTCGGCGGCGAGTTGATCGCTAATGACAAACCCCTGGTGCTCAGCTACCAGAACGAACTGTATTTCCCGGTGTTCAAGCGCTACACCGAGCAGGAGTTCGGCGGGCAACTGCCGTTCCAGGCGGATTACCGCAGTGAATACGTGCAGAACCTGATCAAGAAGGACGGCGGCTGGATGCTGTTCCCGCCAATCCCGTTCAGCGACGACACCCCCAACTATGAGCTGACCCGCCCTGCCCCCAGCCCGCCCTCCAGCGTGAACTGGCTGGGCACCGATGACCAATCCCGCGACGTGCTGGCGCGGGTGATCTTCGGCGCCCGGGTGTCGATCCTGTTTGCCCTGGCCCTCACCGCCATCAGCGCCGCCATCGGCATCGCCGCCGGTGCCTTGCAGGGATATTACGGCGGCTGGGTCGACTTGCTCGGGCAACGAATATTGGAAGTGTGGTCCGGGCTGCCGGTGCTGTATCTGTTGATCATCCTGTCAGGGTTTGTCGAACCGAATTTCTGGTGGTTGCTGGGGATCATGGCGCTGTTTTCCTGGCTGGCCCTGGTGGACGTGGTGCGCGCCGAGTTCCTGCGGGGGCGCAACCTGGAGTACGTCAAGGCCGCGCGGGCGTTGGGCCTGGGGGACGGCAAGATCATCCGCCGGCATATCCTGCCGAATGCGATGACCGCCACCCTGAGCTACTTGCCGTTCATTTTGACCGGGGCGATTTCTACCCTGAGCGCCCTGGATTTCCTCGGTTTCGGCATGCCCGCCGGCAGCGCGTCACTGGGTGAGCTGATCGCCCAGGGCAAGCAGAACCTGCAAGCACCATGGCTGGGGCTGACCGCGTTTTTCACCCTGGCGCTGATCCTGTCGTTGCTGGTGTTTATCGGCGAGGCGTTGCGTGACGCCTTCGACCCACGCTCATGAAGGCCGTTGAGATGACTGAAAACCTGATCGAGATTCGCGACCTGAGTGTCGCCTTCAACGGCCAGACCGTGGTGCGCAAGCTGTGCCTGGACGTGCGCCCCGGCGAGTGCCTGGCACTGGTGGGCGAGTCGGGTTCGGGCAAATCGGTGACCGCCCATTCGATCCTGCAACTGCTGCCCGAAGCCGGCACCGAAACCACCGGCTCGGTGCGCTATCGCGGCCAGGAACTGCTCGGCGCCTCGCCCGCCACCCTGCAAAAACTGCGGGGCAACCGGATTGCGATGATCTTCCAGGAGCCGATGACGTCCCTGAATCCGCTGCACAGCATCGAGAAGCAGATCGGCGAAACCCTGCTGTTGCACAAGGGCCTGGGCGGCAAACAGGCCCAGGCGCGGATCCTCGAATTGCTCGAACTGGTGGGCATCCAGAAGCCCCGGGAACGCCTCAAGGCCTACCCCCACCAACTCTCCGGCGGCCAGCGCCAGCGGGTGATGATCGCCATGGCCCTGGCCTGTGAACCGGAACTGCTGATTGCCGATGAGCCGACGACTGCACTGGATGTGACGGTGCAGCGCAAGATCCTGCTGCTGCTCAAGTCCCTGCAACAACGCCTGGGCATGTCGCTGCTGCTGATCAGCCACGACCTCAACCTGGTGCGCAGCATTGCCCAGCGGGTGTGCGTGATGAAGGCCGGGGAAATTGTCGAACAGGCGGATTGCGAAACCCTGTTCTGCGCCCCGCAGCACCCTTACAGCCGCCTGCTGCTGGATGCTGAACCGGCAGGCATCGTCTTGAATCACGAGGCGCGGGAGACGGTGTTGCAGGTGGATAACCTGAGTGTGCAGTTCCCGCTGGGCGGCGGACTGTTCCGGCGCAAGCAGTACCTGCAAGCGGTGGATGGCATCAGCCTGGAGGTACAGCGCGGCAAGACACTGGGGATTGTCGGCGAGTCCGGCTCGGGCAAATCCACCCTGGGCCAGGCGATTCTGCGGCTGCTGGATTCCAGCGGCGCGATTCGCTTCCAGGGCGAGGCCCTCGACGGCCTGACGCAAAAGCAGATGCAACCGTGGCGCAAGCAGATGCAGGTGGTGTTCCAGGACCCGTTCGGCAGCCTCAGCCCGCGGATGTCGGTGGCGCAGATCATCAGCGAAGGCCTGGAAGTGCATGCGCCGTGCAGCCTCAAGGACCGCGAAGCCCAAGTGATTCGCGTGCTGGAAGACGTGGGCCTGGACCCTGCCAGCCGCCATCGCTACCCCCATGAATTCTCCGGCGGCCAGCGCCAGCGCATCGCCATCGCCCGTGCGCTGGTGCTCAAGCCGGCGCTGATCCTGCTGGACGAACCCACCTCGGCGCTGGACCGTACCGTGCAGAAACAGGTGGTCGCCCTGCTGCTTGAGCTGCAGGAAAAGTACGGCCTGACGTACCTGTTTATCAGCCATGACCTGGCGGTGGTGCGGGCCCTGGCCCACGACATGATCGTGATCAAGGACGGCAAGGTGGTGGAACGCGGGCCCAGCGATGAAGTGTTTGCCGCGCCTCAACACCCTTACACCCGGGAACTCCTCGCGGCGGCGCACCCATGAGCACCACTGGCAGCCTCAAGGATTACCAATACGTTCGCGGCCTGGCGATCCAGTCGCTGTTCGAGATCATCGAGCAGTCCAGCGAAGGCACGGTGATTGTCGACGGTGACGCGAACATCGTCTGGATGAACGAGCGCTACGCCAAGCGCTTCGGCCTGAAAAGCGCCGACGAAGCCATCGGGCAACCCTGCGAGCAGGTGATTTCCAACAGCCTGTTGCGCCAGGTGGTGCGTAACGACCAGCCGATATTGCTGGATATCCAGGACACGCCCAAAGGCCCGCTGGTGGTGATGCGCCTGCCGATCCATGACGACGCCGGCAAGGTGATCGGCGCCATCGGGTTTGCGTTGTTTGATGAGCTGCGCAACCTGTCGCCGCTGATCGAGCGTTACCTGAGCATGCAGCAGGAACTGGCTTCCACTCGGTCGCTGCTGAGGTCGCGGCAGAGTAAATACAACTTCGCGCACTTTATCGGCACCAGCGCGGCCAGCCTGGAAGTCAAACGTCGGGCGCGGCGCAGTGCGAGCGCGGAGTCGCCAGTGTTGCTGCTGGGGGAAACCGGGACCGGCAAGGAGCTGCTGGCCCAGGCGATTCACGGTGCATCGCCTCGCGCCCATAAAGCTTTCGTCAGCATCAACAGCGCAGCCATCCCGCATGATTTGCTGGAGGCGGAATTCTTCGGCACGGCGCCCGGCGCATTTACCGGTGCCGACCGCAAGGGCCGCCCCGGCAAGTTGCAGATTGCCCAGGGCGGCACGCTGTTTCTGGATGAGATCGGCGACATGCCGCTACCACTGCAAAGCAAATTGCTGCGGGTGTTGCAGGAGAAAGAGTTCGAGCCGGTGGGCTCCAACGAGATGATCCACAGCGATGTGCGGGTGATTGCGGCCACGTCCATGGACCTGGAAGCGGCAATCAAGCGCGGGGAGTTTCGGGCGGACCTGTATTACCGGCTGAATGTGCTGCCGATCCAGGTGCCGCCGTTGCGCGCGCGGCTGGATGATTTGCCGGCGTTGAGCGAGGCGATTCTGGAGGAGTTGCGCAGCCAGCATGAGCTGGACCGCGAGGCCTTGGCGTTATTGGCGCAGCATGCGTGGCCGGGGAATATCCGCGAGCTGCGCAATGTGCTGGAGCGGGCGGCGCTGTTGAGTGATGACCTGGTGCTGGATGCCAGTGAAATTCGCGCGGCGATTGGTACGTTCAGCCCGGTTGAGCAGAGTTCGGTAGAGACCGTTGAGGGCGAGAGTTTCAGCGCGGCCCGGGAGCGGTTTGATCGGCAGGTGATTGGGGCGGCGTTGAAGCACTGTGAGGGGAATGTGGTGGAGGCAGCGAAGCGGCTGGGGCTGGGCCGGTCGACCTTGTACAAGAAAATGGTTGCCTTGGGCATCGCCTAGTCTCCAAAAAGAGACACAATTCCAAATACAGAGAAAATCCAATGTGGGAGCGGGCTTGCTCGCGAATGCGGTGTGTCAGTGCCTGAATTACTGCCTGATACACCGCATTCGCGAGCAAGCCCGCTCCCACATTTGATCTCCAGCAGTCTCAAATTCGGGACAAAACTTGAGAACACTCTCACAGATCAAGAATTTCTCTATATATTTCAACAGGTTAACAACTTGGCACACATCTCGCTAAAGACCCTCCCCACCGCCTCACCCCCACAAAAATAACAATCAGATGGAGACACACCATGAGTGTGATCATTGCCCTCGCCGCCCTGGCGCTGCTGATGCTGGCCGCCTACCGTGGCTACAGCGTCATCCTGTTCGCCCCCATCGCCGCCCTCGGCGCCGTGCTGCTCACCGACCCTTCCGCCGTCGCTCCCGCGTTCACCGGGGTGTTCATGGAGAAAATGGTCGGCTTCCTCAAGCTGTATTTCCCGGTATTCCTGCTCGGTGCGGTGTTCGGCAAGCTGATTGAAATCTCCGGCTTCTCGCGCTCCATCGTCGCCGCCGCGATCCAGTTGCTCGGCACCCGCCAGGCGATGCTGGTGATCGTGCTGGTGTGCGCCCTGCTGACCTACGGCGGCGTGTCGCTGTTCGTGGTGGTGTTCGCGGTGTACCCGTTTGCGGCCGAGATGTTCCGCCAGAGCAATATCCCCAAGCGCCTGCTGCCGGCGACCATCGCCCTAGGCGCGTTCTCGTTCACCATGGACGCCCTGCCCGGCACGCCGCAGATCCAGAACATCATCCCCAGCACCTTCTTCAACACCACCGCCTGGGCCGCGCCGTGGCTGGGGCTGATCGGCACGATCTTCGTGTTCTGCGCCGGCATGCTGTACCTGGCCCGCCAGCGCAACAAGGCCCAGCGCGCCGGTGAAGGCTATGGGACCGAGCTGCGCAACGAGCCGGAAACCGCCGAAGACATCAAGCTGCCCAATCCTTGGATCGCGCTGTCGCCGCTGTTGCTGGTGGGCATCATGAACCTGCTGTTCACCCACTGGATTCCGCTGTGGTACGGCAAGACCCACACCCTCAGCCTGCCGGGCATGAGCGCGCCGGTGCAGACCGAAGTCGCCAAGCTCACGGCAATCTGGGCGGTGCAGGCGGCGTTGCTGGTGGGGATTATCGTGGTGCTGGTGTTCGGCTTCTCGGCGATTCGCAGCAAGCTCGCCGAGGGCAGCAAGAGCGCGGTCAGCGGTGCATTGCTGGCGGCGATGAACACCGCTTCGGAATACGGTTTTGGTGCGGTGATCGCCTCGCTGCCGGGCTTCCTGGTGCTGGCGGACTGGCTCAAGGGCATTCCCAACCCACTGGTCAACGAAGCGATTACCGTGACCCTGCTGGCCGGCATCACCGGTTCCGCCTCGGGCGGCATGAGCATCGCGCTGGCGGCCATGTCGGAGAGCTTTATTTCAGCGGCCCATGCGGCCAATATCCCCCTTGAAGTACTGCACCGGGTCGCGGCCATGGCCAGCGGCGGCATGGATACCCTGCCCCACAACGGCGCCGTGATCACGCTGCTGGCGGTCACCGGGCTGACCCACCGCGAAGCCTATAAAGATATTTTCGGCATCACGATCATCAAGACCCTCGCGGTGTTCGTGGTGATTGGTACTTTCTACGCCACCGGCGTTGTGTGAGGTTGATATGACGACATTGAACGGCAAGACCGCCCTGGTCACCGGTTCCACCAGCGGCATCGGCCTGGGCATTGCCCTGAGCCTGGCAAAGGCCGGCGCCAACCTGATCCTCAACGGCTTCGGCGATGCCAGCGCGGTGATCGCCCAGGTGCAGGCCTTCGGCGGCAAGGTCGGGCATCATCCGGCCGACGTCAGCGACCCGGCGCAGATCGCCGAGATGATCGCCTACGCCGAGCGCGAGTTTGGCGGCATCGACATTCTGGTGAACAACGCCGGGATCCAGCATGTGGCGCCGGTGGACGAATTCCCGGTGGAGCGCTGGGATTCGATCATTGCGATCAACCTGTCGTCGGTGTTCCACAGCACGCGTTTGAGCCTGCCGGGCATGAAAGCCAAGGGTTGGGGGCGGATCGTCAATATCGCCTCGGTGCATGGGCTGGTGGGTTCGGTGGGCAAGGCGGCTTACGTCGCTGCCAAGCACGGGGTGATCGGGCTGACCAAGGTGGTGGGCCTGGAAACAGCCCAGAGTAATGTCACCTGCAATGCCATCTGCCCGGGCTGGGTGCTGACGCCGCTGGTGCAGAAGCAGATTGATGACCGGATTGCCAGCGGGGTTGACCCGCAGCAGGCGCAGCAGGATTTGCTGGCGGAGAAGCAGCCGTCGCTGGAGTTCGTGACACCGCCGCAATTGGGGGAGCTGGTGCTGTTCCTGTGCAGCGAAGCCGGCAGCCAGGTGCGGGGCGCGGCGTGGAATATCGACGGTGGCTGGCTGGCCCAGTAAACGACGATTCCCAAGACACCGCAGCTCAAATGTGGGAGCGGGCTTGCTCGCGAATGCGGTGTGTCAGTTAACACATCTGGAACTGACCCACCGCATTCGCGAGCAAGCCCGCTCCCACATTTTGATCGGTGTCGTTAGATAGATCAGATAATAAAAAAGAGATTTCCTTATGTCCGAAATACTCTGGCAACCCTCCCCCGAACGCATCCACAACACCCGGATGGATCAGTTCCGGCGCTTCATCAATGATCGCCATGCCTTGCAGATCAGCGACTACCCGGCCCTGCACCAGTGGAGCATCGACCAGCGCCCGGACTTCTGGCAGTCGATTGTCGAGTTTTTTGAGGTGCAGTTCCGCACGCCGCCCAGCGCGGTGCTGATCGAAGACGCCGAGATGCCCAGCGCCCAGTGGTTTCCCGGCGCTACCCTGAACTTTGCCGAACACCTGCTGCGCCGCCGCGACGATCACCCCGCCGTGGTCGCGATCAGCGAAGACGGCCAGCGCGAGCAACTGACCTACGCCGAACTGGCCCGCCATGTCGCCGGCCTGCAGCGCAGCCTGCGGGCGGCCGGCGTGGGCGTGGGGGACCGGGTGGCCGCGTGCATGCCCAACACCTGGCAAACCCTGGTAGGAATGCTCGCCACCACCAGCCTCGGCGCCATCTGGTCGTGCTCCTCGCCGGACTTCGGCACCCAGGGCGTGATCGACCGCTTCGGCCAGATCGAACCCAAGGTGCTGATCACCTGCGCCGGTTACCGCTACGCCGGCAAGGTCATCGACCAAAGCAGCAAGCTCAATGAAATCCTCGAACGGCTGCCGTCCCTGCAACAATTGATCATCGTGCCGTATGCCCGCCCGCAGGCGCGTCCCGAGGATTATCAGACCCGGGCCCACGTCGCACTCTGGGACGACTTCTACAGCCCCGGCGGTGAGCCCGATTTCGTCGCCGTGCCCTTCGATCAGCCCCTGTACATCCTCTATTCCAGCGGCACCACCGGCGTGCCCAAGTGCATCATCCACGGCACCGGCGGCGTGCTGCTCACCCACCTCAAGGAGCACGGCCTGCACGCCGACCTGTCGCGGGACGACTGCCTGTTCTACTACACCACCTGCGGCTGGATGATGTGGAACTGGCTGGTATCGGTACTGGCCATCGGCGCCACGGCGGTGCTGTATGACGGCTCGCCGTTTCACCCCGGGCCGGAACGCCTGATGGACCTGATCGACCAGGAAAAAATCAGCGTGTTCGGCACCAGCCCCAAGTTCCTTGCCATCCTGGAGAAGGCCGGGCTGCAACCGCGGCTGAGCCATGACCTGGGCAGCCTCAAGGGCCTGATTTCTACCGGCTCGCCGCTCTCACCCCAGAGCTACGACTACGTGTACCGCGAGATCAAGCCCGAGCTATGCCTGTCGTCGATGTCGGGTGGCACCGATATCGTGTCCTGCTTCGTGATCGGCAACCCGGTGCTGCCGGTGCGCCGTGGCGAGATGCAGTGCAAGAGCCTGGCAATGGCTATCGAAGTGTGGGACGACCAGGGCCACCCGCTGGTGGGCGAAAAGGGCGAACTGGTGTGCACCCGGCACTTCCCGGCAATGCCCATCGGCCTGTGGAATGACCCGCACCAGGAAAAACTGCGGGCCTCGTATTTCAGCCAGTTCCCCGGCGTGTGGGCCCAGGGCGACTACGCCGAACAGCGACCCAATGGCAGCCTGTTGATCCATGGCCGCTCGGATGCGGTGCTCAACCCCGGAGGGGTGCGCATCGGCACCGCGGAGATCTACCGCCAGGTGGAAAAAGTGCCTCAGGTCCTGGAAAGCCTGGCCATCGGCCAACGCTGGCAGGATGACGTGCGAGTGGTGCTGTTTGTGCGCCTCAACGATGGCATCGAACTGGACGACGGCCTGGAGCAGCAGATCCGCCAGGTGATCCGCGCCAACACCACGCCGCGCCACGTGCCGGCGAAGATTCTCGCGGTGACGGATATCCCGCGCACCATCAGCGGCAAGATCGTCGAGCTGGCGGTGCGCAACGTGGTGCATGGCGAGGCGGTCAAGAACACCGACGCACTGGCCAACCCCGAAGCGCTGGAGCAATTTCGTGATCGCCCGGAGCTGGCAGAAAGATGAAACGTTTTAGCCTTTAAGCACTCATTTGAAGACAAACCCCTCAAGCATGCTATTTTTCGAGGGTGGAAAGCCGGCCCCGGGTCGCGGGATAATCGGCTTTTGTCATTCTTCAAGCGTTACGCGCAGGGCATTTACATGAACGTATCACCCACCGGCAGCGAGGCCGCAGCACTGATTGCGCGGCTGGACTGGGCACGAAGCCCCCTCGGTGACGCCATTGATTGGCCGCAAAGTCTCCGTACCGCCGTCGACATCGTGATCCATTCACCGATGCCGATGCTGTTGCTGTGGGGCGCCGAACTCACCCAGATCTACAACGATGGCTTCGCGATGCTGGCCGGCAACAAGCACCCGGCCGCCTTCGGCCAACCGGCTGACCTGATCTGGCCTGAGCTCAAGCCGTTTACCGACCCGATCTACAGCGCCGTCCTCATGGGCCAGGTGCGCACCTTCACCGAGCAGCGTTTCGTCCTGCAGCGCAACGACCGCGACACCGAGATCTGGCTCGACCTGACCTACAGCCCGATCCGCGACGAGCGTGGCGAGGTCGCCGGGATCCTGATTACCGCCATCGAAACCAACGAGCGCCGGCGCATCGCCCTGGAACTGCAGCAGCGTACCGAGAACAGCCTCAAGGCCCAGCGCAACACCGAGCAGCGCCTGCAGCTGGCCCTGGCCGCCACCGATGCCGTGGGCACCTGGGACTGGGATATCGGCGAAGACCGCTTTATCGCCGACGCTCATTTCGCCCAACTGCACGGTGTTGACCCATGCGACGCCGACCTGCTGCCCATCAGCGACTACCTGCAAGGCGTGCACCCCGAAGACCGTGGCATGGTGGCCCGCAGCATCAAGCACTGCATCACCCACGGCACCGAGTACGCCGAGGAATACCGCCTGCAGCGCGCCGACGGCGAAGTGCGCTGGGTGTTTGCCCGGGGCCGTTGCTACAAGGATCACCATGGCCGACCGGCACGTTTTCTCGGCGCCGCCCTCGACCTGACCGAACGCAAGCACACCGAACAGGCCCTGCGCCAAAGCCAGACCGAGCTGCAACTGATCATCAACGCCATGCCGGTGCTGATCGGTTATGTCGACCACGAGCAGCGTTTTCGCCTGAACAACAGTGCCTATCTGGAATGGTACGGCATGACCCCGCAGGAGTTGTACGGCAAGAGCATCCGCGAAGTCGTGGGCGACGAAATCTATGCCGGGCGCGTCGACAAGATCGAGGCGGCGCTCAAGGGCAAGGCCTGCAGTTTCGTTACCGTCACCCCGCACCATGACGGGCGGCCACGCCACGCGCTGATGAAGTACCTGCCGCGTTTCAGCGCTGACGGTTCAGTCAACGGTTTCTATATTTTTGTAATCGACGAGACCGAGCGCAAACTCACCGAGGAAGCCCTGCGCCACCTCAACGAAAACCTCGAAGAGCGCGTCAGCCAGCGCACCCAGGCCCTGGCCGAAGCCAACCAGCGCCTGCAAAACGAGATGTTCGAGCGCGAGCGTGCCGAAGACGCCCTGCGCCATGCCCAGAAGATGGAAGCGGTCGGCCAGCTCACCGGCGGCATCGCCCATGACTTCAACAACATGCTCACCGGGATCATCGGCAGCCTGGACCTGATGCAACGCTATATCGCCGCCGGGCGCAGCGACGAGATCGGCCGTTTCACCGACGCCGCCGTATCCTCGGCTCATCGCGCCGCTGCGCTGACCCATCGCCTGCTGGCCTTCTCCCGCCGCCAATCCCTGGACCGCAAGCCGGTCGACCCGAATCAATTGGTGGCGTCCCTGGAAGACCTGTTCCGCCGCACCAAGGGCGCGCACATCGAACTCAAGGTGCAACTGGGCACCGACGTGTGGCCAGTGAACACCGACGCCAGCCAGCTGGAAAACGCCCTGCTCAACCTGGTGATCAACGCCCGCGATGCGATGCCCGACGGTGGGCAATTGTGCATCGAGACCGCCAACAGCTACCTCGACGGCACCGACATCACCACCCTGGAACCGGTCAAGGCCGGCGACTATGTGATGCTCGGCGTGAGCGACAACGGCGCAGGCATGACCGCGAAAATCCTCGCCAAGGCCTTCGACCCGTTCTTCACCACCAAGCCCATCGGCCAGGGTACCGGGCTTGGGCTGTCGATGATCTATGGGTTTGCACAGCAATCCGGCGGCCACGTGACCATCCAAAGCGAACCGGGCCAGGGCACCTGCGTGCGCCTGTACCTGCCGCGCCTGCATGGCACGGCACTGGAGCGGACCACACCCGCTACCCAGGGCGAAGCCCCGGTGGCGCTGGAAGGCGAAGCCGTGGTGGTGGTCGAGGACGACCCGGCAGTGCGGATGCTGGTGGTGAATGTGCTGGATGAACTGGGCTACACCGCACACCAGGCGGCGGATGCACGGGCGGCGCTGCCGTTGCTGGAGTCCGACTTGCGCGTGGATTTGCTGGTGACTGATGTGGGCTTGCCGGGGATGAACGGCAGGCAACTGGCGGAAATCGCCCGGCAACACCGGCCGGACCTGAAGGTGCTGTTCATGACCGGTTACGCCGAGAAAGCCGCCGAGCGCCAGGGGTTCCTGGAGGAAGGCATGGACATGGTGGCCAAGCCGTTTTCGATTGACCTGCTGGCCAACAAAATCCGCAGCATGATCAGCTCAGAGGCTTGACTTCAGGCATAATCGCGCGCCGTTTCACATCAGGACCGATCAATGAAAGCCCAAGCCCGTCACATTCTGGTGAAAACCAGTGAGGAAGCCGAACAGCTCAAGCAGCGTATTGCCAAGGGCGAAGCGTTTGATGTGTTGGCCAAGAAGTACTCCACCTGCCCTTCCGCCAAGCGCGGCGGTGATTTGGGTGAAGTGCGGCCGGGGCAGATGGTGGGGGTGATTGATGCGGTGATCTTCAAGAAGCCCGTGAAGGTGGTTCATGGGCCGATCAAGAGCAAGTTCGGGTATCACCTGGTGCAAGTGTTTTACCGCGATTGATGGCTGAGCATTCCCACGCTCCGCGTGGGAATGCCTCACCTGACGCTCTGCGTCCGCTCTTGGGACGCAGAGCGTCCCTGGCTGCATTCCCACGCGGAGCGTGGGAACGATCAGCGTTAGTCTCGGGGAATGAGTGCACCCGGCACCTGAATCACCCGGCTCGCCAGCCGATGCCCGGCCAGTGCTGCATCCTGCGGCGAGCCGCCCTTGAGCCGACTGGCCAGGTACGCCGCACTGAACGAATCCCCCGCCGCCGTAGTGTCGACCACCTTCTCCACCACCAGCGCCGGCACCTCGAACCGCCCATCCTCCCAGCGAATCAAACACGCATCCGCCCCCCGCTTGAGCACCACCTCGGCAATCGTCGGGTACGCCGCAAACACCTGCTCGCTGTCTTCATAGCCGAACAACGCCCGTTCGTCATCCTCGGTCAGCAAGGCGATATCCACCTCGGCCAACACCGCGTGATACGCCGCGCGTGCGGCGTCCATGCTGGCCCACAGGCGTGGCCGGTAGTTGTTGTCGAACACCACCTTGCCGCCGCGCTTGCGGGTTTCGACCAGGGTTTCCAGCAGGCGCGCACGGCCCACTTCGCCCAGCACCGCCAGGGTGATGCCGCTGAAATACACCACGTCGTACGTCGGCAACGCTGCCAGGATCGGCTCGGCCGCCGGTGTGGTGAAGCAGTCGCGCACGGCCGCTTCATTGCGCCAGTAGAGGAATTTGCGCTCGCCGTTGGCATCGGTCTGGATGCAGTACAAACCCGGCAGGCGCCCGGGCAGGCGCTGAACCATGCCCAGGCCCAGGCCTTCTTCGGCCCAGTGCTTGCACATAGCATCGCTGAAGCTGTCATCGCCCAGGGCGGTGACGTAGTCGACGGTGCTCGGTTCACCCAGCTCGCGGCGCAGGTAGACGGCGGCGTTCAGGGTGTCGCCGCCGAAGCTTTGTTGCAGGCTGCCGTCGGCGCGGTGTTGCAGTTCGATCATGCATTCGCCGATCAGGGCGATGCGGGGTTTTGTGTTCATGCCTGGGGTCTCTCGATGTACTGGAGGGCCTCTTCGCGAGCAAGCCCGCTCCCACATTTGAATGCATTTCAACTGAAGGAACTCGGTCGAATGTGGGAGCTGGCTTGCCTGCGATGGGCGCGACTCGGTCTAGAAGCAGGTATGCAGGCTTTCGATCACCTGCAATTGCTCATCCACCAGATTACCCACTTGCCACTTGTCGAAGGTCAGGCACGGGTGGGATGTGCCGAAGGAGATGATGTCGCCAATGCGCAACTCAACCCCCGGTGCGACGACCATGAACGCATGCTGGTCCATCACGGCGGTGACCTTGCACGCGGTCACGTCATCACCCTCGGCTGGCAGCACGCCAGCCTTGTAGCGCTTGAGCGGCACCGGCAGGCCGGCGTCGTAGGCGACGTCGCGCTTGCCCAGGGCGATCACCGCAAAGCCCGGCTCCGGCAGCGACTGCACATGGGCCCAGACTTCCAGAGCCGGGCGCAGGCCTTCGTTGAGGTCGCTGCGACGATCCAGTACGCAGCACTGCGCGTCTTTGTAGATGCCGTGGTCGTGAGCCACGTAGCTGCCCGGGCGCAATACGCTGAGGAAGCGGCCAGCGGCGTTCTGGGCTTCGAAGGATTCGGCAATCAGGTCGTACCAGGCCGAACCCGAGGCGGTAATGATGGGCTTGGCCAGGTCGAAGGCGCCGCTGTTTTGCAGGTCGACGGCCAGGCGTACCAGGGAGGCGGCGAATTCGCGGATGCCACTGATGGCGTGCTCGCCATGGATCACCCCTTCGTAGCCTTCGATGCCGGTGAGGGCCAGCGCAGGCTGGGCCTTGATCGCCTTGGCCAGGTCGAGCACCTGCTGTTCGGTGCGGCAACCGCAACGCCCGCCGACCACGCCGTATTCAATCATCACGTTCAAGCGCAGGCCACGGGCGGCGAAGAACAGGCCCAGGTCGGCGACGTTGTCCGGGTGGTCGACCATGCAGTGGAAGTCGAATTCGGGGTCGGCCAGCAGGTCGGCGATCAGCGCCATGTTCGGCGCGCCCACCAGTTGGTTGGCCATCAACACCCGGCGAACCCCACCGGCGTACGCAGCGCGGGTCTGCACGGCGTTGGCCAGGGTGATGCCCCAGGCGCCCTGCTCGATCTGCCGCTGGAACAGCGCGGGCATCATGCTGGTCTTGCCGTGAGGCGCCAATTGCGCACCGCTGTTGCTGACGAAATCCTGCATCCAGCGGATGTTGTGTTCCAGGGCGTCACGGTGCAACACCAGGGCTGGCAGGCTGACGTCACGGACCAGATGTGCACCGATGGCGGCGGCGCCTTTTTCAACGGCATTGAAGGCAGACATAAGGGTTTCCTATTCGTTGATGCGACGGGCCAGGTTGTTCGCACTGTCGATCAGCACCCGGCGGTAGTCGTTGTAGTTTTTGATCGCATCGGCCCGTGGGGCGACGATGCACAGGGTCGCAATGCTGATGCCTTGGGCGTCCCGAACCGGGGCGGCAAAGCAGTGGGTAAAGGTGTCGGCGACACTGTCGAAGGAGAAGAATCCGTCGAGGGTGGCCTGACGGATTTGCCCGAGGAAGGTTTCCAGAGGCAGGCGCTGACCGTCCGGGAGGATGAAGTCGTCGTAGTCGATCAGGTCGATGATTTGCTGGTCGCTCAGGTGGCCCAGCAGCAGGCGGCCGGAGGCGGTCCAGGGGATCGGCGCGTTCTCGCCGATGTCTGAGGAAATGCGGAAATGCCGCTCGCCTTCGCGCATCAGGGCCACGGTGTATTTGCGGCCATTGAGCAGGCACATCTGGGCGGTTTCATGGGTTTGGCTGACGATTTCCTGCAGGGCGTGGTCGGCTTCGCGGGTCAGGTCGAAATGGCGCAGGTGGGCCTGGCCGAGGAAGTACAGCTGACGGCCGAGGTAGACGTGACCGTCCTTGCCGACGGTTTCGAGGATGCGCCGTTCCAGCAGCGAGGCCACCAATTCGTAGACCGTGGATTTGGGGCTGCCGATGCCGCTGGCGATGTCATTCGGGCGCAGGGGCTGGCCGATTTCCTTGAGGAAATCGAGGATATCGAACGCCCGGTCGAGGCCTTTGGCGCGGCGTTTGATGGTGTCTTCGGTCATGGCAGTCGTCGGTCCCGTTTGAAGATGTAGCTATCAACACAGACCCCCTGTGG
>NZ_JACAPN010000031.1:139755-164534 GCF_013385665.1 Pseudomonas sp. D4002
CCTGTGGTCTCAAGAGACGGGCATTTAGCCTTTTTTCTTGTAGGCCACGCAATCGATCTCAACCTTGCAATCGACCATCATGTTCGCCTGCACACACGCCCGCGCCGGAGCATGTTCCGGGTTGAAGTATTCGCCGAAGACTTTGTTGAAGCTCCAGAAGTCCCGTGGGTCTTCCAGCCATACACCGACGCGCACCACGTCTTCAAGGGCGTAGCCGGCTTCTTCGAGAATCGCCACCACGTTGCGCATGGTCTGGTGGGTCTGCTCGACGATCCCGCCCGTGATGATTTCACCGTCCACCGCCGGCACCTGGCCCGACACGTACAACCAGCCATCCGCTTCCACCGCGCGGGCGAAAGGACGAGGCTGGCCGCCGCCTGCAGTGGCGCCGGTGCCGTAACGAGTAATGCTCATAATGGATCTCCTGAAGTGATGATTTAAAAACGAATGTTCTTGAGAAATTCCGCGAGTCGCGGCGATTGCGGGCGTTCGAAAATGTCTTTCGGCGGCCCTTGTTCTTCAATGCGGCCCTGGTTCATGAAGACGATCTTGTCCGAGACTTCATAGGCAAAGCGCATTTCGTGGGTGACCAGCAACATGGTCATGCCCTCTTCCGCCAAACCCTTGATTACGCTGAGCACTTCGCCCACCAGTTCCGGGTCCAGGGCCGAGGTGACTTCGTCGAACAGCATCAGGCTCGGGTTCATCGCAATCGCCCGGGCAATCGCCACGCGCTGTTGCTGGCCGCCCGACAGTTGGCCCGGGAAGTGATTGCGGCGCTCCAGCAGGCCGACACGGTCCAGCCATTTTTCCGCCAGTGCAACCGCTTCGTCCTTGCCCATCTTCTTGACCTTGAGCAGGCCCAGGGTGACGTTCTGCAAGGCGGTCAGGTGCGGGAACAGGTTGAACTGCTGGAACGCCATGCCGGTCATTGCGCGGTGCTGGGAGATCACCCGCTCCGGGTGGCGCACGCGCTTGCCGCCGACCTCGCTGTAGCCGATGGATTCGCCGTCGAGGGTGATCTGGCCGCCCTGGAATTCTTCCAGCAGGTTGACGCAACGCAGCAGCGTGGTCTTGCCCGAACCGCTGGAGCCGATCAATGTCACGACGTTGCCGCGCTGCATGCTCAGGTCGACGCCCTTGAGCACTTCCACCGGGCCGTACTGTTTACGCAGGCCGCGAATGTTCAGCAGTGGCTGGCTTTCTTTTGAGAGTTGGTTCATGGCAACGCCACCCGCTTTTCAATGTAACGCCCCAACAATTCGATGGCGTAGTTGATGACAAAAAACATAAAGCCTGCAAACAGGTAGAACTCCAGGGTCATGAACGTCCGGGCGATGACCTGTTGGGTGCTGAGGAGCAGCTCGGCCACACCGATCACCGACAGCAAGGTGGAAGCCTTGACGATTTCGGTGGACGAGTTGACCCAGGTCGGCAGGATCTGCCGCAGCGCCTGGGGTAACAGCACGTAGCCCAGGGATTGATAGAAGGTCAGGCCGATGGCCTTGCCCGCTTCCAGTTGCCCCTTGGGAATGGCCTGCAATGCACCGCGCACGATTTCCGAAACGTGAGAGCCGCAGAACAGCGTCAGGCCCACGGCACCGGCCTGGAACGCAGTGATCTGCCAGCCAAGCGCCGGCAGCATGTAGAAGCACGCCAATACCAGCACAAATACCGGCGTACCGCGGATCAGGTCGACGTACAGGCGAAACGGTGCGCGCATCCAGAATTTGCCGTAGGTCAGTACCAAGCCGGCGACGATGCCGATCAGGGTGCCGAAGATAATGGCCAGGGCCGAGCAGTAGACGCTGGTCTGGAACCCCGCCCAGAGGGTTTCCCGGGCGATCCACAACTCATGCAGCCAGCTGGGGGATTCGTACATGGGCGCTCCTTAGCGGCGAATTGCCAAACGCTGTTCCAGGTAACGGAGCAGCATGGCAATGAGGTAACAGGCAGCCACGTAGAGCGCGGTCGTGACCATCCAGGTTTCAATCACCCGGTAGCTTTCGACGTTGATCTTGCGGGCGTAATAGGTCAGCTCCGGCACCGCGATGGCGGCCGCGAGGGAGGTGTCCTTGAACAGCGAGATAAAGTTGTTCGACAGCGCCGGCAGCACGTTGCGCAGCATCACCGGCACGGTGATGTACGCGCGGATACGCCATTCGCCCAGGCCAATGGCCAGGCCCGCTTCACGCAACCCCTTGGGAATGTTCAGCAGGCCTGCGCGGAAGACTTCGGTGAGGTAGGCACCGGCGTACAACGACAGGGTGATGATGAACGAAGGGATCTTGTCCAGCCGGATACCCAGGCTGGGCAAGGCGAAGTAGATCAACAGGATCAGCACCAGGATCGGGGTGTTGCGGATCACCGTCACATACACCGAGGCCACGATGCGCAGCGCACGGTGTTTGGACAGCATCGCAAACGCCATCAACAGGCCGATCACGCAACCGATGGCGATGGACAGCAGTGCCAGTTCAAGGCCGAGGCCGAGCCCCGCCAGCAAGCTGGGGAAATCGCGCCACACAGCGGCAAAGTTCAACTGATAGTTCATGGTCGGCAGTACCTGATTGGGGCGCCGTCAGCGACGCCCCAGGGTTTACGAATTACTTGAACTCAACCGGGAAACCGATCGCAGGCTCCGGCAGGTCCACACCGAACCATTGCTTGAACGAGGCCTTGTACATTGGGAATTCCACACCGGTCATGGCTTCATGCAGGGCGGTGTTGACGAAGTTCAGCCAGTCCTGGTCGCCACGCTTGACGGCGCACGCATAGGTTTGCGGGCTCCAGGCGTAGCTCGGGCTGCGGTAGCGGCCCGGGTTTTGCACCATCAGGTACTTGACCGAGGACTGGTCGGTGGCAGCGGTGTCGGCACGCCCGGAGTTCACGGCCTGGTACATCAGGTCGACGCTGTCGTACTGGTCGACCTTGGCTTTGGGCAATGCCTGGTGCACCAGCTCTTCGGCGTAGACGTTTTGCAGCACGGCCACGGTGACGCTGTCGCCGGCGGCCTGCAGGTCTTCGATTTCCTTGTACTTGCTGTTGGCCGGCAGCAGCAGGCCCACACCTTCGCGGTAGTACGGCAGGGTGAAGGCCACCTGCTGCGCACGGCTTGCCGTGACGGTGATGAACTGGCAGCTCATGTCGACCTTGTCGGTCAACAGGTTGGGAATGCGGGCATCGGAAGACTGCACCACGTATTCGACTTTGCTCGGGTCATTGAACAGACCCTTGGCCACGATGTGGCCGATGTCGATGTCAAAACCCTGCAACTTGCCATCCGCTCCCTGGAAGTGCCACGGCGCATTGGTACTGCCTGTACCCACGATCAGGTGCCCACGCTTGAGCACTGTATCGAGCTTGCTGTCCGCCGCCTGCACTACGCTGGCGAGGGAAGCCGATGCGGCGAAGAGAAAAACACACGCTTTGAACACGGAAGGTCGGTGATGCATGACAAGCACTCCAGGGATTGTGTATTCCGCTATACCGGAACTTAGTATGTAACAACGGAATAGACAGCAGAAAGTGTGCCACACGCAGTAACAGAAAAATATTGCGGGATTAATTTCTTTTTAAATCAAATGGATAGATTTTTATCAGCGATAAGGCACTGGGTCAGCCGCTGCAATCAGATTGCTACCGTTGGCTACACACCGGGGTGACAGGCCACATTTGGGTGCGGGGGCGGGTCGTTACCGTGCACGAAAGCGGTGCGGTGGCCGGATGGAAGAATTCCGTGGCTGGGCTAGTCTTGGCAGATGATCGACCCTCCAAGGAACGCGTTCAGATGAAGATCAGTCTTGTCCTTATGTTGTTGTCGCTGGCGTTTGCCACCCAGGTGTTCGCCAAGGATGACCGGCGCGAATGCAAGGCCGAGCTGGTCAGGCTGAAGGCGGCGTTCAGTACGAACTACACCACGCAGAATCATCATGGGTATCGTCGGGCCAAGGATGCAAAGGATCAGGGTGACTATAAGCAGTGCGTGGGGTTGGCGAAGAAGGCTCGGGAGCGGGCGGAGCGCTGAAGGCTTTGGGGCTGCTGCGCAGCCCAGCGGGAGCAAGCTCCCTCGCCACAATGGGCTACTTGGAGGTGGGTACCTGTCAGTTTTGACAGTAGACGGTTTTGATCGCCGGGATTAGCGTGGGCCAGGCCTTTCGCTCAAGGAGATCATCATGGGAATTGCAACGGCGGTGATTGCCGATGCCGAGCAGTATCAGCAGTTGCTCAAGACGCATAGAACGGTGTTCATGCTGTTTGTTTCGCAGCACTGCCCGGCCTGCGGGGAAGCCGGGCCACTGTTTGAACGGATTGCCGGGAAATACGCCAGCTCCGTGAAAAGCCTGGTGCTCGACACTGCCCGAACCCCGAGGCATCCCGAGGTTACCGGCACGCCTACCCTGCTGGTTTTCCAGAATGGCAAGATGATCAATAAGCTGGAGGGGTTCGACGAAAAAACGCTGAGGGAGACGTTCGCCAGGACCAGAATCAGTCCTCCAACATCAACCGCGCCGTCCCCGAAACCCGAATCGAGGCACCCTTCTCATCGGTGATCTGCGCCTGCAGGCGCGAACGGCTGCCCATGTCCTCGCCTTGGATGATGTCGATGCGCCCGTTGTGCGGCCAGCCCAGGTCCCGCAGGTAGCCGGCAAAGGCAGCGGTCGCGGCACCGGTGGCCGGGTCTTCGTACACGCCGCCCACCGCAAACGGGTTGCGGGTGTGAAACAGTGTCGAGCTTTCGGCAAACACCAGCACCACGGTACCCAGCCCGGCGTCGGTCATGTAGCGGCGACCGGCCTCCAGTTCATAGTGCATCTGGCTGAGTTTGGCGCGGCTGTCGAGCGCCAGCACCAGGTGGGAGATGCCGGCATGGATGATCGCTGGCGGAATGCTCGGGTCCAGGTCATTGCGGGTGTAACCGAACAGGGTCAGGCCCGCGTCCACCAGGGCATCGTTGGCCGGTGCGCTGCGGGTTGGCGGGGATTGCAGCGCGGCCTCGATCAGGTCGCCTTCGCTGCGACCGCTGACCGATATATCGCCATTGTTCAACGCCAGGTGGAATTCGCCATCGCCCAGCGCCAGGCTCAAGGCCGCACCGAGGGCGATGGTGGCATGCCCGCAAAACGCAACTTCGGACTCCGGCGCGAAGTACCGCACGCGCCAGCCGTCATCCTGCGGGCAGGCGAATACGGTTTCCGAAAACCCGACTTCGTGGGCGATACGCTGCATTTCTGCAGCTTCCGGCAGGCTGTCACCGATCCAAACACCTGCAGGGTTACCGCCCTGGTTGCCGTCACAGAATGCAGAAATCTTAAGCACGTCCAAAGTCATTCGGGTAACCCTTCCTTAACGGTTCAGTGAGCGGCGATGCTATCCAAAGGCCAGCCCAGCGTCGAATGAAATTCACCCGTTAAAGAGGGGCCAGCAACACCTGCGTGACCCGCCGCTCCTCCACCGCCGCCACGGTCAGGCGCCAGCCTTCATGTTCCAGGCTGTCACCGACCACCGGCAGTCGATCCAGCAGGCTCATCACCAGCCCGGCCAGGGTCTGGTAATCCTCCGTCGCCACAGCCTTGAAGCCGGTGCGCTGGCGGATCAGGTTGAGGTTCAAGGCGCCATTGACGCGAAAACCACCCTCCTCCTCGACGATATCCGGGCCTTCGACCTCACTCGCATCCGGCAACTCACCGGCGATGGACTCGAGGATGTCGGTCATGCTCAACACCCCGATAAAGTCGCCAAATTCGTTGATCACGAAGGCAATGTGAGTCGACTCCTGACGCATCTGCTCCAAGGCATTGAGAATCGAAAAACTCTCCAGCAAGTTGACCGCCCGGCGCGCCAGGTGCTCCAGGTTCGGCTCGTTACCGGCCAGGTATTCCTTGAGCAACTCCTTCTTGTGCACAAAGCCCAATGGCTCGTCGACATTACCGTTGCGGATCAAGGGCAGGCGCGAGTAAGACGAATGCATCAGTTTCAGGCGGATAGTGTCGGGATCGTCCGACAGATCTATAGAGTCCACCTTCGCCCGAGGCGTCATCAGCGTACGGATCGGGCGTTCAGCCAGTTGCAGCACGCCACTGATCATCACCCGCTCGCGCCGGTCGAACAGCGGCCCGCCGTTGGCATCGGGGTTGTCCAGCAGGTCGGCGACCTCTTCACCCACCTCCTCCACTGCCAGATTACGCCCGCCGAGCAAACGCATCACCGCGTGGGCCGTACGCTCACGCCTCGGCAGCGTGCCCTGGGCCGACTTCTTGCGGCGCGACCGGGCGATCTGGTTGAACAGCTCGATCAGGATCGAGAAGCCGATGGCCGCGTACAGATAGCCTTTGGGAATGTGGAAGCCCAGGCCTTCGGCCGTCAGGGCAAAACCGATCATCATCAGGAAGCCCAGGCACAGCATGATCACCGTCGGGTGGGCGTTGACGAAACGGGTCAGCGGCTTGCTGGCAATGATCATCAGGCCGATGGAAATGATCACCGCGATCATCATCACCGCCAGCTCATCCACCATGCCCACGGCGGTAATCACCGCATCGAGGGAGAACACCGCATCCAGCACCACAATCTGCGCAACGATCGGCCAGAACATCGCATAGGCCACGTTGCCAGTGCGCTGAGCCACATGCCCCTCAAGGCGCTCATGCAATTCCATGGTGGCCTTGAACAACAGGAACACACCACCAAACAGCATGATCAAGTCACGGCCCGAGAAACTCTTGTCGAACACCTCGAACAGCGGTTGGGTCAGGGTCACCAACCAGGAAATACTTGCCAACAGGCCCAGACGCATCAGCAACGCCAGGGACAAACCGATCAGACGCGCACGGTCACGCTGCTCCGGCGGCAGCTTGTCCGCCAGGATCGCGATAAACACCAGGTTGTCGATGCCCAGCACCAGCTCCAGCACAATCAAAGTCAACAGGCCGAGCCAGGCCGTTGGATCCGCTAACCATTCCATTTTTCAGTATCTCTTCAAGTTTTTCAGAATGCCGGGCACGGCAACGCACGGTCGAGGGACCGGGTAAGGGTAGGCAATCGGAAGACGGGGTGCCTGGCCTGGAGGCAGGCGATCAGCGGGAACGGCGACAGTGAATGTCTTGGGGAAAGACGACTGGGAGGCTCCGAGAGGGTGTTCATGTAGTTCCTGTTGTGGAAAAAGGACTTGAATCGTACAGGCGAAACGGGAATTTCCTACAATCTAAAATTATTACAAGATCTGTAGGATCAAGCATTCTGATATTAGGGAGAATGTCGTGAGCCAACAATTTTTCACTATGGTTGGGACAGCCCATAACAAATTTTGAGCATTTGATCGTTCCCACGCTCTGCGTGGGAATGCATACCGTGACGCTCCGCGTCACCCTCGCGCCGGACTTCAGCCAGGCTTGTAGCATCAAGCTTTATCGTCGGGCAGATTCACACGATCTTGCTGCTCTTCACTGATCAGGTATTCAAGAAACGCGGTATACGTCGGCCATGAATCCGGCGCAGTCAACAAGGCCTCCCTACCCAGGCGGCACACATCCACGTCATCACACCAAATCACCCGACCGCCTCCGCCCGAGCAATCCATCACGATCAAACTGGCCGGCGGCTGGGCTAATACCAAAAACTGCCGCGCAAGCCCGGCACGCTCTCGAAGACTTCTGGTTTCGTCCAGGACATTCGGCGCAGGCGCCCACCCTATTGCGTGCAAGGGCAAAACGTAGATTCCAGAGCCATCGAAGAACTCGGCAGCCTCACGAAAATCATCCGCAAGCTCCAGGCCAAGGTGGCTCTGCACCTCATCAAGAAACCCAGGCTCAACGGCGCGCGCGCCATTCAAAAGCAAACATTGCTGCCGGATCATTGCTAACGTGGACATCAACACCCGCCCTCGCGTCTAGAGATTTGCCCGCGTGCCAAGAAAGCGCAGATAGCGCCCATCCTCGTTGTCAAAGATCTCGGCCCCTGCGCCCATGTATGCCCGCATCAATTCATCGGCGGCCTGATCATCGTGGCCCTGATCCAGCAAAACCTGCCCCAGGCGCAGATGTAAAAACGGATTTCCGAGACCGCCCGGACAGGTCATCGCATAGTCCAAGGCATCCCGGGCTGAGCCGTTGAATCCGGATAAAAAGCATGCATCAGCGATGGCAGCCAATACCCAGGTGGAGGCTTCCCAATCATTTTTCGGCTCGGGGATCAAGATCCAGGCCTTGTTGTATTGCTCGATGGCCTCTTCATAACGGCCGTCATCGGCCAATTGATCACCTGCACTGCATAACGACTGGATCTCTTCGTGCAGCGACGCTGCAAGCTCAGTGGTCATGAGGACTCCTCCAGAGATCCATCTGCATCCCAGAACGACCACAGCCCAACTTCCTGGCCACGCTCATAAACGCCCTGCGCCGCCACCTGTCCATTGTCGTGGTAGTCCCGCCAGTCGCCGTGTTCGGCGCCATCCACGTAATTCCCCTCGGAAGCCAGGTTGCCGTTTGGGTGGTAGGCGCGAAAAAGCCCATGTCGAATCCATTGCGTGCCGTCCTCGGACAGGTAACGCGAATACCTGAATCGAACCTCACCGGTCTCGTAGGGAATTTCCGCTATGTGTAACGCGTTTGGTTTTTCGTCCATGGCAAACCTGCTGCGGTGTGTTGATGTGCTTTCAGACTCTGTTGAGAAAACTGACTTTAGCCGGCGTTGTACGTTTATGCCCGTTATTCAGAACGGCCCTTTCGTCATCACCCGCTCATCAATGAAGCTACGCAACATCGCAATCCGCTGCGTATAGGCTTTGCTCAGGCAACTGACTTGGGCGCCGCACGTATGCCGTTGCTTGAGCCACACAGCCTGATCATCCATCAACGAACCGCGCCCGCCCATGGCCATGAAGTGCCGATTGAGGTCATAGAGCAGCGCCATGGTCACGTCCTGATCATTCAGGGAGCGCGTGGCACAGATGGTTTTCTCGTCAGCCGCCTTCGCCCGGTCACAGTCAAAACTGGCCGCCAGGCTCACAGGGCTGAGCCACAACACAGAAAACCCGGCGAGCACTGCGAATACCGCCGGTTTAATCAAACGAACTGCCATGAAAATTACCTCCTACAGAGGGCTACGCGCCACACCCTGCCCAAACCGATAAATCGCCAGGCAATACCCAATCAACGCCACCGCTGCCAGCAACCCGCCCGCCGCGCCGATCCAGGCAAAACCAAAGTGGCTGCCCACCCAACTGCCCATCAACGCCCCACCGCCAATACCGATGTTGTAGATCCCGGAAAACATCGCCATCGCCACATCCGTGGCATCCGGCGCCAGCACCAGCACCTTCGATTGCAACGCCAGGCCAAAACCCATGATGGCCATGCCCCAGAACACACTCAGGGTCACCAGGTACGACACCTCGCCACTCAACGGCAGCAACAACGCCAGGCACAGCGCCAGTATGGTCACCGCGCTGATCAGGAAACGATGGGGGCTAAAGCGATGCACCAGGCTGAACAACAACGAACCAATAATCCCCGCGCCGCCAAACACCAGCAGGATCAGGGTCACCGTATTGCCACTCATACCGGCAACACCTTCAACAAACGGCTCAACATAACTGTAGGCAGTGAACTGCGCCGTCACCACCATCGCCGTCAGCACATACAACGCCACCAGCGCCGGGCGCTTGAACAACAGCGGCAAGCTGCGCAGCGAACCGGAGTTCTGGCTCGGCAGCAGCGGCAAGGTGCGCGCCAGCCAGAACACCAGCCCGGCGGCAAACGCGCCGATCACCAGGAAGGTGGTGCGCCAGCCCATGGCTTCGCCCAGCAAGCGGCCCAGCGGAATACCCAGAACCATCGCCAGGGAAGTACCGGTAGCCAGCAACCCAAGGGCCTGCACCTGCTTGCCCTCCGGCGCCAAACGCACCGCGAGGGAGGCAGTAATCGACCAGAACAACGCATGGGACAGGGCAATGCCGACCCGGCTGAGCATCAGGATGCCAAAGCTGGTGGCCACGCTGGACAGGATATGGCTGGCGATAAACATGCCGAACAGCACGATCAGCAGCTTGCGCCGCTCGACGTTACGGGTCAGCAGCATCACCGGCAGCGAGGTCAGGGACACGATCCACGCATAGATGGTCAGCATCAGGCCGACGCTGGCGATGGGCATGTCGAAGCTCGCGCCGATGGCTCTCAGCAGGCCGACCGGTACAAATTCGGTGGTATTGAAAACGAAAGCAGCCAACGCGAGAGCGAAGACCGGTTGCCAGTTGGCTTGAGGTGTTGCGGCGGAAATGCTCATTGACAGGTCGTCGTACTCGTTTGCGCGCGGATCAAGCCGGCCCGATGCCGGGCCTTGAGCCGCGCGCAAAAAATAGTAACACGACGATTCAGGGATCGACTTGCCCCATCAGTTCGGGAATCGACTCAGGACGCTTGGCATAGCGCTGGGCCAGCGCCGCGCAGACCATCAACTGGATCTGGTGAAACAGCATCAGTGGCAAGATCAGCACCCCCATGCTCGCCCCGGCAAACAACACCTGGGCCATCGGCACACCGGTGGCCAGGCTTTTCTTCGAGCCGCAGAACAGGATGGTGATCCGGTCTTCCTGGCTGAAGCCAAAAGCCTTGCCCAGCACCGTGGACGCCACCAGTACCAGCGCCAGCAACACACAGCACGCCACCACCAGGCCACCCAGTTCCCACAACGGAATCTGGTGCCAGATGCCTTCGTTGACCGCTTCGCTGAAGGCGCCGTAGACCACCAGCAAAATCGACCCCTGGTCGACGAACTTCAGCCAGGATTTGTTACGCCCTACCCACTCGCCGATCCAGCGACGGGCGATTTGCCCGGCGATGAACGGTAGCAACAATTGAACACTGATTTTCAGGATCGCATCGACGGTGGAGCCGCCATCGCCATGCACATTCAGCAGCAACGTCACCAGCAATGGCGTCAGGAAGATCCCGAACAGGCTCGACGCCGCCGCGCTGCAAATCGCCGCCGGGATATTGCCCCGGGCCAGGGAGGTAAAGGCAATCGCCGACTGCACGGTGGCGGGCAACGCACACAAATAGAGCATGCCCATGTACAGGTCTTTACCGATCAGCGGCGACAACACCGGCTTGAGCGCCAGGCCCAGCAACGGAAACAGCACGAAGGTCAGGCTGAACACCAGCAGGTGCAGGCGCCAATGACCCGCACCGGCAACAATGGCCTGGCGCGACAGTTTCGCGCCGTGCAGGAAAAACAGCAGCGCGATGGCCAGGTTGGTCACCCAGCCAAAGGCCACGGCGGTCTGGCCGCTGGCGGGCAGCAGGGACGCGAGGATCACCGTGGCCACCAGGGTCAGGGTGAAGTTGTCAGGTAAAAAGCGTGGGCGGGTCATAGGCCAATCTTCCAGGGGTTGCCAATAGCATCGTCGCGACTCTAACGTAACGGCTTGTTACCGACTAACGCCAATGAGCCAGTAAATGCCGCCAAAAGGACATGACAAAACCGTGCGCCGCAGCGTGCCCGGGCTTTCCAGCCTGCCCAGGCCGGTGTATGGCCGCACCGAATCCCTGCCCAACCGCGCGCTGACCCGCCGCCATAGTCACCCGTGGGTGCAGTTGTCCTACGCAATATCCGGGGTGCTGGAGATCCAGACCAGCGTAGGACGCTTCGTCGCGCCACCCCAGCGAGCCGTGTGGATACCGGCCGGCATGCCACACCGGGTGTTCAGTTCGCCCCATACCGAGATGCGCAGCCTGTACCTCGATTGCAGCGTCACCGCCTGGGCGGCCGACCGCTGCCAGGTGTTGGCGGTGAGCAGCCTGTTGCGCGAGTTGATTCGCAGCTTCAGCGAATTGCCGGTGGAATACGCCGAGGACGGCCCGGATGGACGGCTGGCCCAAGTGGTGCTGGACCAACTGGCCGCCGCGCCCCAGGTCGACCTGATGTTGCCGCTGCCCGCCGACAGCCGCTTGCGGCAGATTTACCGCAGCCTGAACCTGCACCCGGAGCAGCAAACCACCCTGGGGCAGTGGAGCCAGAAACTGGCGGTCAGCGAGAAAACCCTCAGCCGGCTGTTCCTGAGCGACACCGGCCTGACCTTTCGCGCATGGCGCCAGCGCCTGCGATTGTTAAGCGCCCTGCCCGCCCTGGAACAAGGCGAACGCGTGACCGACGTAGCATTGGCCTGCGGCTACGAATCCACCTCGGCCTTCATCAACGCCTTCCGCCAGCAGTTCGACGCCACACCCGGTGAGTTCTTCCGCTGACCATCAGACAAAGAAGCTCCAGAGCGAAAACTGGGTTTCCTATGGGAACTCGCCCCCCCTGTGGAAACTCGGTCCCCTGTGGGAGCTGTCGAGCTTTAGCGAGGCTGCGATGGCGGCCTGACTGTCGACATCTCTATTGCCTGACAGGGCCTCATCGCAGCCTCGCTAAAGCTCGACAGCTCCCACAGGGAACCCAGTTGAACAGTTAAACCTCGCTCACGCCTGCGCCTTGGCCAACACCGCCTGCAACAACACATCCGCCCCCGCCGTCGACCACTGCGGATGAATCTCCTCCGCCTCGTTATGGCTCAACCCATCCACACACGGCACAAAAATCATCGCCGTCGGCGCCACCCGGTTCAGGTAGCAGGCATCATGCCCGGCCCCGGAAATCATGGTGCGATGGCTATACCCCAACGCTTGCGCCGAAGCCCGCACCACCTCCACACACTCAGGGTCGAAGGCAATCGGCGCGTACTGGAAAATCTGCTTCACGCTGTGCTGCAAACCAATCCCCTCGGCGATCCGCGCCACCGCCGCCTGCAACTGCCGATCCTGATACCCCAGCACCGCTTCATCCGGGTGCCGAAACTCCACACTGAAAAACACCCGCCCCGGCACCACGTTGCGTGAATTGGGGAAGATATTCGCCATGCCCACCGTCGCCCGCCCTTCGGCGCCCTGTTCCAGGCCGATCTGGTTCACCGCCTCCACCACCCGGGCAAATCCGAGCAATGCATCGAGCCGGTGATCCATCGGCGTCGTCCCGGCATGAGCACTGCGCCCGCTCAGTTCCACTTCATACCAGCGCTGGCCCTGGGCGCCGGTGACCACACCGATGGTCAGGCCCTGTGCCTCAAGAATCGGCCCCTGTTCGATATGCAACTCAAACGCCGCATGCACCGCCTGGCCACCCACCGGATGCGCACCGGCATAGCCAATCTGCTGCAACGCCTGGCCGATGGTGATCCCGGCCTTGTCTTCCCGGGACAGGCCGTACTCCAGGTCAAACACCCCGGCATACACCCCCGAGGAAATCATCGCCGGCGCAAACCGCGAGCCTTCTTCGTTGGTCCAGTTCACCACTTCGATTGGCCGCTCGGTTTCAATCCCCAGGTCATTCAAGGTGCGCACCACCTCCAGCCCGGCCAGCACGCCGTAGATACCATCGTACTTGCCGCCCGCCGGCTGGGAATCGCCATGGGAACCGGTCAGCACCGGGGCCAGGTGATTCTGGCGCCCGGCGCGACGGGCAAAGATATTGCCCATGGCATCCACCCGAATGCTGCAACCGGCCGCCTCGCACCATTGCACAAACAGGTCGCGACCGCGGCGGTCCTCATCCGTGAGGGCCAGGCGCGAGACCCCGCCCTTTTCGGTGCCGCCGATCTGCGCCATTTCCATCAGCGAGCCCCACAGGCGCTCGCCATTGACCCGCGCCAAGTCGTTCATGAACGCGGCTCCTGGGGTTTGGCCCGGTAGCGGAAGTCACAGTGATGGGCACCGCCCATGATGGTCTGGGTGCGGGTCAGCTTGATGTCCGGGTTGTAGCCGACGATAAACAGTTCGTCGCGGTTGCAGGACAGCAAGTGACCGATCTCGCCCAGGCCCATCTCGTGATACATCTCGGCATAGCGGCAGCGCTTCACGTCATAGTCGTAGTGCTCGGCGTCGCTGGCGATGATCTCGACCTTCAGCGCATCGTCCTTTTCCCAGAGCACTTGCAGCTCGACAAAGCTCTTGAGGTCGGCGCCCTGCTCTTCCAGTTCGGAAAAGTGCTTGCCGGCCTGGATCGCCGCATTGCCCACCGCCTCGCCGATCACCGCCGCCGCAAAGTCCTTGCCCTGCTCGCGCACCAGGATCTCGTAGATCGGCTTGATGATTTCGGCTTCGATCCGCCGCCGGGCCAGGATGCCCAGTTCACCTTCCAGCTTGCTCATTGTGTGCCTCCGTAAACCTGTAGGAGCGAGCTTGCTCGCGAAGATATTCCAGGCGCATCGCTGCGTTGACTGTACATTTTTCGCGAGCAAGCTCGCTCCTACAGGGGTGGGTTGTTACTTGCCGCCCGCCACACTGACTGGCTGCCACTGATTACTTTTGACCTCATACACGGTGAACGACGGCTTCTTCAAATTGCCCTCGGCATCAAACGCAATGGTCCCGGTCACGCCCTGATAGCTGATGGCGCGCAGCACCGGCAGGTACTTTTGCGGGTCCACCGAGTCGGCTTTCTCGATCGCCGCCACCAACACCCCGACACCGTCATAGGCAAACGGCGCGTGCAGTTCGATCGGCGCCTTGTAGCGATCCTTGTAAGCCTGCTCGAACGCCTTGCCACCCGGCATCTGCGCCACCGCCAGGCCCGGCTCCAGGGCAATCACGCCCTCGCCTTCGTTCTGCGCCAGTTGCAGGAAGGTCTGGCTGACAAACCCACCGGCCCCCATCAGCGGTGCCTTGATGCCCAGTTGCTTGATACGCCTGGCCAAAGGCGCGGCCTGGGAATCGACGCCACCAAAGAAAATCAGGTCCGGGTTCTGGCTGCGGATATTGGTCAGCACTGCGCTGAAATCGATGGTCTTGTCGTCGACGTATTCACGAGACACCACCTTGGCGCCACCGGCCTCGATGGATTTGACGAACTGGTCCGCCAGGCCCTGGCCGAATGCGGTGCGGTCGTCGATCACCGCAATGCGCCGGGCCTTGAGGGTGTTCAAAGCATAGTCGCCGGCCACCTGGCCGCCATCGTCGTCATGGCCCATGATCCGGAAGCTGGTGTCGAAGCCCTGCTGGGTATACGCGTGCCCGGTAGCAACCGGGGCGACTTGCGCGATACCTGCATCGTGATAAACCCGCGCCGCCGGAATGCTGGTGCCGGTGTTCCAGTGGCCCACCACGCCCACCACGCCTTCGTCCACCAGGCGCTGGGCCACGGTGACGGCGGTGCGCGGGTCGGACTGGTCGTCCTCGGACAGCAGCTTGAAGGTCACCGCCTCACCGTTGATTTTCGGGTGCTTGGCGTTGGCCGCGTCGATGGCCAGTTGCGCGCCGTTTTCCAGGTCCTTGCCGATCCGCGCCGACGGGCCGGTCAACGGCCCAGCCAGGCCGATCAATACGGTCTGGTCGGCCTGGGCCATGGCACTCGCCAGGCTGCTCAAGGCCAGGCCGATCACTAGGGTGTGCTTGAAAGTCTTCATCAGTGGTTCCTGTTTCTTTACGGGCTGGTCGGAACACGCCGGGCGTCCGGTAGCGTCAGGGTTGATTCATTCACCGAGGTAGGCACTGCGCACCTCGGGGTGGTCGAGCAATTCATGGGACGGGCCAGTGAGGCTGATGCGCCCGGTGTCCATCACATAGGCACGGTCGGTGACCTGCAGCGCGAGGCGGGCGTTCTGCTCTACCAGCAGCAGGGTCATGCCCTGGCGGCACACGTCGTCGATCACCTGGAAGATCTTCTCCACCATGATCGGCGCCAGGCCCATGGACGGTTCGTCCAGCACCAGCAAGCGCGGCTTGGAGAGCAGCGCCCGGGCCAGCGCGAGCATCTGTTGCTCGCCACCGGAGAGCAGGCCGGCGGACTGCTGCAGGCGCTCCTCCAGACGCGGGAAGTGCTCGAACAACTGGCGGATCTCGCGGTTCACCTGCTCGCTGTCGCGGCGCAGGAACGCCCCCGCCTGGAGGTTTTCCAGGACGCTCATGCGCGCAAAGATCCCGCGCCCTTCCGGTACCATCGCAATGCCCTGGCGCAGCAATTGGTCCGGCGCCTGGCCGAGGATCGAACGCCCGGCGAAGTGAATCTGCCCCGCCGCTGCCGGCAGCAATCCGGTCAGGGCCTTGAGGCTGGAGGTCTTGCCGGCACCGTTGGCGCCGATCAACGTCACTCGCTCGCCTTCGCCGATGTGTAAATCCAGGGACTTGACCGCTTCGATGGCGCCGTAGCGCACCTGCAAGCCGTCGACTTTCAATAAAGGTTCAGACATGGGCGCTGGCTCCCAGATAGGCCTGGATCACCGCCGGGTCGTGGCGCACCTCGGCAGGCGCGCCCACGGCGATCACTTGGCCGTAATCGAGCACGCTGATGCGGTCGCACACCCCCATCACCAGCTTCACGTCGTGCTCGATCAGCAGCAGCGTGTGGCCGTCGTCGCGGATCTTTTCCAGCAGGCCGCGCAGTTGCACTTTCTCGGCAGCGTTCATCCCGGCGGCCGGCTCGTCGAGGGCCAGCAAACGTGGTTCAGTGGCCAGGGCCCGGGCGATTTCCAGGCGGCGTTGATGGCCGTAGGACAGGCTGTCGGCGCGGTAATTGGCGAACCCCGCCAGCCCGACATACGCCAACAGGCGATGGGCATGGGCGCGGGTTTGCGCTTCTTCTTCCCGGGCTCGACGATGGCGACTCAAGGCGGCCCACACGCCATTGCGGGTGCGCACATGGCGGCCGACCATGACGTTTTCCAACGCGCTCATGGTGTTGAACAGGCGGATATTCTGGAAGGTCCGGGCGATGCCGGCCTGGGCCACCTGGTGCACGCTGGCCGGCTTGTAGTCCTCGCCGTCGAGCTGGAAGCGCCCGGAATCCGGGGTATACAGGCCGGTCATCACGTTGAAGAAGGTGGTTTTACCGGCGCCATTGGGGCCGATCAAGCCATAGATCTCCCCAGGCTGGATGCTCAGGCTCACGTCGGTGAGCGCCGCCACGCCGCCGAAGCGCTTGTTCACCTGGTCAATCTGCAACAGCGGCTGATTCATCGCGCCACTCCTTTTGGCCACAGGCCTGCCGGTCGATAGAGCATCGCCAGGATCAGCGCGAGCCCATAGAACAACTGACGAATGATTTCCGGGTCCACCAGCACCTGGCCGAACAGCGCCTGCTGCAACGGGCCCATGCTCGCGCGCAAGGCTTCGGGCAACGCCGCCAGCAATACGCAGCCGAGAATCACCCCCGGGATATGGCCCATGCCGCCGAGCACCACCATCGCCAGCACCGCGATGGACTCATTGAGAGTGAAGGACTCCGGCGAGACAAAGCCCTGGAACGAGGCGAACAACGCCCCGCTCACGCCGCCAAACCCGGCACCGATGGCGAACGCCAACAGCTTCAAGCGCAAGGTGTTGACGCCCATGGCCTGGGCCGCTTCCTCATCTTCACGAATCGCCACCCAGGCCCGCCCGATGCGCGAACGCTCCAGGCGAATGCAGGCAAACAGGATCAGCACCACCAGCGCGGCGAACAGGTAGTAGTACAGATAGACCGAAGGCAGGCGCAGGCCGAACAGCTCCTGGGTGCGCCCGAGGTTGATCCCCAGCAGGTTGACCGGGTCGACCTGGGAAATACCTTTGGGCCCGTTGGTGATGTTCACCGGGCGATCCAGGTTGCGCAGCAGGATGCGGATGATTTCACCAAAGCCCAGGGTCACGATGGCCAGGTAATCGCCGCGCAGGCGCAAGGTCGGTGCGCCCAACAACACGCCAAAGCCCGCTGCCAGCAACGCGGCCAAGGGCAGGATCAACCAGATCGAGGTGTGCATGCCCGCCGGCAGCAGCGCCATCAGCGCCGGGAATTGCTGCAACAGATGCGGCGAGGACAGCAATGCGGCGAGGTACGCGCCCACTGCGTAGAACGCGATAAAACC
Source organism: Pseudomonas sp. D4002 (assembly GCF_013385665.1). NCBI lineage: Bacteria > Pseudomonadati > Pseudomonadota > Gammaproteobacteria > Pseudomonadales > Pseudomonadaceae > Pseudomonas > Pseudomonas sp. D4002. The sequence goes on from NZ_JACAPN010000031.1 coordinate 157,625, forward strand.
CATGTCCAGCAGCCCGGCGTAACCCACGACGATGTTCAGGCCTAGGGCCAGCATGATGTACAGCAAGGCGAAATCGAGGGTGCGCACCCAGGTATTGCCGCCGGCATGCCCGACAATCCACGGCGCCAGCACCAGCGCCACGGCGAACAATACAAGGCCAAAGCTGGCGCGCTGGCGGGAGGTATTCAGGACACTCATGCGCGGGTCGCCAGTCGTTCGCCCAACAGCCCCGAAGGACGAAACACCAGCACCGCGATCAACACGATAAAGGCAAACACATCCTGGTAATTGCTGCCGAACACACCCTGGGTGGCAGCGCCCAGGTAGCCGGTACCCAGGGCCTCGATCAACCCCAGCAGCAGGCCGCCAAGCATCGCGCCCTTGAGGTTGCCGATGCCGCCCAATACGGCTGCGGTGAACGCCTTGATGCCCGGCAGGAAACCCATGTAGAAATGCGCGCTGCCGTAGTTGCTCGCCATCATGATCCCTGCCAATGCCGCCAGGGCGCCGCCAATGGCAAAGGTCAGCACGATGATGCGATTCGGGTTGATGCCCATCAGGCTCGCCACCTGCGGGTTCTCGGCCACGGCGCGCATGGCCCGACCAAAGCGTGTGCGTTCCACCAGCACCAGCAGCGCGACCATCACCGACAGTGCGACGGCAATGGTGGTCAGGGCGGTAGCGTTGGTGATCGCCGGATGCGCCGAAGCGCCCGCGAGCACTTCAATCGGTTCCAGCGGCAGCAGTTGCGGGAACATCTGCGGGTTACGCGTCCACACCAACATGGCGATGGTTTGCAGCAACAACGACACCCCGATGCCGCTGATCAATGGCGCCAGGCGCGGCGCATTGCGCAGGCGCCGGTAAGCGACCCGCTCAATCAGCGCCGCGAGTACCGCGCAGAACGCCATGGCAATCACAGTGGCTGCCAGCAGCACCAGCACCGGCGGCATCGCCGGCCATGTCACCTGCAACAGGCGAATCACCGAGAGGCCCACCAAAGCGCCAATCATCAACACATCGCCATGGGCAAAGTTGATGATCCGCAAAATGCCGTAGACCATGGTGTAACCCAAGGCCACTAGCGCGTAGAGACTGCCCGTCATCAAACCATTGAGCAGCTGCTGGATAAACGCATCCATGGAAACCATCGACCTCACTACTGACGAGGGCGGCACACTAAGCATCTATTCTGTTTTTATCAAATATCAGAAATTCATATGGTTATGCCAAACGCATAAAGCGCTATAAACGCCATAAATACGGCATTTATGGCTCTTTATTTGCCATCTCACTTAGTATTTAATTCAACACATGAATAATTTAGAACAGTTAGCCAATGACCCGCCGTTGCGTGCCGTGCGCACCTTCGAAGCGTTTGCCCGCCACGGCGGAGTGAATTCCGCCGCCCGCGAACTGGACGTGTCGCCGTCCGCCGTCAGCCATCAACTGCACCTGCTGGAAAGCTTTCTGCAGCAAGCGCTGACCTTGCGCCAGGGCCGCAACCTGGTGCTCACCGAAGAAGGCCGCGAGTACTACCGGGCCATCCGCTCGGCCTTCGCCGTACTGCGCAGCGCCACCGAACACGTGCGGGAAAAAAGCGCCACGCGCCAGGTCACCATCAGCCTGATCCCGCTGTTCGGCATCAACCTGTTCATCCCGCGCCTGGCACAGTTCCTCAAGGACCACCCGGCGCTGGACATCAACGTCACCTACGCCAACCACCGCAGCTACCCCAGCGACGCTGCCGATTTATCGATCCGCTTCGGCACCGGGCACTGGCCGGGGTACCACAGCGAGCCGCTGATTTCCGGGGCGGTGACGCCGTATTGCAGCCGCGCATTCCTGGAGCAACACGGCCCGATCGACACACCTGAGGCGCTGAGTGAATTACCGCTGTTGCACGACGAAGAACGCGGCACCTGGAGCCAATGGTTCCAGGCCGCCGACGTGCATCACGGGACCGCGTTGAATGGTTTGCTGCTGGAGGATGGTCAATTGGCGCTGACGGCCACGCTGACCGGGTTGGGCTGCTCACTGCTGCGCGCGCCACTGGTGGCGCCGCATGTGGCAAATGGGGAGTTGGTGAAGCTGTTTGATCTACAGGTCGATGATGGCCGCCAGTACTACCTGTGCCGGCGGGCCAACAGCGAGTTGTCGAGCGAGGGGAATCACTTGTACGACTGGATCAAGAACAACCTTGCGGGGAATTGAAAACACCGCAGATCCAATGTGGGAGCGGGCTTGCTCGCGAATGCGGTGGTTCAGCCAGCACATGTATCGACTGACCCACCGCATTCGCGAGCAAGCCCGCTCCCACATTTTTGTGTGCGTTTCAATTCAGAATGGAGTCAGCTGCCGTTCCCGCCATGCGCCTCTTCAAAGAAGTAATCCTTCCAGCTCCCCGCCTTGTTCTTCAACACCCCCAACTCCTGCAATTTCTCGGCATAGATATAGGTACGCTGCGGCACGATGGTGAAGTCGATTTCCGGGTCCTGGACAATCTTCTCCACCAGCGCCAGCGGTAGCTTCGACTGCTCTACACGAATGTAAGCCTGGGCCGCTGCCGGCTTGTCGGCCTTGATGATTTTCTCGGCCTCGGCCAACGCGTCATAGAACGCCTTGTAGGTCTTGGGGTTCTCGTCGTGGAATTTCTCGGTGGTGTACAGCACATTGAACGTCGCCGGGCCGCCGAGAATGTCGTAGGAACTCAGCACCTTGTGCACCTTGGGATTCAACAACTCCTGATACTGGAACGGCGGGCTGGAAAAGTGTGCGTTGATCTCTGAACCGCCAGCAATCAGCGCCGCAGTGGCGTCCGGATGCGCCAGGCTGATGGAGATATCGTCGAACTTCTTGTAGTTGTCGTTCCCGAACTGCTTGGCGGTTTCAATCTGCAAGGTGCGCGACTGAAAACCCACGCCCGCGGCCGGTACGGCGATGCGGTCTTTTTCGCTGAAGTCCTTGAGGGTCTTCACATCCGGGTTATTGGTCAGCAGGTAATTGGGCATCGAGCCCAGCGAGGCGATGGCCTTGACGTTCTGCTTGCCCTTGGTGCGGTCCCACAGCGTGAGCATGGGCGGCACACCCGCTGACACCACGTCCAGCGCGCCGGCCAGCAGCGACTCGTTCATCGCGGTGGCGCCGGAGATACTGTTCCACTCCACCTTGATGTCCAGGCCCTGCTCCTTGCCGTGTTTCTCGATCAGGTTCTGGTCACGAACCACATCGAGGATCAAGTAGCCGATGCCGAATTGCTGGGCGATGCTGATCTTGCCTTCGGCGTGTGCACCAAGGCTGAGGAGCGCACTGGCTGCTGCCAGGAGCGTCAGGGTGGGTCGTTTTATTATCATGAGAACGCTGCCGCGAGGTTGAGAAGGGTTGCGAGCGTAGCGGCCCACGTACAGTGCGAAAAAGAATATCGCGATCTATGGATATACGAAAAACACTGCCCTCCGGCGCTGCTATATTGCGCGCCTGTGCCTGATGTCATCCCCGGAGCCACTCTGCATGCTGCGCACCAACCTCAACGAGATGCTGATCTTCATGGCGGTGGTCGATGGCGCCAGCTTCGTCGCCGGTGGGCAGGCGATGGGCCTGACGCGCTCGGCCGCCGGCAAAGCCGTGGCGCGCCTGGAGGACAGCCTTGGTGTGCGCCTGTTGAACCGCACCACCCGCACCTTGAGCCTCACCGACGAAGGCCGCGCGCTGTATGACCAGGGTCTGGAGATCCTCGCCGCAGTGGACAACGCCCAAAGCCGCATCGGCCAGCCCACCGGGGTACCGCGCGGTTTATTGCGGCTTACGCTGCCCGATGCGTTCGGGCGCAAGGTGTTGCTGCCGTTGTTGAAGAAATACCTGCACGCGTGGCCCGAGGTGCAGGTGGAAGTCAGTTTCAGCGACCGCACCGCCGATATCGTCGAGGACGGCTTCGACCTGGCCATCCGCATCGGCAGCGCAAACACCGACCGCCAACTGGTTTCCCGGGTGGTCGCTCGTTATCAGGCGCTGCTGTGCGCCGCACCGGACTATCTCGCCGAGCGCGGCATACCCCGGGACATGGACGCCCTCGCCCACCACGACTGCCTGTATTTCAGCAGCCGCACGCGCAAGCAAAGCTGGCGCTTTCGCGAATCGGATGGCACCTGGGTCAAGGCGTACGGGCGCAGCCGCCTGCGCCTGGACAGCGGCGAAGCACTGCGCGACGCTGCCGTGTCCGGGCTGGGCATCGCCTTGCTGCCGGACTTCGTGGTGGCCGAGGACCTGGCCGCCGGACGCCTGGTACAGGTGCTGCCCGACCTGGACGCCGGAGACGTGGAGATCCTGGCGATGTACCCGAGCAAACGCTTCCTGGAGCCTCGGGTACGGCGCTTTATCGACCTGATGGTGGATGAGCTGGCGGGCTGATCAGTCGGCGTGGGCAATCACCTTGATCTCGACGATCTGTGCATCGGACGCCAGGTAATTCACGCCGACCAGGGTCGCGGCCGGGCGATGCTCACCGATGTATTCTTTCCACACATTGACCACCGCTTCAAAATCGCGCTTGGCATGCACCAGGAAGAAATCCACCGCGGCAATGTTCGAGCGGCCAACGCCGAAGCCGGCCAGCACATGGTCGAGGTTCTCCAGTGTCTGGCGGGTCTGGGCGGCGGCATCACCGTCAACGAACTCACCTTCCAGGGTGTGAGAAAACTGCCCGGCAATATAGATCGTGCCATTGACGCGGTAGCCCTGGCTGACGCTGTTGCCCTCTTCCCATGAAACGCCGTGGTTGTAGATCGTGGGTTTGCTGCTCATGTCGGTTTCCTTGGGCGATGATTTAAGGAAACTGTAACAAGGGCATTGGCGAATGGACGTCCCCACTGAGGCGACCAAAAACTACCCGCCCACGCCCTTCGGCTGGTATCGTGCCGCCCTTGAAAAAACCGCTGCGAGGAAATCGACCTTGAACACTGACGAAAAAATGACCGGGGACCTGTTCGAGGTGGATAAGCGCCTGTCACTCAAGCCCGTGGTGGACTTCAACAACTACCTGCGCAGTGCCTTCGGCGATGGCCCCTGCACCTGCATCCGCTGCGTCGCCAGCGAAGGCAACGAGGCCGGTTACGAGTTTCAGCACACCTTCGATTTCGACGGCAAAAAAAACCACCGCCGCTTCGCCTCCACCGCCGGCAGCGACGTGCTGTTGATACTGAAGAAAGCCTGGTTGTCTTACACCAAGGCCGAGCTGCCGTTGAGCGGCGCGCTGGCGCTGGACACGGTGAAGGAATTTGTCGAGCCGCAGCTGCACAAGCGCGTGGCGCCGCTGTTCCTGGCCAGTGGGTTGGTCAAGGATGTAGAAGGTGAGTGGCGGATGCAGCCGCAGGCAGCAAGCTGATAATCGCGCAAACAGGCAACAAGCTGCTTCACTGACAAGGCTGTCCTCTCAGCGCAAGGAGTCGCCGATGGCCGAGCCAAGCAAAAAGATGAGCCTGATGGGCCTGACCACCCTGGTGGCGATCAACATGATGGGCTCGGGCATCATCATGCTGCCCGCCAGCATGGCGCAATTGGGTGCGATTTCGCTGCTGTCGTGGCTGATCACCGCCGTGGGCTCGATGGCGATCGCGTACTGTTTTGCCCAGTGCGGCCTCTTCTGCACCCGCACCGGCGGCATGTCGGCCTATACCGAAGAGGCCCACGGCAAGTCGGGTTTCTTCCTGTGTTCGTTCCTGTATTTCCTGTCGCTGATCATCGCCAACGTGGCAATTGCGATTTCGGCGGTGGGCTACCTGTCGTCCTTCATCCCGTGGCTGGGCAGCGGCCCCATCCCCTTGTTCATCGGCACCCTCGGGCTGATCTGGCTGACCACCGTGGCCAACTTCGGCGGGCCGCGCCTGACCGGGCGGATCGGCGTGATCACGGTGTGGGGCGTGATCATTCCCGTGGCGGGCTTGAGCGTGATCGGCTGGTTCTATTTCAAGACGGAGGTGTTCAGCGATGCCTGGAACCCCAACCAACTGCAACTGTGGGATGCGATTGGCGCGAGTATCCCGCTGACCCTCTGGGCCTTCCTCGGCATGGAGTCCGCGGCCCAGGGCTATGACGCGGTGGAAGACCCCAAGCGCACCGTGCCGCTGGCCTGCCTGCTGGGCACCCTCGGCGCGGCGCTGGTGTATGTGCTGTCGACCACAGTGATTCAGGGCATCGTGCCCAACGCTGAACTGGCCGAGTCTTCTGCGCCGTTTGCCCTGGTGTATGCGCAGATCTTCACGCCGCTGGTGGGCGATATCATCATGGCCCTGGCGGTAGTGGCGTGCATCGGCTCGCTATTGGGCTGGCAATTCACCCTGGCGCAAACGGCCAAGATGTCGGCGGACCAGCGCCTGTTTCCGCGCTTCTTCAGCCGGGTCAGCCGCGCCCACGCGCCGGTGTTGGGGCTGATTGCCTGTGCGGCGTTGCAGAGCCTGATTGCCTTGTCGACCATCTCGCCCACAGCCAGTGCGCAGTTCGGCAAGTTGGTGAACCTGGCGGTGGTGACTAATTTGATTCCTTACGTCACTGCGCTGACTGGGCTGCTGGTGATGATGCACAAGGCGCGGGTGGCGGCCTCGATTTATGCACGCAATACCACGGTGTTGCTGATTGCCGTGGGGTATTCGCTGTATGCGATTTATGCGTGTGGTGAGGAGGCGGTGTTTGGTGCGACGCTGGTGTTGGCGTTTGGGTATCTGTTGTATGGTTTTTTGGCGCGGCGGTTTATCACGGCCAGTGGCGGGTGAATATCCGTTATTTTGGTGATGGCTTGTATCGGTTCCGCTCTTACAGCGGCTCACTTTTGAACAGCGCAAAAGTAAGCAAAACGCTCTTGCCCCACCACTCGGCTCCTCGCTTAGGCTCGGTGTGCCCTCACTCCGGCTTTGGACCG
>NZ_JACAPN010000032.1:0-528 GCF_013385665.1 Pseudomonas sp. D4002
CGCACTCCGGCACGGCTCCGCGGGCCGCCGCGACGGGCCATCCATGGCCCGGCGCGGCTAAATCGGCATCCTTGCCGATTTACCCGCTCCACCGTGCCTACTTGCGGCCATCGTGGTTGACGGGGCCCGCAGATCAAGATCAAAAGCAAAAGCACGGCGGCCTGAAAGCCGACCTGAGTGTTAGAAGCAAAGGCAAAAGCTGCTTTTCTGTAGGAGCTGGCTTGCCTGCGATGCAGACACCTCGGTGGATCAGGCAGACCCAGTTGATGCCATCGCAGGCAAGCCAGCTCCCACATTTGACCGTGCCCGCTCTTGATTTGGCTTGTGCCTTTGCTTCACCACACTCAAGCCGGCTCTCAGGCCGCTGTGCTCTTGCTTTTGCTTTTGATCTTGATTTTGATCTTAGGCGCCCCGTTAAACCACGCTGGCCGAACGCAGGCTTTGGAGCGTGGGTAACCCGGCAGGACGCCGGGTTAGCCGTCCTGGGCCAGGGATGGCCCATGACGGCGGCCCACGGTCCAAAGCCGG
>NZ_JACAPN010000033.1:0-237 GCF_013385665.1 Pseudomonas sp. D4002
GTGTTTAAAAGCCAAATCAAAAGCTAAAGCGGGCACGGTCCACTGTAGGAGCTGGCTTGCCGGCGATAGCATCAACTGGGTGTGTCTGATGCACCGAGGTGTCTGCATCGCCGGCAAGCCAGCTCCTACAGAAAAGCAGCTCTGCTTTCGCTCTGGTTTTTGATTTGGCTTTTAACACTCAGGTCGGCTTTCAGGCCGCCGTGCTCTTGCTTTTGATCTTGATCTGACTGCCCCAAT
>NZ_JACAPN010000033.1:323-152452 GCF_013385665.1 Pseudomonas sp. D4002
GAACGCCGAGCCTAGGCGAGGCAGAGCCCTAATGAGATGGTCAGCCCGGCACGGGCCCCCGGTAAATCTAGACTTACCGGAGGGCCCACTTCCCGCTCAATAAAACCGACCATTACTCTCTTCCCCCCGGGCAAAAAAAACGCCAGACCAGCCTCCCGTGAAAGAGCGCATGATCTAGCGTAAAAATGAACCTCGGCTGCTTCAGCCAGGCCCCATGTTCAACCCCTTCAGACCGGAATCACCACAAAGCTTTCCGGTTTGCAGGTCAACGCCACGTTCGTACCCGGCGGCAGTGCGTGGCTGCCGGGAGTCGGTAGTTGCTGGCATTTGAGATCAAGCGTGCCACCGGCCACCTCCACGCGGTAGATCACCCGATTACCGATAAACGAAGTGTCCTTGACCTTCCCGGCGAACGCACCGTCGGCCAGTGCGGCGCCCAGAGCCGGCTCAAGGCCGATGGTTTCAGGCCGGATCGACACATTCACCGGCCCTGCACCCACGCCGCTTTTAGCCGTATGGGCATAACGCCCAAACGGCAATTCGACCACGCCACCGAGCCCATACGTGCCGTTGACGATATTGGTATCGCCGAAAAACCTGGCGGCAAACAACGTGCGCGGCGACCAATACATCTCCTGCGGCCCGCCGATCTGCTCGATGCCACCCTTGTTCAGCAGTACCACACGGTCCGACAAGATCATCGCTTCGTCCTGGTCGTGAGTCACATACACAAACGTGGTGGAAGTCTCTTCGTGGATGCGCTTGATCTCGTTAAGCATGTGATGGCGAATCTTCAGGTCCAGGGCCGCCAGCGGCTCGTCCAGCAGCAACACCGCCGGGCGATTCACCAGTGCGCGGGCCAGGGCCACACGTTGCGCCTGCCCGCCACTGAGCTCGGAGATCCAGCGGCTCTTGAAGCTTTCCAGTTGCACCAGTTCCAGCGCCTTGTTCACTTCACGCTTGATCTCATCCTTGGGCTTCTTCTTCAAACGCAACCCGAAGGCCACGTTGTCGAACACGTCCAGGTGCGGGAACAGCGCGTACTTCTGGAACACCATATTCACCGGGCGGTGTTCAGGCGCCAGGGCGGTGGAGTCCTTGCCGTCGATCACCACTTTGCCGGTGGTGGGCTCTTCGAAGCCGGCAATGATCCGCATCAGGGTGGTCTTGCCGCAGCCACTGGGGCCGAGCAGTGTCAGGATCTCGTTGCGTTTTACCGTGAGGTCGACTTTGCCCAGGGCAGTGAGGTTGCCGTAGCTCTTGGAAATCCCGGTCAGTTCAATACTGTTGGTCATGGTGATTACTCTGCAGTTTCAGCACGTTCAAGTTCGAGGCGGCGACGACGCAAGGTCATGACCAGGCCGGCAATGGCGATGATGGCTATGGTCACCACCAGCATGAATACCGAGGCGGCATTGATGGTGGGGCTGACGGCGCGGCGCATCATCGAAAGAATCATGAGGGGCAGCGTGGTGTCGCTGCCGGTGACGAACACGGTGATCAGGAATTCATCCATCGACAGCGCCACCGCGAGGATCGCGGCGCCGGCAATGGTTGGCCCGATGATCGGCAGCGTCACCAGCCAGAACGCTTTGAGGGGCGAGGCGCCGAGGTCACGCGCGGCCTCCTCGAACGACAGGTCGAAATACTCCAGCCGTGAGCGCACCGACTCCACGAAGAACGGAAAGGTGAACAGGGTGTGGCCGATGATCACCGTCAGCAGCGAGCGGGGCAGGCCGACCAGTGAGAAGAAAATCACCAGTGCAATCCCCAAAAACAAACCGGGCAAGGCGATGGGGGCGAAGTTCATGAACGCGAACACTGCTTTTACCCGGCCTTTCATGCGCATCAGCGCCAGGGCCGAGAACGTGCCCAGCAGCGTGGTGAGAATCGCCGAACCGGCGGCGACGATCGCACTGTTGGTCAGGGCTGTCATGAAGTCCGAACTGCTGAACAGCGCCTCGTACCAGCGCGTGGAAAAACCCTCGAACGGGAACGACAGCGAGGCGGACGAGTGAAAGCTGAACAGCGCGATAATCGCGATGGGCGCGTAGAGGAACAACATGTAGACGTAAGTGAATAACCGGATCATGGGGAGTTACCTTTTTTATGAGCGGCAGTCAGTCGTGGTAACGCTTGCCGGGTGCCAGGTTGGCTGCGCGCAACACCCCCAGCAGCAACGCGTACACCAGCATGAACACGATCAACAGCAGATAAGCCATCGCCGCACCGAGTGGCCAGTTACCTACCGAGCGGAACTGGTTGGCGATCACCAGCCCGGTGGTCATCGCATCCCGGCCGCCCAGCAGTTGCGGGGTGACGTAGTCGCTGGCGGCCAGCACGAAGGTGAACATGAACGAGCTGACGATGCTCTTGTGGGCCATCGGCATGATCACCCGCCACAGAATGGTGACACCGCCGGCGCCCAGGTCGGCAGCGGCCTCCAGGTAGTCCTTCTTGATGTCCCGCAGGCCCGACACCAGCAGCAACAGGGTGAAGGGCAGCATGATGTGCACCAGGGTCAGCACCACGGCGAACTTGCTGAACACCAGCCACTCCAGCGGCTGGTCGATCAGGCCGAAGTGCAGCAGGGTGGAGTTGATCACGCCGTTGGTGCCCAGGATCGAGCGCCATGCGTAGACCCGTACCAGGTAACTGGAAAACCACGACACCAACGCCAGGTACAACACGGCGTTGGAGCGTGTGCGGTACACGATGTAATAGGCCACCGGCGCACTGATCACGGTGGAGAGCAGGGCGGTCCAGAAGCCGTTTTGCAGGGCGATCCACAGCGAGTCATAAAACCCGCTGGCGCTCAGGGCCTTGGCATAGTTGGCCAGGGTGGCGGCGGGCTCCATGCTGAAGGTCTTGGCGGTCCAGAAACTGGCAATCAGCAACAGTGCCGACGGAACCAGAAAGAACACCACCAGAAACAGCAACGGCGGCGACGCCAGCCAATACCCGCTGAGGGTTCTCTTATCCATCTTCACGTGTTTACCGACCCTTGAATCGCCGTCGTCCAGGGGCATGGACTCGGTGTTGTTGACTACGGTCATGATGAGGTTGCCTTTGCGTTTTTATTCGAGAGTCAGGGCGCGTTGACCCGTGGGGCGCGTGTTGATGAACACCCACCCCACGGTTGCCAGCGCCGGCGTGCCAAGCGCTCTAGAACGAGCCTTTGAAGTTCGCCCACTGATCGATCCATTCCGCATAGGTCACATACTTTTCGGAGCTCAGGGGCGGTTGGCCATAGAGTTTGGATTTCTCGAAGAAGCTGTCGAGGTTCGCGTAGTCAAAGGTGTTTCTCAGGTCCTCGGGCAGCAGCGGCACGGCCTTGGGGTTGACCACGCCGGAGAACATCGTGGTTGCCATCTTGGCCTGGGTATCGGGCTCCAGGGTCTTGTTGATGAACTCCAGGGCCAGGGGAATATCCTTGGCGGTTTTCGGGATGAACAACGCATCGCACCACAGCGCTGCGCCTTCGCTGGGCACCGACAGGGCAGTGGTCACGCCACGCTTGATGGTTTCGCTCGGGGTGTTGGCGGAGGCCGAGAACACCGCGTCCACTTCACCCGATACCAGCAGCGATACCGCGTCACCCGACGAAGCCGCGAACACGCGGCATTGATCACGGTACGGCTTGAGTTTTTCAAAGGCGTCGTTGAATTCGGCGCGGGTCAGGTTGGGGTACTTGTCGCCGTAGCCGGCGATGGTCGCGATCAGCGACCAGTTCGAGGTGCCGTCATCGACAAAGGTCAACTTGCCCTTGAGCTTGGGGTCCAGCAGGTCGGTGTATTGGGTGGGCTTTTTGACGTTCTTGGGGTTGTAGATGATGGTGTTCATCCCCCACAGCAACGGGATGCCCCATTGCTTGCCGTCCCAGTACCAACGGCTGCCCTTGTAGAACAGCGCGAGGGTATTGTCGGCGGAATAGTTGGGGATCTTCGTGGTGTCGATGGCCTTGAGCAGGCCCATTTCCTGATAGATCTTTTCGTAGCCCAAGGCGTACATGGTCAGGTCGAGCTGCACCGGATCGGAGCCTGCCAGCCGGGCGGTGATGTCGTCCTGGTTGCTGGCATAACTGGAGCGCACGGTAACGTTGCGTTGCTTGCGCCAGTCGGCGAGTTCGGCGTCGCCGGTTTCGCCTTCCCAGCCGAGGATTTCCAGGTGCCCGGTGGTGGCGGCAAATGCGCTGGGCACGAACGAGCCGAGGTACAAGCCTGCGGCAGAGGCGGCAGCGCCCAGCAGGAACGAGCGTCGTTTCAAGCTGAGGGAATTGAAGTCAATGCCGGTCAAACCATAACCCGTCTCTATTTCTTTTTTCATTTCGAGTTCCTGCCTGGGTGGTGGGTGCAAATGTTGAGCGACTTGCAAGGCATGGGCCTGGTGTCGATGCCAGGTGCGTCCTTTTGTATGCAGTCAGTTGGATCGGCAGTGTTATGGCCAGCATTGATTCCATGCTGCTGGGGAGGGTGGTAAGGCCTCCACTGTTCCGATTGACTCTTCCTTGGCGGGGCGACGCACGCTTATTCCGGGCTGCAGGGTGTTGCGGGCCTGAAGCGGTGCGCCCAGCGCTTGATAGGCTCGGCTTGTTGTTTTCATGGGTTGAGTATTGAGCGGGGAGGCGGGGGGCTCAATTTCGCAGGGGGGTTAAAAGCGACGCACTCTGACGCATTGGAGTGACCTAAGCGGCGCACGTGGGGGGCCAGGGGTTTCTGGGGGGATCCGTAGCAAGAGCACGGCGGCCTGAAAGCCGACCTGCAGGTTAGAAACCAGAGCAGAAGCAGAGCGGCTTTTCTGTAGGCGCTGGCTTGCCTGCGATGCAGACAACTCGGTACATCAGACACACCTGGGCGATGCCATCGCTGGCAAGTCAGCTCCCACATTTGACCGTGCCCGCTTTAGCTTTTGATTTGGCTTCTAACACTCAAGCCGGCCTGCAGGCCTGTGCTGTAGTGAGCCCCAATATCTGCGTCAATCTGCGTCTCTTTTACCCAAGGTGCGAAATTGAGCCCACCCCGCACCAGGCGAATACTCCAAGCCTGATCCCGGCCCAGACGCCGCGCATTCGCTGGAGTATCGAGTGAAATTCACAGGTGGCCAAATCATCGCCAAGGCACTCAAGGCCAACAGTGTCGACTACGTAGCCGGGCCCCCGGGCGACGGCGCCCGGGCGCTGGTGGAAGCGCTGCTGACCCCAGGCACCGACATCCCCTTTATCCACGTCATCCAGGCCCACAGCGCCGTGCACCTCGCCGACGGCTACTACCGTGCGTGCGGTCGCCCCATGGCCGTCGTACTCACGGGCCCCCTGGGCATCCCCTCAGCCCTGGGAGCCCTCGCCACCGCGCACCAGGACGCCTGCGCGCTGCTGGTTATCAGTAACGCCCAGCCCGAAACGATAGCCGCCAACGTCATGAAAGATCACGCGACGGTTTCGACACTACAACAGCTACCCCAAGCCCTGCGCCAAGCCTTCGACACCATGCTGAGCGCCCATCCCGGCCCTGTCAGCCTGTCCATTGACGACGCCCTCCAAGGCGCCTCCACCAACGCCAGCCTGCCACCCGCCACCCTGCGTGCAGAACCCCAACCCACCCCGCGTAAAATCAGCGTACTGCGCGAAGGCCGCGCCTCATCCTCCGTGCTGGAAAACGACGCCATCCTCGTCTTCGGTAGCGGCCCCACCCAGCCCATGGCCCGCAAGATGTTCCCGGTGCATTACCCCGGCAGGCACTTGTGCGCCGGCAACCCCGCCACCCTCGGCTGGGCCGTCCCGGCGGCTATCGGCGCCAAGCTCGCCATGCCCGCCCGCCAGGTGGTCTGTGCCGTGGGCAGCCGGGATTTCCTGCAGTCGATGCAAGAGATGGCCGTGTGCGTGATGCACAGCATTCCGGTGGTATTCCTGGTCTTCAACAGCAACGGTGACGAAGCCCTGGGCGACGTACAGACGTCGCCCATCGAGCAGCACCGGGCCGGTGAATTCAACCTGCCGGATGGCAAACCCTATGCCCCGGACTTCGCCGGCATCGCCCGAAACTTCGGCCTTGAAGCCTGGCGCGTCGAACACGCGTCACAACTCAGCGCGACCCTCGTCAAAGCCCTCAACAGCAAGGGCCCGTCGCTGGTTGAAATGATGACGGCACGCCAGCCCCTGCAGGTCCCTCAGTCCTGACCGCCCCAGACAATGGTGGCGTTGTCGCCGGTCATGTATTCACGTACGTCTAGCGGGATCGACTGGTCGCTGGGCAACAGCACCGTTGCATTGCGCAAGTGATGCTTGCGGATCTTGCCCTTGTCCACCAGTCCCAGCGCCATGCGCGTGGAGAAGGGCTGGCGGAACGAGGACGACGCCACACCCGTCACCAACCCGTAGAGAAAACGGATCGGCCGACGATGCTGCGGCGTCAGGATCGAGAACGTCATTTCGTTACGTTGCTTGCCTTCGAAATCCACCATGAACAGGCGATCGCCCAGCAGCAGGCAGAACCCGTGGTAGGTGAATGAATACCCGATCTTGCCGCTGCCATCGCGCAGCGGAAAGCGCTCGACGGTGACGTACTGCACCATCGAGTCGGCGCGGTACAGGCAGGTGACCGAACGCAGGATCCGGCCCTTGTAGATCGATGAATTGTGGTAGCGGTAATACACCCCCAGATAGTCTTCGAGCACGTCAGCCGACTGCTTGGCCAGCGGCAGGAAATGATTGAACTGCTCCGAAGCCCGCAAGCCGGTCGGCAGTTCGTTTTCATAGCCTTCATAGAACTTCTTGAACTCGGCGGGCGGGCGGAAGAGGTCTTCGGCTTCCATCATGAAATAGCGGCCGATCTTTTGCAGAATCTTCTGCGACGGCACGTGCTGGCCCACCAGGTACTTGTTGAACTGCTGGCGGTTCACATCAACTTTGCGGCACATGTCGGCCACCGACCGGCAGGACTCCACCAGCGTGCTCAGGTTCTTTTGCACATTGGCCTGCAAGTCGCTGCGCGCCTGCTGTCGCTCGGGGTGGGAGGTGGCGGCGGCTAATGACAGGGGCGATGAGTCCGGGCGGCTGGGCATTATTATCTCGATGTACTTGGCTGGGTTAAGGCGCCAGTTATTAAAGTTATAGCGCGGTGATCGAATAACCTTGGGCATAACCGTAATAACCGTTTAAGCGTTTGAAACTTCCGATCATTACCAAAGCATCTTTCATGCCGTTTATTTAAGTTCAAACATGAAGTTTGAGCATAACTGAATGCGTCAGATTGTAAGCGCTTTTGCTGAAGGTTCGGCGCCAGTGCGTTGTGGTTTTCACGGGTCAATCGTGACGGTGGCGGTCCGCCCAGTAACACATTCGATAGCGACGGGTAACACCCCGTGCTGCGCAGGAGTGCTTCAGTCCGCGTCAGGTATCGCCAAGGGTGCGAAATGGTGGAAACACCGGTCACCCCTGATACTCGGGCCAATGCTTTTTGCGGAGGATTGGGCGATGGCAAGGTTGACCGGCGACATTCCCGGAAAGAGGCGACTCAAGGTCGGCATGGTCGGCGGCGGGCAGGGCGCTTACTTCGCCAGTTACCACCGCGCCGCGATGCGCCTGTGTAATCGCTTCGATATCGTCGCCGGCGCATTCTCTGCCGACGCGGATAAATGCCGCGAGGCGGGCGCAGCGCTCACTATTGAACCCGAACGTATCTACTTGTCGTTCGAGGACATGGCGGCCGCCGAGTCTCGCCGCCCCGACCCGATCGAGGCGGTGGTTATCGTGACGCCCAACCACTTGCACTTCGAACCGTGCCGGTTGTTCCTGGAGGCGGGCATCCCGGTGATCTGCGACAAGCCCCTGGTCAACCACCCTGACGAAGCCCGTGAGTTGGCGAGCCTTGCCGAGCGCCATGGGACATTTTTTGCGCTGACCTACACCTACCAGGGCTACCCGATGGTCAGGGACGCCCGCAGTCGAATCCAGGCCGGCGAGCTGGGTGAGCTGCGCTTCCTGTACGTCGAATACCTGCTGGAGTGGCTGGCCCCCGGCGTGTCCGGCTTGAGCAATAGCCTGGCGTGGCGCGGTGACCCGCAAAAGGCCGGCCCCACCGGCGCGCTGGGAGACGTCGGCACCCACGCCTTCAACCTGTTGGAGTTTCTGTCCGGGCAGCGCTGCACCCAGCTCAACGCCAAGTTGACCAGCGTGGTGCCGGGTTGGGGCCTGGACGATACCTGCGTGGTGCAACTGGAATTCGACGGCGGCGTGGATGGATTGTTGTGGGCCAGTTTCGCCGCGCCCGGGCATCGCAACGGCTTGCGCTTCAAGGTCGTCGGCAGCCTGGCTTCGCTCGAATGGTGCCAGGAGTCACCGGAAACCCTGTTGTTCACGCCCACTGACGGTGCAGACCGCATCTATCGGCGAGGCCAGTCCGACAACAGGCCGCAGACGCTGACGTTCACCAGCTTGCCGGCGGGCAATACCGAAGGTTATCTGGAAGCGCTGGCCGTGCTGTACGCCGACTTCGCCGAGGCCCTGGACGCCGGGGCGCAATGGCGCACAGCGACCAGCGTCCCGTTGCCGGATATTCACGAAGGCGTGCGCGGGGTGTTGTTGTCCCAGGCCAGCCTCGAATCCCACCAGCAGCGGGCCTGGGTGCCTTTCCCGCGGTAATTGATTTCATGCGTGGCACCGCTGCGCATCCAACGACTCACCCAAACGCTGTTGAGGAAAAACAATGTCAAGCGAACTGCATCGCGCCGCGTATTCGGTACTGCTTCCCGCATTCGGGGATTTGCACCTGGACGACAATGTGCGCCGTTACCTGAGCCGTGGTGGTGTGTCCCTGTTGCTTGGGGAAACCCGGGATGAATACGTGGGCCGAGGCATGAGCCCGGCGCGCAAGGCGGGCGAGTCCAAAGCCGATTTCATCAGTATCGTCAAGGAAGCCACGGCGCTGGCGGGCTCTGCGGTGCTGATCGCGGTAGACCAGGAACTCGGCGGAATCGAACGCCTGCACCAACTGGTCCCGGCGGTCGCCACCCGGGCGCAGCTCCAGGACCTCGGCGCCGAGGACCTCGAGCAACGTTGCTTCGAGATGGCCGCCGCGGCCCGCGGGCTGGGCGTGAATCTGTTCCTGGCGCCCATCGTGGACGTGGTCACCGGCGTCAATCCATGGCTGCACAACCGGCACCTGGGCGCGGATCCAGTGGAAGTCAGCCGAGTGTCCTGCGCGTTTATCCGCGGGGTGCAGCGCGCGGGTGTGATCGCCACTGCCAAGCACTTCCCCGGGCACTACATCACCGAGCACGATCCGGCCATTGCCGAAGCCACCGTGCCGGGGCCGCTGGAATTGCTGCATGACAATCTTGAAGTGTTCAAGCAGGTCATCGCCACCGGCGTAAAAGCCGTCATGCCTGGCCCGGCGGTGTTTCCTGCGATTGATGCGCAGCAGTCGGCGTCCACCTCGTCGAAGGTCATCGGCGTACTGCGTGACACCCTGGGCTTCGAAGGCCTGATCATTTCCGATGACCTGGACGCGGTGTCGATACTGCGCGGCAACACCATCCCCGACACCGCCGTAGCCTCCCTGGTGGCCGGTGCGCACCTGTTGCTGGTGTCCAGCGAGTCAGGCCTGGACAGCATCGCCGAGGCGATTGTCGCCGCCGTCCACGAAGGCACCCTGGACCGCCAGGTTCTGTTGGACGCCGCTGCCAAGGTTCGTCAACTGGCAATCGCCACCCAGGAAACCAGCCATGAGCGCGAATGACCGCAAGGCCTACGGCGTACTGTTCCCGGTATTGCTGGACGTGCAGATGACGGATGACGTGCGTCGGTTCCTCGGCAATGGCGGGCGCAGCCTGTTGTTTGGCGAGACGGGAGAGGAATACGTCAGCGGAAAAATGAGCGCCAGCCGCCTGCAAACCGAAACCCTGGACATCTGGCAGCGTTTTACCGGCACGGCCACCGAACTGGGTGGGCCGCTGCTGCTGGCAGCCGATGCCGACATCTCCGCCGTGCACCGCTTGCAAGGGGTGACCCCGGCGCTGCCGGAGCCCGATGTGGCCCGGGCGATGGATTGTGCGGCGCTGGAGCAGGCGTGCTTCAAGGTCGCCACCGCCGCGCGGGCGACCGGGGTCAACCTGCTGCTGTCGCCGACGGCGGATGTGGTCGGCGGCCGTAATGTGTGGCTGGCGGGGCGCACGCTGTCGGGCGATGTCCACCAGACGGCGGCGATGGTCGGTGCGTATGTGCGCGGCGTGCGGCGGGCCGGGATGGCCAGCACCCTGAAGCACTTCCCCGGGCACCCGGTGCTTTTTCAGCAGCCGTCGACTGAAACGGCGGTGGTCAGCGAGTCCATGCAGCAACTGCGAGCCTTCTGGCCCGGGTTTCAGGCCGGGATCGACGCTGGCGCCGATGCGGTGATGATGGGCCCGGCGATATTCGCCGCATGCACACCGCCCACCGCAGCCTCGGTGTCGCCTGAATTGATCGGCGTGTTGCGCCAGGAGTTGGGCTTCAAGGGGCTGGTCATGACCATCGACCTCGATCACCGCTCAACCATCGGCCAGATGTCCCTCGGCGAGGTCGCAGTGGCCGCGCTGAATGCCGGGGCCGACTTATTACTGATTTCCGCAAAGGCTATGCCCCACGTGCCGCAGATCGTTCGGGCGATTGTCGCCGCCGTCGCCGAGGGCCTCTTGCCCCAAGCACGGCTGGACGCCGCGGCGTTGGCCGTTGGTGCCTTGGCTGATCGCTACTCAACCGTAGGAGCGCCATATGGCAACCCAAAATAACGTCCTCGCCCTGCATTCCACCGTTGCGAAACACTCGACCCTGGCGATGGATATCGACATCGCCCGGACGCTGGGTTTTGACGCGCTGGAGATCAACAGCGGCAAGCTGGAGGCGTATCTGCAGGCCGGCTATACCGAGTCAGAGCTTCAAGCACTGCTCAACGACGTGCCTGTCACCGGCATCGGCTACCTGCGGGATATCGAACGCCAGGGTGACGAGCGTGACGACCTGTTCAAAGAAGCCCGGCGGCTATTTGAGCTGGCCAATCTGGTGGGCGCCAAAGGCGTGCAAGTCCTCACCGGTCCGATCAATGTACAGGCGGTGATTGATTTTCAGGCGATCGGCAAGAGCCTGCATTACTCAGGCTTGCTGGGCATGGATCAGGCCGAACAATACGCCCGCACGGCAAGCAACCTGGCGGATTTGGCCGATGTGGCCAGGCAATACGGTCTGCTGCTCTACCTCGAAGCCTTGTCCTGGACGCCACTCAACACCCTGGATCACCAACTGCAGCTGATTGAACGCACCGGGCGCAGCAACGTGAAGATGGTGATCGACTATTGGCATTGCTTTACCAGCGGCGTGACCCCTGCGGACGTCGCCCGGCTCGACAAGGACGTGATCTACGGCGTGCATGTCTGCGACTCACTGGCCTTCGAAGGCGGTATCCCGAATGAGGAAGTGCTGCGCGATGTGCCCACCGGCAGCGGCGTGCTCGACCTGGTCGAGTGGACCGCCGCGGTAAAGGCCACCGGTTACGCCGGGTGGTGGAGTTGTGAGTTGTTCTGCAAAAAACAGCAGCAGCAAAACAGCTACGCCGTCGCCCAACAATTGAAGACGCTGTTAACCGGCCTGGTCGGTTGATAACGCGCGTTTCGACACTGGCTGAATACTAAAAAGATCTGAGGTTGTCATGGTGGATTTCATCGTAATCGGGGGCGGCTCCACGGGCTGCACAGTCGCATCGCGCCTGAGTGAGGATGCGGGAGCGTCGGTGGTGCTGTTCGAGGAAGGCCCGCGGGATCGCAGCCCTTACATCCATATTCCCGGCGCCTACTACAAGACCGCCCAGGGCCCGCTGCTCAAGCGTTATGCGTGGGAGCCGACCGAGGACCAGCACCGCAGCGAAACGCCGACCATGGTCCAGGCCAGCGTGCTCGGGGGCGGCAGCTCGGTGAATGCGATGATTTATATCCGTGGCGTGCCTGCCGACTACGACGGTTGGGCCGAACAGGGCGCCGCCGGGTGGTCGTATAAAGACGTGTTGCCGTACTTCAAAAAGGCCGAGGACAACGAGCGGTTCTGCAATGAGGTGCACGGTGTCGGCGGGCCGCTGGGGGTGTCGGACCCGATCAATATCCACCCCTTGACCAAAGTCTGGCTGCGGGCCTGCCAGCAGTTTGGATTGCCCTATAACGAAGACTTCAACTCAGGCCAGCCCGAGGGCTGCGGGCTGTACCAGATCACCGCCAAAAACGGCTTTCGCAGCAGTGCCGCCGTGGCCTACCTGGCGCCGGCCAAGTCGCGCAAGAACCTGACGGTGAAGACCGGCTGCCGGGTGCTGCGTATCCTGATGCAGGGCAACAAGGCCGTCGGCATCGAATACCTGGATAAGGGCGTGCGCCAGGTGATGCACGCCGACAAGGAAATCATCCTGTCCTGCGGCGCCATCAACTCACCCCGGTTGCTGATGTTGTCGGGGATCGGGCCCGCTGAGCAGCTGGAAAAACACGGGATCAAAGTGGTTCAGGATTTGCCCGGTGTGGGGCAGAACCTGCAGGACCATATCGAAATTTCACTGGTGTATGAGCTGACCGGCCCCCACAGCTATGACAAGTACAAAAAACCCTGGTGGAAGCTTATGGCGGGGTTGCAGTACGCGTTGTTCCGGCAAGGCCCGGCGGCGTCCAACCTGATTGAAGGCGGGGCGTTCTGGTGGGGCGACAAGACGGCGGTGCACCCGGATATCCAGTATTTCATGGTGGTGGGCGCGGGCATCGAGGAGGGCGTGGATTCGGTGCCCGGCGGCAATGGCTGCACGTTGAACCTGGGGCAGATACGGCCAAGGTCCAGGGGCTATGTGGAGCTTTACTCCGCCGACCCGATGTCCCCGCCGCGCATCGTGCCCAACTACTTTTCCGATCCGTACGACATTGAAAGCCTGGTGGACGGTTGCCTGGTGGGCGAACAGATCATGGCCCAGGCGGCCTTCAAACCCTACGTGGCTCGTCGGCATGTACCGGAACCCACCGTGCGCTCGCGCGAAGCGATGAAGCGGTTTTGCCATCAGGAAGCCCACGCCGCACTGCATCCATCCGGCACCTGTCGCATGGGTGTGGATGAGCGGGCGGTGGTGGGGCCGGACCTCAAGGTGCATGGCATCGAAGGGTTGCGGGTGGCCGATGCGTCGATCATGCCGACCCTGATTTCAGGCAATCCCAACTCGGTGTGCATCATGATCGGCGAAAAAGCTGCCGACATGATCCGGACCGCCCGATAGAGTTGCCCGGGCGGTAACACCAGCCTCTTTTTGGGGCAGGCTCAGGCGCCGATCAACCACAGCGCGAAACAGCTGCCGAGGGCCAGCAGCCCAAGGGCGATGCCAAGCTTTGCCTGCAGTTCAAGGGGCATTGCCCTAGGGTCCGGATGTTTGTCCATGGAATCAACGGACTGTACGCGGCCGTTGATCATCTGAGCGGTTGCAAAGAACAAACTGTGCATGGCATGTGCCTCGTGGGTCGTTTCTGCTCAAGTCGAGGCCGATATCGGCCGCCTGCTGGTCAAGAGCAAGCTCCATGCCATTGCCCCAACCTCAGCGACGCCCCGTCCGCGTACTCACATCCACCCACACCGCCAGCACCAGGATGCTGCCCTTGACGATCATCTGCCAGTAGCTGTCCACGTCGAGCATCGACATGCCGTTGTCCAGGCTGCTGATCACCAGTGCGCCGAGCAGGGCGCCGTACACCGTGCCCGAACCGCCGCGCATTGAAGTACCGCCGATAAAGCACGCCGCGATAGCATCCAATTCGCCCATGTTGCCCGCCGAAGGTGAACCCGCCGCCAGGCGCGCGGTGTTGACCAGCCCGGCGAGGGCGCACATCACGCCCATGATCCCGAAGATCCACAGCTTGACCGCCTGCACGTTGATCCCCGACAGGCGCGTGGCTTCCATGTTGCTGCCCACCGAGTAGATGCGCCGGCCAAAGACGGTCTGGCTGGTGACGTAACTGAACACCCCCAGCAGCACCAGCAGAAGCAGCACCGGCACGGGAATACCGTCGTAGCTGTTGAGGGTGTAGACGAAGCCGGCCAGCACGAAACCGATCAACACCACGCGCACGCTGTCGCGCAGCATCGACGGCAGCGCCAAGCCGTGAAGGGCGCGGTTGTGGCGTTGGCGCCAGGTCAGGAATATCGCCAGCCCGAACAGCAACACGCCGAGAATCACCCCGACCACCGTCGGCAGGTAACCCTGGCCGATGTACACCAGTTGTGGCGAAACCGGTGCAATCGTGGTGCCGCCGGTAATGCCCAGCAGCACCCCGCGAAACGCGAGCATGCCGCCCAGGCCGACGATGAAGGAGGGGATGCGCAGGTACGCGGTCATGTAGCCGTTGCCCAGGCCAATCAGCAAGCCACAGAGGGCGACGATGGCCAGGTTCAGCGGCAGGGGAATGTGATAAACCACATCCAGGATCGCCGCGACGCCGCCAAGCAAACCGAGCATCGAGCCCACCGACAGGTCGATCTCGCCGCTGATGATCACCAGCACCATGCCGCAGGCCAGGATGCCGGTAATGGACATCTGCCGCAGCAGGTTCGACAGGTTGCGCGGGGTCAGGAAACCGCCTTCGGTCTGCCAGCTGAAAAACACCCAGATCAGCACCACGGCGATCAACAGGGCGAGCATTTTGTAGCGGGTGAAGAGCTGTTTGACCTGGTTCATTTACGCGGACTTCCGATCATTATTATTGTCATGCCCGTTCGGTTGGCTGAGGGCGGCGGCGAGCACCTGTTCCTGGGTCAGGCCCTGGTTGATGAAGTCGCCGCGCAACTGGCCCTCGCCGATCACCAGCACCCGGTCGGAGACCCCCAGCACCTCGGCCAGCTCCGAAGACACCATGATGATCGACACGCCTTCGGCCGCCAGCGCGCCCATCAATTTGTAGATCTCATATTTGGCGCCCACGTCCACGCCACGGGTCGGTTCGTCGAGGATCAGCACCCGAGGTTTGGTCAGGAGCATCTTGGCCAATACGGCCTTCTGCTGGTTGCCGCCGGACAGGCTGGTGATCGGCAGGAACGGGTTCGCCGTCTTCAGGTGCATGCGCTTGATTTCCTGCTCGACGCTGCCCAGTTCCGCCTCGGCATCGATGCGCGTCAGGTGCGAGAAACGGTCCAGCACCGCCAGGGTGATGTTTTGCCCAACGCCCAGGTCCGGGACGATGCCCTGGCGCTTGCGGTCTTCCGGGACCATGCACAGCCCGGCGCGAATCGACTTCAGCGGCGTGCGTGTATCAATGGGCTTGCCATCCAGCCACACCTCGCCTTGGTAGCGCCCGGGGTAGCTGCCGAACAGCGCCGACACCAGTTCCGTGCGGCCGGCGCCCACCAGCCCGGCGATGCCGAGGATTTCGCCACGGCGCAGGCTGAACGAAACATTGTCCACCCGCTTGCGGCTCGGGTTATCGACGTCGTAGCAGGTGATGTTGCGCGCCTCGAACAGCACCTCGCCGACCGCATGGGGTTCGGTGGGGTAGAGGTTGCTCATCTCACGGCCGACCATCTGCGTGATGATGCGCGATACGTCCATCTCGGCCATGGCCGTGGTCGCGATGTGTTTACCGTCGCGGATCACCGCGATGGTGTCGCAGATGGCCGAGACCTCATCGAGCTTGTGGGAGATGTACACGCAGGCGACGCCCTTGGCCTTGAGCCCACGGATGATGTCCAGCAGCACCTCGATTTCCGAGCGGGTCAGCGCCGAGGAGGGTTCGTCGAGGATCAGCAGGCGCGCCTGCTTGTTCAGGGCCTTGGCGATTTCCACCAGTTGCTGGTAGCCGCCGCCGTATTGCGAAACGGGCAGGGCGACGTTCATGTCCGGCACTTTCAGCTCGCGCATCAGGGCTTCGGCACGGTGCATCATGGCGGGGTAGTTCATGCGCCCGCCGGGCAGTGTCAGCTCGTGGCCCATGAAGATGTTTTCGGCCACCGAGAGGTCGGGTACCAGGGTCAGTTCCTGATGGATGATCACGATGCCGCAGGCTTCGGTTTCGGCGATGGAGTGGGCGCGCAACGGCTGGCCGTCCCAAAGGATTTCGCCGTCCCAGGTGCCATGGGGATACACCGCCGACAGCACTTTCATCAGGGTCGATTTGCCGGCGCCGTTCTCGCCGCACAACCCTACGCATTCCCCGGGTTTTACCTTGATGTCGATGCCATTCAGGGCTTTGACGCCACCGAAGGTCTTGACGATGTTGTTCATTTCCAGCAGGTAGTCGGACATGGCGGGCACTCATTCCACAGCGAAAAGGCAGGAGCGGCCTCAAACCGCCCCTGCAGTGAGCCGTACGCTTACTGCCCGGCGATTTGCGCTTTGGTGTAGAACCCGTCTTCTTCCAGCACGTTGACGTTGTCCTTGGTCAACGCGGTCGGCTTGAGCAGGATGCTCGACACCTGTTTGCTGCCGTTGTCGTACTGCGAGTTGTAGGCCGGTTTCTCGTCACGCACCAGTTGCACCGAGAGCTTGGCCGCCTCGGACGCCAGCAGCTTCAGGGGCTTGTAGACGGTCATGGTCTGGGTGCCGGCGATCACGCGCTTGATCGCGGCCAGGTCGGCATCCTGGCCCGAGACCGGCACCTTGCCCGCGAGTTTTTGTGCTGCCAGGGCCTGGATCGCGCCGCCGGCGGTGGCGTCGTTGGAGGCGACGATGCCGTCGATCTTGTTGCTGTTGGCGGTCAGGGCGTTTTCGACAATGCTCAGGGCTTCGGTGGGGTTCCATTCCTTGACCCATTGCTGGCCGACAATCTTGATGTCGCCCTTGTCGATCGAAGGCTGCAGCACCTTCATCTGGCCCTGGCGCAGGATCTTCGCGTTGTTGTCGGTAGGTGCGCCGCCCAGCAGGAAGTAATTGCCTTTAGGCTGCGCGTTCAACACGCCCTGGGCCTGCATCTCGCCGACCTTTTCGTTATCGAAGGAGATGTAGGCGTCGATATCGGCATTCAAAATCAGCCGGTCGTAGGACAGTACTTTCACCCCGGCTTTCTTGGCCTCGGCCACCACGTTGTTCAGCACCGTGGCATTGAACGGCACGATCACAATCACGTCGACGCCCCGGGAGATCAGGTTTTCAATCTGCGAGATCTGCCGCTGTTCGTTGGCGTCCGCCGACTGCACATAGACCTTGGCCCCCAGTTGTTCGGCGGCGGCGGTGAAATAATCGCGGTCGCGGGCCCAGCGTTCAAGGCGCAGGTCGTCGATGGAAAAGCCGATTTTCGGATGGGCCGCGTCGGCCATGACCGAATTGGAAAGCAGTGCCAGAACGCTGGTGAGCAAGACAGTTTTCAGGTGTTTCATGATGGTGAGTCCCTTTTATTGTTGTTTAGACGCACTGCTGGACCTGGAGCGTAGCGGTCATGGGTAGATAAAGCGATTCACTACGCCTTCGAGCATCTCCTGGCGGCCACTCACAGCTTGTGGGTTCAGTTGGTGGCTGAAGGCATGCTCGGCCAGCGACGCCAGGCTGAAGTCGCCGCCAAGCACGGCACGCCCGAAGGATTGGTCCCAGCCGGCATAACGCTGGGCCTTGAACTGTTCGAGGGCGTCGTTCTGCACCATGGCGGCGGCACGTTCCAGGGACAGCGCCAGCACGTCCATTGCGGCCACGTGGCCATGGAACAGGTCCACTTCGTCGAGGCTTTGGCGGCGTACCTTGGAGTCGAAGTTGTAGCCACCTCCCTTGAAGCCACCGGCCTTGAGTACCTCGTAGGTGACCAGGGTCAGCTCCTCGACGCTGTTGGGGAACTGGTCGGTGTCCCAGCCGTTCTGCGGGTCGCCACGGTTGGCGTCGATGCTGCCGAAAATCCCCAGGGACGCGGCGGTGGCGATCTCATGGTGAAAACTGTGGCCGGCGAGGGTGGCGTGGTTGGCCTCGATGTTGACCTTGATCTCTTTCTCCAGGCCGAACTGATGCAGGAAGCCAAACACGGTGGCGCTGTCGTAGTCGTATTGGTGCTTGGTGGGCTCCTGTGGCTTGGGCTCGATAAACAGCTCGCCGGTGAAGCCGATCTTGTATTTGTGCTCGACCACCATGCGCATGAACCGCCCGAGTTGCTCGCGCTCGCGCTTGAGGTCGGTATTGAGCAGGGTCTCGTAGCCTTCGCGGCCGCCCCACAACACATAGCTGGAGCCCTTGAGACGGTGGGTGGCATTCATCGCGCTGAACACCTGGGCCGCCGCATAGGCAAACACTTCCGGGTTCGGGTTACTGGCGGCGCCGGCGGCAAAGCGCGGGTTGCTGAAGCAGTTGGCAGTGCCCCACAGCAGCCGGATACCGGTCTGTTCCTGATGGCCTTCGAGCTGGTCGACCATTCGCGCAAAGTTGTCGCGGTACTCCGCCAGGCTTGCGCCTTCGGGAGCCACGTCGGTGTCGTGGAAGCTGTAGTAGTCGATGCCCAGCTTGGAGAAAAACTCGAACGCCGCTTCGGCCTTGCCGCGTGCCACTTGCAGGGCTTCCCCCGGTTGCTGCCAGGGCCGCTGGAAGGTGCCGGAGCCGAACATGTCACTGCCGGGCCAGACGAAGTTGTGCCAGTAACACGCGGCCATCCGCAGGTGCTCGCGCATCGGTTTGCCGAGGATCAGCTTGTTTGCATCGTAGTGCCGGAAGGCCAGGGGAGAGTCGCTATCGGGGCCTTCATAGAGGATTTTTTCGACCGCAGGAAAGTAGGGCATCGCCAGATCCTTGTTGTTATGAGTGCACGTTAACCTTGCCTCGATACTAGCAACGGCCCCCGGCCAACCGATTATGAAAATCACCAGAGCGGGGTTCGATTTTGAGTGGTTTTACGCGCATAGTGGCTCGACATATCGCATGGAGCCGCCCCTGTGAAAACTGTCCCGCCTGTGCACCGGATTGCCCTGCTGTTCAATGGCAACAAGATCTACGATCGCGGCATCATCACCGGGATCGGCAACTACCTGAGCAGTACGCGGGTGTCGTGGGATCTGTTCCTGGAAGAGGACTTCGTCTGCCGGCTCAAGGGTATCGAGCGCTGGCATGGCGACGGGATCATTGCCGACTTCGACGACCCGGCGATGGGCCCCGCGTTGGCGGGTGTGCATGTGCCGGTGGTGGCGGTGGGCGGGTCTTATGAGGATGAGCGGGCTTACCCACGGCATACTCCGTACGTGGCCACTGACAATTTTGCTTTGATCAAGCTGGCCTATGAACACCTGATCGAAGCCGGGCTGACGCGCTTTGCCTGTTTCAGCCTGCCTGAAGCCGATATCAACCGTTGGGCCCAGGAGCGCGAAAAAGCCTTCCGCCGCCTGCTGGAGCGCGATGGCTTGCCGGTGGAGGTGTATCGCGGGCTCGGCACCAGCGCGCCGCTGTGGGACTCGGCGGTGGAGCAACAAATTGCCTGGTTGCACAGCCTGCCCAAACCCATCGGCATCATCGCGGTCAGCGACGCCCGTGCCCGCCAGTTGCTGCAGGCCTGCCTCACCGCCGGCATCCCGGTACCGGAGCAGGTGGCACTGATCGGCATCGACAACGACCCCTTGACCCGCACCCTGACCCGCGTGCCGCTGAGCTCGGTGATCCAGGGCACTGAAAAAATGGGCCGCACCGCCGCGCGCCTGCTGCACCAGATGCTGCACGGCATGCCTTCGGCAGGCAGCCAGATCCTGGTGCCGCCGGAAGCGGTCAACGTGCAGACCTCAAGCCTGCACCAACCCCTCGGCCATCCCTACGTGATGCAAGCGCTGCATTTCATTCGCCAGTACGCCTGCCAGGGCATCAAGACCGCCCAGGTCGCCAACTACGTCGGCGTGTCGCGGTCGTCCCTGGAAGCGCATTTTCGCAGCGAACTGAACCGCAGCGTCCACGATGAAATCCTGCGCTTCAAACTCGCGGCTGCGGTTTCCAGCCTGGAAAATACCAGGGCCGCGATTGCGGATATTGCCTATGACTGCGGGTTCAAATCCGCCCAGTACCTGCACACGGTGTTCAAGCGCGAGTTCGGGTGTACGCCGAGGGAGTATCAGGTGGGGCAGGTCGAGCGCGATTCGAGCGATGTCATTTCTTTGTCGCCTTGAGTCCCTATTTTGTCCTGAGCTTCGCTCCAGAACTTCAAGGGATTGAATCGTCTTATGCCGACTCTTACACGCAGAACGTTGTTGCAAGCAGCTGCCATCGGATCCGCCTACACCCTGTTGCCCGACTCCATTCGCCAGGCCCTGGCGATCCCCGCCAACAACCGCACCGGCACCCTGATGGACGTCGAACATGTGGTGATCCTGATGCAGGAAAACCGCTCCTTCGATCACTACTTCGGCACCTTGCCGGGTGTGCGCGGGTTCAGTGACCGCTTCACCATTCCACTGCCGGGCGGGCACCGGGTGTGGGAGCAGCAGGGCGTTGGGCGGCGGATCCTGCCCTATCACCTGGACAGCTCCCGTGGCAACGCGCAGCGGGTCAGCGGCACGCCGCATTCCTGGGTCGACGAGCACGCCGCCTGGAGCAGCGGCCGGATGAACGCCTGGCCAACGTTCAAGACACCCACCTCAATGGGTTACTACCGTGAGCAGGAAGTGCCGTTCCAGTTCGCCCTGGCCAACACCTTTACCCTGTGCGACGCCTACCACTGTTCGGTACACGCAGGTACCAATCCCAATCGGCTGTTCCACTGGACCGGCACCAACGGCCCGACCGGTGCGAATGTGGCGGCGGTGGTCAACGAATGGGACGGCCCCGGCGCGGTGGGCGTGGGCTACACCTGGAAAACCTATCCCGAGCGCCTGGAAGAAGCGGGTGTGAGCTGGAAGGTTTACCAGTACCTGCCGGATAACTTTGGCGACAACCCCTTGGCCGGGTTTCGCCAGTTTCGTGCGGCCAGCGTCGCGGCCGGCAACCCCGCCGTGCCACCGAAAGACTTCAAGGATTTTGTGCCCTACAGCGATCAACTGAACGCCCGCGTGCCGTTGTACAAAGGCAATGGCAACACCCTGCCGGCGGTCAGCGGCAGCGACCTGGAATCGATCATCCAGGGCTTTCGCAAGGACGTGAACGACGGGCGCCTGCCACAGGTGAGTTGGCTGGTGGCGCCGGCCGATTACTCCGAACACCCCGGGCCTTCCAGCCCGGTGCAAGGCGGCTGGTTCACCCAGGAAATCCTCAAGGCACTGACCGCCAACCCGGACGTGTGGAGCAAGACCGTGCTGCTGGTCAACTACGATGAAAACGACGGTTTCTTCGACCACGTGCCGTCGCCGTCAGCCCCGTCCAAGCGCCTGGATGGCAGCTTTGCCGGCAAGTCCACGGTGAAGTTCGACAGCGAGATCTTCACCCACCCGGCACCGCCCGGCTCTAGCCAGCAACCCGCGCCGGACGGCGGGGTGTACGGCCCCGGGCCGCGAGTGCCGATGCTGGTGCTGTCGCCGTGGAGCCGTGGTGGCTGGGTCAATTCCCAGGCGTTTGATCACACCTCCGTGCTGCAATTTCTGGAGAAGCGTTTCCACGTGCGCGAACCCAATATCAGCGCCTGGCGCCGGGCGGTGTGCGGCGACCTCACCTCGGCCTTCAACTTCGTCAACCCCAACACCGAGACCCTGCCGCCGCTGCACACTATCAGCCGCCAGGCCGCCGACTCCCTGCGTCAACGCCAGGAGCAACTGCCCCAGGTCGCCCTGCCGACGGTGGGCCAGCAACAGGCGCCGTTCCAGGCGCGAATGGCGCGGCCATCCCGGGCGCTGCCGTACCAGTTGAACGTTGAAGGCTCGGTTGACCGTCGCGCCAGTTCGGTGAGCCTGGACTTCTTCAACAATGGCGAACAGGGCGTGGTCTTCCACGTCTACGACCGCCTGCATCTGGACGAGGTACCGCGCCGGTACACGGTGGAAGCCGGCAAGCACCTCAGTGACACCTGGCAAGTCGCGGGCGCCTACAAGCTCTGGCTGTTGGGGCCGAATGGGTTCCACCGTTCGTTCAAGGGGCACCTGCAGCGTCGCGAGCCGGAGTTATCCCTGGCGTATCACGGTGACACCTTGCTGCTGACCCTGGTCAACCCCGGCAAGCGTGCGGCCTCAATCACCATCGAGCGTTGCCCTTACACCAGGCAGGGGCCGTGGCTGCTCGAGATTGCGGGCGGCGGTCGTGTGCAGCGCACATTCTCCTGCCAGCCCAATGGAGGCTGGTATGACTTCAAGCTACGTGACGAGCATGGTTGGGGGCGGCGGGTGGCGGGGCGGATCGAGACGGGGGCGCATAGCATCAGTGATCCGTTGATGGGCAAGCGTGTGTGAAAGGCTGTTGATCTGCGGGGTGATTTCGTGGGCTTTTTCCCTGTTTTGTGTAGGAGCAGGGCTTTCTCCCCATGCAGCGCTTGAAACGCCACCCCTCTGGGCCATAGCCTCACGCTTTTCCTGACACTGAGGCCCGGCATTGGGTAAGCGAAAAACGGTTTGGCCCACGGAGCGGGAAGTTCGACTGCGCTTTATCCTGCTGGCAATCATTGAAACGGCCTGTATTCGGGGCGTTCCCCTCGAACGCCTGCTGCTTTCATACATACTGTTGCGCAACAAGCCGACCCAGGAGCAACTTTGGGAGGCCATCAGCGATTGCCTGCTCCTCGATGAGATGCGTGGCTTTCGATTTGAACCCGGGTCGGAAGCCGATCGGTTGATGCGCAAGATCAGCAGCGAAATCAATCAGTCCTGACGAGCCACCAGCGCCGGCGTGCGCGGCGGCACCAGGCGCTTGCTGCCCGTCGACTCATAGGCCGATGCCAATCGCAGCAGCGCCGAATCGTCATACGCCCGGCCGGCAAATGTCAGCCCCACCGGCATGCCGATGTCGGCCATGACGCCCATGGGCACCGTCACTGTCGGCACGCCCAAATGGCGGATGGCGAGGTTGCCGTTGGCGACCCACACTCCGTTGCTCCAGGCGATATCCGCCGACGCGGGATTCACATCCGCATCCGCCGGACCTACGTCGGCGACTGTCGGAAAAATCACCGCATCCAGCCCCAGGTTATCCATCCAGTCTTCAAGGTCGATGCGTCGTGTCTGTTCCAGGCCGCGCAGGCCGTCGGGCACGGTGCTGATCCTGTCCCACGGCGTGATGCCGCGCTCGGCCATGCGCACGTATTCGTCCATGCCGGCGGCCAGGTCGTCTTCGCGGTTGGGCAGGGTGCCGGGGTCGTGGGGGAAGATCTTCGGGCCGTCGACATCCGCCAGGCGGTTCAGCGCAGGGTCGCCGTTGGCCCGCAGGAAATCATCGAACGCCCAGGCCGACAGTTCCCACAATTCATCGTGGAGGAATTCCTTGGAGACCAGGCCTCGGGTAAACACTTTCGGTGCGCCCGGGCGATCGCCTTCGCAATTGGAGACCAGCGGGAAATCCACCTCGACCACTTCTGCGCCGGCGGCTTCAAGTGCCTTGCGCGCAGCTTCCCAGAGCTCGATCACCGAGGCCCGGGTTTTGATTGGCTGGCCAGTAGGGCCGCCGATTCCCGGGGCGTCGCTGGTGCCTGCCTCGGGGTCGGCATTGATGTACATGCGCGGCACGCCGAAGCGTTTGCCAGCGAGTGCATCGCCGGTCGCGGCCAGGTCTGCGTAGGACTGCGGGCGTACCGAGGCGACGCCGGGGATTGGCACCCAGGGTTGCATCCGCCACAGGTCGCCGCGTGTGTCGGGGTCTTCTGCGACCACGACGTCGAGCACTTCAAGCAGGTCGGCCATGGTCCGGGCGTAAGGCACGACCACGTCCATGGTCGGGGTCAGCGGCCAGTTGCCGCGCACCGAGATCACGCCACGGGACGGGGTGTAGGCACACAGGCCATTGTTGGACGCCGGGCCGCGCCCGCTGGACCAGGTTTCTTCCGCCAGGCCAAACGCCGCGAAGCTCGCCGCAGTGGCCGTGCCGGCGCCGTTGGAGGAGCCCGAGGCGAACGGTGCGGTGAGGTAGTCGGCGTTGTACGGGCTCTCGGCCCGGCCATATACGCCGCGCTGCATGCCGCCGTTGGCCATCGGCGGCATGTTGGTCTTGCCCAGGCAAATGGCGCCTGTTGCCCGCAGTCGCTCGATGGTGAACGCATCGCGGTAGGCAACCAGGTTCGCGAAAGCCGGGCTGCCGGAAGCGGCGGTGAGGCCCTTGACCAGGTAGCTGTCCTTGGCTGTGTAGGGAATGCCGTCGAGCGGGCCCAGGGTTGTGCCGCTGGCCCGGCGTGCGTCGGATGCCCGGGCTTCCTCCAGCGCTTGCGGGTTGCGCACCACCACCGCGTTGAGCGCGGTGGCAGTCGTGGGGGCGTCGTAGGCGTCGATCCTGGCGAGGTAAGCCTCGACCAGTTCAACCGCCGTGGTCTGGCCGGATTCGAGCGCAGTGCGCAGCTGGGCAATGGAAACTTCGGTTACTTCGATCACGTGGTTATCGCCGGGTGCAGAAAAGGGGGAGGGCTTGAGTGCTGACTCAATCCAATCAGTGAAAGTAGCTTACTGATAGATTTTTCATAGCGCCAGAGAATGGCATCCCTTACTGTGGCGCCTCAATTTCCTTATCGATAACGGTGCTGTTTATGTCCGATGAAGTGCGGCTTGTCGTCATCATCAATACCCAGCCTGGCCGGGGTGCGGACCAGTTGGCGTCCTTTGCCGGGCTCGCTCCGCTGGTCCGGGCCGAAGCCGGTTGTATCCAGTACGACCTGCATCCGGTCGAGGGCAACAGCGACAGTTTTGTGTTGATCGAGACGTGGGCTTCAAAGGCGGCGCTCAAGGATCACCACGCAGCGCCGCACATGCTGGAAGCCGCGAAGCACAACCCGACATTCCGTGCGGGCCCCTCCAACGTATTGGTGCTGGAACCTGCCGTCCAGGCACGTTGACTTCAACCCGGCAGCTCAAGGGTTTATCATTGCCCCTTCATTTTTTGCTGCCCGGAAAGATTTCGATGTTGTTTACAAGGACTGTCATGGCGAGCGCACTGCTCGCCGTTCTGGCCACCCAGGCCCACGCGTCCAGCCTGGACCTGACCTACGAGGCACCTGTCCTCAGCGCTGTACCGCTCACGCCGCAGGCTGAGCCCAAACCGCGCTTTCCGGTCAAAAGCCTTGCGCCGGTGACCGTGGAAAACAGCTGCACCGGCCGCGAGTGCACCTACGAAGGCGACATCAGCCTGCCCCGTGAGGAGCAGACTGTGCGGCGCATTTCCATCGGTATTCAATAAAGCCGGCTGGCGCCTCAGACAATCCCATACCGGGGCGCCGGCTTGCCTGTTTGCGTGGCCGCAAACAACGCACCACGCGCCGCATCATAGGTCTCCCACAACGAACCATCGGCCACCGACGGCCAGGTGATCGTCTCACCCTGATCCAGCCCGGCCAGTGCCGCGTCCACCAGGTTTTCGGTGGTCATGACCGACTCCTGTTGCAGGGCGGAAAGCGGAATGCCCGACGCGTCCCAGATCTCGGTAGCGGTGGCTGCCGGCAACACGATCTGCACCTTCACCCCGGTTTCCGCCAGTTCCGATTGCAAGCCACGGCTGAATGCCAGGACATAGCTCTTGGTGCCGCTGTACACCGAGCTGACCGGCAGCGAGTGCACGCCCAACACCGATGCCACGTTGATGATCAAGCCTTCATTGCGCACCAGCATGCCCGGCAGCGCCGCGTGGGTCAGGCGGGTGAGGGCGGTGATGTTCAGGGCGATCTGGGTCGTGGAATCCTCGACCGAGGATTGAGCCAGCGGATGCAGGCGGGCCAGGCCGGCGTTATTCACCAGCACCTGGATCGCCGGGTTGCCGGCGAGCAGGCTTTCAACACGGGCCAGGTCCGCGGGGTTTACCAGGTCGGCGCCGATGGTCTGGACCTGGCGCCCGTAGGCTTGAGTGATCTTCGCCGCCAGGGCTTCGAGGCGGTCTTCACGACGGGCGACCAGGATCAAGTCGTAGCCGCGGGCTGCCAATCGGTCGGCATACACGGCGCCAATACCTGAAGAAGCACCCGTGATCAGGGCAATTTTTGTGGAAGTAGGGATCGACATGAACGGCTCCAATAGATGAGTACTCAACCAATATTGTTGAGGGCTCAAGTTATAGGCTTGGCGTTTGTCCTTGTCAATGGTTTAGTACTCAATCATTCTACCGGCATGGAGGATCTGAAAATGCCAACACACAAGACTGACAAGCCTGATGCCCGTGCCGACCTTTTGAGCCTGCTGGGTGACGTGGCATGCACCAACAACGCACTGCGCCGTGCCGCCCGGCGGCTGGGCCAACTGTATGACGAAGCGCTGGCGCCGATTGGCCTGAAGGCTACGCAGGTCGGCTTGCTGGGTGAAATCGCCCGGTGGGCGGCGGTGGATGAGCAGGCAGGGCCGACGTTGCAGGAGCTGGCCGGACGCCTGGCGATCCTGATGTCGGCGCTGACCCATGCGATGAAGCCGCTGGTGCGCGACGGGATTGTCGAGCTGCGCCCGGATGCCCTGGACAAGCGCACCAAACGCTGCGTGCTCACGCCCAAGGGCGAAGCCCTGTTCAGTGAGGCGCTGGTGTATTGGGCGGCGGCCAATAACCGGGTAGAGGAGGTGCTGGGGCATGAGTCGGCCGCGCAGCTACGGGGCATGGCAGACCATGTCGCCTCCGAAGAATTTCTGGCGGACTACAACAGCCGATCCGCGCAGGCATAAGCCAGATCCTTTGGTTATTAGACAGACGCCGTTCGCCCATCCGATGCTGGGCCCCTCTCGATCAGGGGCTTTCCATGACCACTCAACGCCAACTGAAGCTGGGCGCGTTCATGCGTCCGGTCAGCATCCACACCGGCGCCTGGCGCTATCCCGGCGCTTACCGTGACGCCAACTTCAACTTCACGCACCTCAAGCAGTTTGCCCAGACCCTGGAGAAAGCGCGTTTCGATGCGTTCTTCATGGCCGACCACCTGGCCCTGCTCAACATGCCCATCGACGCGTTGAAGCGCAGCCACACCGCCACCTCCTTCGAACCGTTCACCTTATTGTCGGCCCTGAGCCAGGCCACCGAGCACATCGGCCTGGTAGCCACGGCCTCGACCACCTACGACGAACCGTTCCACATTGCCCGGCGCTTTGCGTCCCTGGATCATTTGAGCAACGGCCGCGCCGGCTGGAATATCGTCACCACTGCCAACCCGGATGCGGCGCAGAATTTCGGTCTGGAGCAGGCCTATGCCCACGACGAGCGCTACGCCCGTGCGCGGGAGTTCTACGATGTGGTCACCGGGCTCTGGGACAGTTGGGCCGATGATGCCTTCATCCGCGATGCCGACAGCGGTGTGTACTTCGACCCCGACAAGCTGCACACCCTCAATCACCAGGGCCGCTACCTCAATGTGCGCGGCCCGCTGCACATTGCCCGCCCGGTGCAGGGCTGGCCGGTGATCGTGCAGGCCGGCGCCTCGGAGCCGGGCCGGCAATTGGCGGCAGAAACCGCCGAGGTGATTTTCGTGGCGCCCGGCACGCTCGAGGAAGGGCGTAAATTCTATGCCGATATCAAGCGCCGGATGCTGGCGGTGGGGCGGCATCCCGACCATCTGAAGATCTTGCCCGGGGCGTTTGTGGTGGTCGGCGATACGCTGGAAGATGCGCGGCGGATTCGTGCGCATCTCGACAGCCTGGTGCATTACGAAAGTGCGATTGCCTCGCTGTCGATCGCGCTGGGTACCGACGCGACGAAGTTTGATCCCGACCAATACCTCCCGGCGATTCCCCAAACCAACGCCAGCCAGAGCTCCCGCGAACGGGTACTGGCGCTGGCTGATCGCGAACAGTTGACGGTGCGCCAATTGGCCCAGCGTCTTGGCGGTTATGCAGGTCTCTCGTTTGTCGGCACCGCCCACAGTATTGCCGATGAGATGCAGCAGTGGCTGGAAGAAGAGGGCAGCGATGGCTTCAACATCATGTTCCCGTGGCTGCCGGGCGGGCTCGATGACTTTGTGGCCAGGGTGGTGCCCGAGTTGCAGGGGCGCGGGATCTTCCGGCGCGAGTACGAAGGCTCTACCCTGCGGGAAAACCTCGGACTGCCGCGTCCGGCGAACCGCTTCTTCGCCGAATGAGCGGGTATTTCTACCGTGGTTAGATCGTTTATTTCCTTCTGATTGGGGGCTATTCCCCAATCGCATATCCATCGCGCCGGTTTGGCCCTGATAGCGGAGCCGGCCGGCGTGATCACGTCAAAGCATCTGTCATCGCGGAATTATCCGCTGCCGCGCCCCGGGAAATCCCCATGCAGCGTCTATTCCTGCTGCTGGGCCAGCGTCTTGCGCCGTTGTGCGGCCTCTCTAGAATCGGCCCCAGAACTTACTCATTTCCTGTCGATTACGGAGTTTCGAAGATGATGAACGCCATGCAGATGCCAATGAACAACGCGATGCCGATGATGCCGATGATGGGCATGCCGATGATGATGGCAACCATGACCTGCAAGATGACCGACGAGGCCATGATGTGCACCATGATGCCGGCCGCTGGCATGGACATGGCGATGTTCAAGAATAACGCCGAAATGATGGCGATGATGATGAACTGCGGCATGCCGATGATGATGCAGTGCGCCAACATGTCGATGATGTGCATGTCTGAAGACGGCATGGCGATGATGAACAGCATGTCGACCATGAACATGCCGATGATGATGCCGATGGGCATGCCTATGCCGATGATGAAGTGCGTCATGGAATGCAAGATGGAAGCCGACTGCATGACCTGCAAGATGATGCCGATGCCTGGCATGAGCATGGACATGATGAACAACTGCTGCATGCTGATGATGAAGATGATGAACGACTGCGCCATGCCGATGATGATGAGCTGCAACGGCATGCCGATGATGTGCTGCACCTGCTGATTGGTTTGGCGTGAAATCTAAAAAGCCCCGGCGAGTGCCGGGGCTTTTTGCGTTTCAGTCCAGGCGTTCCGGGTAGGTGATCACCAGGAACGCCACCGCCTCACTGTCTGCGGGGTTGCGATAGCGGTGGGGCTGGTCGGCGTAGAACAGGATCGAATCACCGGTGGACAGCAGGTAGCGTTCCTCGTTGACGCTGACTTCCAGCACGCCCTGGGCCACCACCAGGTTTTCCTGGATCCCGGGCCCGTGACCTTCTGAAATCTCCTCGCCGAGGGCCTTCAGGCGTATCTCGTAGAACTCCGACTGGCGCGCCATATCGTAGGGAAACAGCGCCCGGCTGATGAAGCTGCCATCGGCGCTCACCAGGCGTTTGCTCTGTTGCGCCGGCAGCAGCTCAACCCCTTCGAACGCTCGATTTTCCAGGAACGCCGCCACCGACACTTTCAAGCCTTTGGCGATCTTGCACAGCACCTTGATCGACGGCACGCTGCGCCCGGACTCGATCTGCGCGAGCATCGCCCGGCTTACGCCGCAGTTGCGCGCCAGGGCATCCAGCGACAGGTAGCGTTTACTGCGCAGGCGCTGCAGGTTCTGCGCGACGCACTGGCCGATGGCGTCATCGTCGCCGCTGTTGCAGTCCTTGGGTTTGGTGGGGAGGTCGGGCACTTCGGGTATCGCGTGCAAGAAATTCATGGCCTCACGCCCGGCGGGTATCGCTGGACGTGGTGACGTGTGCGGTAAACAGCGCGACCCCGGCCCGTGCCGCATACATCGCCCACATCAGTTCAGCCGCTGCGCGAGCCTGGCGGCGTTTGCGGTGGAGGGTGAAATCGATGACGGTGGCGGATGTTTGCATGACGTAAATCTCTGGGGACTCAATGGCTCTACAGTAATCGGTGCCGCTTATTTCCATAAATACTGAGTTTGCATTTGGTAATTCTATTTTGGACTTAACGCCGATGGGGGCCTGTGCGTTCATCAACGGTGACCCGCCGCGCTTCACGGGCTTCCCACCACAGACCTTGTGCCGGACCGAGCCCGTCGCAAAAACGAATTCCAAG
The DNA here is from genome assembly GCF_013385665.1 of Pseudomonas sp. D4002. Classification (NCBI taxonomy): domain Bacteria; kingdom Pseudomonadati; phylum Pseudomonadota; class Gammaproteobacteria; order Pseudomonadales; family Pseudomonadaceae; genus Pseudomonas; species Pseudomonas sp. D4002. The sequence continues at coordinate 30,244 of NZ_JACAPN010000033.1, forward strand.
GATTTACCCCCATGCCCCCCGCGTTTCCGTTCACCTCCCGAAAAGCCTGGCCCTTGCTGGGCTTTGGCGCCGCCCTGAGCTTCAGCCCGGTTTCCCAGGCCGACGACACATTGCAACTGGCACCCGTCGAAGTCAGCAGCGCCGAACTCAGCGCCGACGAACTGGCCCAGACCCAGCTCAAGAGCGTTCCCGGCGCTACCAACTACATCGACATGGGCAGCGTCGATCAGGGGCGGGTGAGCACCAACGAGGACGTATTCAAGTACCAGGCCGGTGTTTATGCCAAGGCGGCAAACAACGAAGGGGTGAAGCTTTCGATCCGTGGCTCGGGTATCAACCGGGGCCCGGGCGCCCACGCTTCTGGCCTGTATGAAACCTTCGACGGCCTGCCACTGACCGGCCCGGGTGGCACGCCCTACGAACTCAAGGACCCGTTGTGGCTCAGCCGCGTTGAAGTGCTGCGTGGCGCCAACGGTTTTGACCAGGGCGCATTGGCCCTGGGTGGGGCAGTCAATTACGTGACCCACACCGGCTACGACGCGCCCAGGCTGCAAGTACGCTACGAAGCCGGCAGCCATGGCTACGGCCAGCGAGAGATCAGCTCGGGCCAGGTGCTGGGGGATGCCGACTACTACATCAGCCTCACCGACTCGCAATACGACGGTTTCCAGGACCACAGCGCCGGCAGCGGCAAGGGCATCGCGGCCAACTTCGGCTACCGCTTCAACCCCGACCTGGAAACCCGCTTCTACTTTCGCTACCGCGAAACCGACAACGATTCCCCCGGCAAACTGACCCGCGACCAGATCAGCCACGACCCGCGCGCCGCCGCCAGCCTCAACGTGGCGCGAGACTCGAAACGCACGCAACCGGGCTCGACCTGGATCGCCAACAAAACCACCCTGCACCTGGACGACAACGCCCGGGTCGAGGTCGGGCTGGCGTATCACGATTATCCGATGGACCTGCGCGAGGGCACCAACCGTCTCAAGGTTGCCTACACCGACGTCAGCGGCACCCTGAATTACATCCGCCAGGACACATTGTTCGGGCGTGACAGCAAGACCACCCTCGGCCTGCGCACCACCCAGGCGATGCCGAACAACGGCGGCTCGGAATTCGTGCGGATCCCCACCGGCAATACGGCGGGCTACACACCCGGCACCAGGACCCGCGACTACAGCTACCTGGGTTCGGACACCGTGCTGCATATCGGCAATGACCTGGAACTGCTGCCGGACCTGTGGCTGACCACCGGGCTGGCGGCGATCTACACCCGTCGTGAAACCGAAGTCAGCTACCCGCAGACCCACACACCCGTCAGCCAGCAAGATTGGGATTACGCGCCAAGGGTTGGCCTGCGCTACGACTTCAGCCCCCAATTGCAGGTGTACGGCAACCTGAGTCGCTCGGTGGAACCGCCCCATGCGTGGTCGATGATCTGGGGTTCCAACAAGTACTTCCCCGTGGGCAGCGGCCCGGCCAGCGGTTTGCAACGTGAAGGGGTGAAGCTGAAAAACCAGACCGCCACCACCCTGGAAGTCGGCGGTCGCGGTGAAGCGTGGTTCGGTCAGTGGGACCTGGCGTTGTACCGCTCCGAGGTGCGCCACGAACTGCTCAGCGTCGAAACCCAGGCCGCGACGTCCACCACATCCGCAATAATCGCCGAATCCAACGCCAGCCCAACCGTGCACCAAGGCCTGGAGCTGAGCCTGATCAGCCCGCTGTGGGACGGTGGCCGCACGGGCCAGCTCGCCCTGCGCCAGGCCTACACCTACAGCGACTTCCACTACCGCAACGACGACCGCTTCGGCGACAACACCTTGCCCGGCATCCCCAGGCACTACTACCAGGCGCAATTGCGCTACAGCCACCCTAGCGGTTTCTACACCAGCCTCAATGGCGAACATTCATCGCGGGTCGCGGTGGACTACGCCAACTCCTACTACGCGGCGGCCTACACACTGCTCGGCGCGACGCTCGGGTACGACGCGCCGAAGCACGACTGGCAAGCCTGGGTCGACCTGCGCAACCTGACTAACCGGCGTTACGCGAACACAGTCACGCCGGGTTATGACGACAAGGGGCTGGATGTGGCGCGGTCGACGCCGGGGGATGGCATGGGGGTTTACACCGGGGTTTCCTGGAGCTGGCGTTAATCCATAAAGTGTTTGATGCTGGCAGTGGGTGATTGCTGGCAAAGGGCACGTTCAGCGAACGAAGGCTGCATGCACCAGGCGCTGCAGCTGCGTTCGCTCCCACAGGCTCATCAGATCGAGCGGATTGGTGCCGTAACGTTGCCAGGTGTCCAGTGAACCTTGCCTGTTATCCGGTGCAATACAGCGCAGGCAGCACTCCAGAGCCGTCCCGCAGGTTGACAGCGTGACCTGCCAGCCGTCGATGTCGACAACCATTTGCTCGTCGCTGGAGCTGACGGGTTTCAGCGTTCGAACCTCTAATGCCACGTCCTTGAGCAGTTGATAGGCCTCGCGGGTAGAGACCGTGTTGGCGAAGGTTGTCATGCGTGATGTCCTTGTATGAGTCGCAGAAGTGTCGCGTGCGCACTGGTCGCTTTCAAGGTGGGCACAGCAAGTCGCAGATTCGTTGCAAGCCATCACTCCATCCTTGCTCCCCCTTCGTTTTACTGTCATCGTTCGCGCAATTGGTAATCTTTCTTGTTTGAGAAATTTTTGCGCATGCATGACTTTCCTGTAGCTGATGGTGATACAACCCGTCGCCAGCAGACCATCACCACCCTCTACAGCGACCATCATTCCTGGTTGCACGGTTGGCTGCGCAAGAAACTCGGCTGCTCGCAACATGCCGCCGACCTGGCCCACGACGCGTTTATCCGCATCCTGCTGCTGGCCGACCCCCATACCATCAAGGAACCCCGCGCCTTCCTGGCCACCACGGCGGGGCGCTTGATGATCGATGGTGCGCGTCGGCGGCGCATCGAAAAGGCCTACATGGAAGCCCTGGCGATCCAGAGCGAAGATGCCGGGATGCCGGACCCGGCGGCGATTCATGTGGCACTGCAGGCCCTGGAACGCATTGCCGAAATGCTCATCGGCCTGCCCGCCAAGGCCCGCGAGGCATTCCTGCTCAGTCGCCTCGACGGGCTGACCTACAGCGAAATCGCCGAACAACTGCAGGTGTCTTCCAGCACCGTGAAGAACTACATCTCCAGTGCGTTGGTGCATTGCTATCACACCCTGCACGGGGCGGACCCGCTGTCGTGAGTTCCGAGCAGATCATCAGTGAAGCCGCCCGCTGGCTGACGTTGTTGCACGACGACCACGTGACCGAGGCCGACCGCGCGGCCTTCGAGAAATGGTGCCAGGCCGATCCACGGCATGCCGTCGCCATCGAGCGCATGCGCAGCCTGTGGGGCAGCCTCGACGAGTTGCCCGCCGCCCCGGCGCGCATGGCCCTGAACCGTGCATTTGCCCCACAGAAAACAAGGTTTGCCGCCCGTAGCACCCAGGCCGTCGCGCTGTTGGGTGTGTTGCTGTGCGGCTGGGCCGGGATTGAGCGCCTGCCGGTGTGGATGGCCGACCAACGCACCAGCGTGGGCGAACGGCGCCAGGTGGCACTGACCGATGGCAGCCAGGTACAGCTCAACAGCAACTCGGCACTGGACGTGAAGTTTGACGGCCACCAACGGGTGATCGAACTGTTGCAGGGCGAGATGTGGGTCGAGGTGGCCAAGGACGCGCAACGGCCGTTCGTGGTGCACACCGACCAGGGCACGGCCACGGCGTTGGGCACGCGGTTCCTGGTGCGCAAGGCCGAGGATGGCGCGACCGTGGTCACCGTGATCGAGTCCACCGTGGCCGTCAAAGGCACCGTTGCGGGCGACGTGAAAGTGCCGGCGGGGCAGAAGTCCACGCTCCAGGACGGCCGTGCCGGCACCCCACAACCCATCGGCAACGCCGACCCGGACGCCTGGACCCGTGGTTTGCTCAAGGTCGACGACCAACCCCTGAGCGAGGTCCTGCAAACCCTCGCCGGTTACCGCCATGGGCTGGTGCGCTTTGATCCGCAGGCGCTGCAAGGGATGCGCGTGTCCGGGGTATTCAAGCTCGACGACACCGGCGCGGCCCTGGCGTCGCTGGCGGATAACCTGCCGATCAAGGTCGAGTACTTCACCGATTTGGTGGTGGTGATCAAGCCTCGGTAAAAAGTCTGAATAAAAACTGCTCTCATTCATACCCGATTTTCCGACATGGCCGTCATGACTAATAGAACCCCCATTTCCCAGGACTTCTCATGTCGCGCCTTGCTCGTCCTTTACAGCCATTGACCCTTTCAGTGGCGATGGCGTTTGCCGCCGTACCCCTGCTGACCGTTCAAGCGTCCTACGCGGCTGAAAGCGCTGCGTTCTCCATTCCCGCCGGTGACCTGAGCCAGGCCCTCAACAGCCTCGCCGAACAGGCGGGCCTGGTATTGGCCTTTGATTCGAGCCTGACCCGCGGCAAACGCAGCAATGGCCTGAACGGGCAATACAATACCGACGCCGCCCTGGCCCAAGTGTTGGCCGGCAGCGGCCTGCAAGCCCTGAAGATCGCCGACGACCGCTACCGTCTCGAAGCCATCCCGCACACCGATGGCGCCATGGAGTTGCAGGCCACCACCATCAGCGGCGCATACCAGTCGGAAAGCCCCACCGGCCCGGTGTCTGGCTACGTGGCCACCCGCAGCCTGTCGGGCACCAAGACCGACACCGCACTGATCGAAACCCCGCAGTCGATCTCCGTGGTCACCAAAGACCAGATGCGCGCGCAGAACGCCGAGAGCCTCAACCAGATCCTGCGCTACAGCGCTGCCGTGATCCCGGAAACCCGTGGCTCCACCGCCTCGCGTCTCGACCAGTTGACCATCCGTGGCTTCACCCCGGCGACCTACCTCGACGGCCTGCGCATGCCGTCGAGCCGGGATGCCTTGCCGCAAAAAGACGCCTTCGACCTGGAGCGCGTCGAAGTGCTGCGCGGGCCCGCGTCGGTGCTGTACGGGCAGGGCACCCCCAGCGGCGTGATCAACATGGTCAGCAAACGCCCGCTCGACACGCCGTTCCATGAAGTCGGCGTCGAGTACGGGACCTTCAACAAGAAGCGCACGACCTTTGACTTGAGTGGCCCGCTGGACGACCAAGGCGTGTATTCCTACCGCGTTGCCGGCCTGTTCGACGATGCCGACGGGCAGATCGAGCACACCGAAACCCGTCGCCAGTCCCTGTCCAGCGCCTTCACCTGGCGCCCGGACGAGAATACCTCGCTGACCTTGCTCGGGCACTTCCAGAAGGACCCCAAGGGCGCGTCCTACGGCTCGATGCCAGCCTGGGGCTCGGTGCTGCACAGCCCGACGGGGCGCAAGATCGACGTGGATTTCTACGACGGCGAGAAAAACTTCGAGAAGAGCGACCGCGAGTATTACTCCATCGGCTACGCCTTCGAACATCACTTCAACGATGTCTGGACCGTGCGCCAGAATGCGCGCTACCTGCGCAGCGAAGGGCAATACCGCAGCCTCTACAGCAACTACCTGGAGAGCGATTACCGCACCATCCGCCGCTCGACCATCGCCAGCGACGTGAACATCGACGCCTATGCCCTCGACAACCAGTTGCAGGCCAAATTCGACACCGGGCCGTTGCAGCACACCGTGCTGATGGGCGCCGACTACCAGAACACCAGCACCGACACCAAGTCGGGCAGCGGCGTGTACACGGCAGGGCCTACGCTGGATATTTTCGACCCGGTCTACGGCGCGGCCGTGCCGGTGCCGGCCTACACCAGCGACGCCACCTCGCGCAGCGAGCAAACGGGGGTGTACCTGCAAGAGCAGATGAAGTGGGACAAATGGGTGCTGTTGATGGGCGGGCGTTATGACTGGGCCAGCACCGACAACAGTACCCTGGCGATGACCACCCAGAAAAAGACCAAGTCGTCCCAGGACAGCAAGGCCTTCACCGGCCGCCTGGGCCTGGTCTACCTGTTCGATAACGGCCTGGCGCCGTATGTCAGCTACTCGGAATCCTTCCAGCCGCAATCCGGCACGGGCTACGGCGGTTCGACGTTCCAGCCGACCGAGGGCAAGCAGACGGAAATCGGCATCAAGTACCAGCCGCCGGGCAGCAACAGCTTCATCACGGCTGCCATTTTCGACCTCCGCCAGACCAACGTACCGACGCTGGACCCGGACGCTTCCCACCTGTGCAACGGCTCGCGTTGCCAGATTCAGGACGGTGAAGTGCAATCCCGCGGGTTTGAACTGGAAGGCAAGGCCAGCCTGAACGACAACCTGGATATCACTGCGGCCTATGCCTACCTGGATAACCGCATCAGCAAATCCAACAACACCGTGCGTTATGCGCCCATCAGCGACATCGGTGTCGGCCCGGCCATTGCGGCCGAAGGCACCACCACCTACGCGGTGCCGCGTCATACCGCGTCGGCCTGGGCGGATTACACCCTGCACGACGGCACGCTGAAGGGCTTCGGCGTAGGCGCCGGTACGCGCTATGTCGGTTCTTCCTGGGGCGATACCGCCAACACCCTGAAGGTGCCGGGCTACACCTTGTTCGATGCAGCGGTGCACTACGACATCCCGCACATCAATCGTCAGGGTGACAACCTGCGCCTGGCAGTGAACGCCACCAACCTGGCGAATAAAGAGTACGTCGCGTCCTGCTATTCCTACTCGTGGTGCTGGTATGGCTCGCAGCGTACCGTGCAGGCCAGTGCGACCTATCAGTGGTAAACACCCATTTACTGTAGGAGCGAGCTTGCTCGCGAAGAACCTGAGAGCAGCGCGCTAAGCCAGACACGCTGCGTTATCGTTAACGATTTTCGCGAGCAAGCTCGCTCCTACAGTGATCGTCAGTATTTTATGGGAGGTGGCCTTTTAACATCGCCGCCCACTCTTTATCATCCGCCCCCAGCAACTCCGGCCATGGAGACGCTCCATTCACTAAGGAAGTCGTAATGCACATTGGAAAAATGCTGGGGTTGGCCCTGATCACGTTGTCGATGGGCGGCTGCGCCAGCTTCACGAAAGACGAAGTGGCACCCGTCACGCTGCCATCGAAGGCCAGCTACGCCAACAAACCGAACGTCTACGTAGACTTCAAGTTCTACCAGGGCGAGCCGACAAATGCCGCCGCGGCCGAAGTCCCACAAGCGCGTGAGATGCTCAAGCCACAGCTGCAGAAAGTCCTGACTGACTCCGGCCTGTTTGGTCGCGTGACCCTGGATGAATTCCAGAAGCAGCCAGGCGATTACAGCCTGCGCCTGAAGGTCTACAACCATCCACCGGGTGGCGGCCAACTGGTACTGGCCTTTATCAGCGGCTTTACCTTCACCATCATTCCGGCGCTGGGGACTGATCAGTACACCATGAAGCTGGAATCGGTGGACGCACAAGGCCAGGCACTGAGCACCGGCTCCAACCACGACTCGATCAATACCTGGATGGGCATCTGGTTCATCCCGTTGATGGCCAATACGCCGAAAGACGCGGTGACCGATACCTTCACCCGCCAGGTCAATGCCCTGCTCAAGCAAATGGTCGACGGTAATAACCTGAAGTATTCGGCGCTGGATGCCGGCGTGCCACGGGCGTGACACGTAACTGAACGTTTGAAACAGCTGCGAGGGCAGGGTGGCCGATCCTCGCAGCCCAGGCCTTACTTAAGCGCCTTGATGAACAACGGGTCGCTGTACAGCGACTTGAGCAAATCCCGCACCATCGGGTTGTAGGCGTTGGCGGCATTCGGGATCGCAATGAACCCGAAGAACGAACTGGGCCAGGTGTGATTCACTTCCTTGGTCGCGTCGTACACCACGTCATTGCCCTTGAGCAGGGTAAACCGCGCGGCCAGGGTGCCGTTGCCGGAGCCCATGCCTGCCGACAGCGAATTCTTCACCACCAGCACTTGCAGATGACGTTCTGCTTGCGGGTTCAGCAGGCCTGCCAGTTGCAGTTCCTGGGTGATTGCAGCCTGGATATGCGCCGGGATGCTGCCACTGGGCGAGCGGATCGGGTTGGCACGTACAGACAACGAGCCTTCGCCCGACGCGGCCGTCACCTGGGCATTGCTGACGGGTTGCAGCGGCGCTGCCTGCTTGAGGACCTGGACGTTATCGAAGTTCGGCTCGTATTGCGTCATGGTGACGCCGCAGCCTTGCAACAGCAGCGCGAGCAATGGGGTCAACAGTAGAAGCTTTTTCACGGCGTTTCCTTGCGTGAGTGTGGGAGAGCGCCGCGATTATCGTCAGGCAATGGGCCATCGGCAACCAATAGTGGCAAAATGCCTGAATGGCAACGCTGTTACTCGGTTCGGTTTCAGGTCGGAAAATTCACCGATAAGGCAATTTGCTGGCCCCTTTGTAACAAAATCCTCGCCAAAATCACTTTTATTTTCAGGTGGTTAGGCGGGATGCAAATGCGCAATGTTGGAATCATGCTGATCGCCTGTTCCCTGGCGGGTGGGGCGGTTTCGGTTGAGGCACGGGAGCTGCGGGACAACGACAAGTACATGTGCAGTTGGGGGGCTGGCACCGCCGCCCGGGCCCAGGAATTGAAGCTGTCGGGCGTCTCGCTGTACGCCGCGCGGCAGAAGCTGAAGACCTACCAGTTCAAGAAACCCTGGATGCACATGATGGCCATGGGCATCACCGAACAGACCTACGACAGCCGTTCGCGGGTCAAGCCCGAGGTGATTCGCCAGAGTTTTTATCAGGACTGTTTGCGCTACAAGCTGGCGCGTAAATAACCCTTATTTATCCAGCAGCAATTGGAGCCTTGAGAACGACTGGTCGTAGTTGGGCTCCCACGGAAAGCGCCCTTGTTTGTCCGGCCAGACCATTTGCAACGCAGGGAAATCAGCTTTGATCGAGGCGTAGAACCAGCCGGCATAACCGAGGTACTCGCGGTAGTGCCTGCGGTCTACAGGAATGAAGGCGATGCGCATGCCTTCGGCAATATCGTCATAGGGCTTGTAGGTTTCATAGGCGGCTTTTGCACCGGCAAAGCGGATCGCGGCGATGTTCAGCAACTGCTGGGCAATCTGCGGGGGCAGCCCGAATACGATGATTTCCGGTTGGCCGAAGTTGGCGTAGAACCCCAGGGAGTAGGCGAACGAAGGCTCACCGTCTTCAGCCCGCACATGCACATGGTGCCAGCCGATCTTCTTGATATCCGCCAACACCTTCTCGTCATATTCCGAATCTGCCTTGGGCAACTGGAATCCCGGAAGCGGGGCCTTGGCTGAAGTGTTCATCGAGAACAATGAGGCGGCGAAGAGGGCGACGGCGCGAATGATGTTCATCAGAGTCCTTTCTGCGGGATCAGGGGTTGAAAGCGCGATGAGGCTAGCAGTGTTGGGTTCGCTCGGCAAAGTGACCGATGCACCGCCCAGTACAAAATCTGCGTAAGCCTGTCCAACTTCGCCCCGGAGCCCGTCCGCATACTGGCCCCAGGTAATCGAAGAGGCACATGCCATGACCCGCTACGTCATCACCCCCAACGAAACCCCGTCCCTTGCCATCCACGGCGACGACGCCCGCTTCCCGCTGCGCCGGGTGTTCTGTGTCGGGCGCAACTACAGCGAACATGCCCGCGAAATGGGCCACGACCCCGACCGCGAGCCGCCGTTCTTTTTCATGAAGCCGGCGGATGCCGTGGTGCCTGCCGAGGGCGTGATCGCCTATCCGCCATTGACCGCCGACCTGCACCATGAAGTCGAGTTGGTGGTGGCCATCGGCAAGGGCGGCGTGGACATCGCCCCGGAAGATGCGTTTGCGCATATCTGGGGTTACGGTTTGGGCATCGACCTGACCCGCCGCGACCTCCAGGCCCAGGCGAAAAAGCTGTCGCGGCCGTGGGAATGGGCCAAGGCCTTCGATGAATCGGCACCCTGCACCCCGTTGCAGCCGGTGAGTGCCGTCGGCCATCCGGTCAGCGGGCGTATCTGGCTCAAGGTCAATGGCGAGCAACGCCAAGTGGGCGATCTGGCAGACCAGATCTGGTCGGTCAGCGAGGTGATCAGCCACGCGTCCAAATCGGTGGCATTGAAGGCCGGCGACCTGATCTTCACCGGCACCCCGGCGGGCGTCGGCGCCTTGCAACCGGGCGATGTGGTGACCGCCGGGATCGACGGCCTGGCCGAACTGAGCTTCACCCTCGGCCAGGGTTGACGCTACAGTGGTGCCCAGGCCCCCCGAGAAACGCGTATGCCCGGCACCCGCATCACCACCTATGGCATGGAACAACGCAGCGACCGCTCCGACTTCTACATCCGCGACAAGCGGGGCAGGGCGGCGCTGACCAGTCCCCATCGCCACGAATACTTCCAGATTCAGATCAACCTGGGCGGCGACACTGTGCAGCACATCGGCGGTGCGGTGCGCCCGTTCCCGAAAAAGGCCCTGGCCTTTATCCTGCCCCATCGCCTGCACGTGATTCCCCATCCCGACGACGGCGACTTCATGCTGATCAATTTCAGCCAGGGTTTTTTCCTGCCGCAACTGACCTGCGATCCGCTGGACCTGGAAGACATCCCCATCGGCCAGGCGCCGGAGCTGTCGCCGTTCCGCTTCCAGGAGCAGTTGGACTTCATCCTCGACGACGCGGCCTTCGAAGAAGTCAAAACCTGGCTGGAACACATGCGCAGCCTGGACGCCCACCGCAGCTTCGGCGCCCGGGAGCGGCTCAAGGGTTACCTGTTCCAGTTGATCGGGCTGGTGTGCCAACAGTACGCCGAACCGCTCCAGGCGTTCGCCGCCAACAACGCCACCCGGCGTGGGCGCAAGGATGCCCTGGCCCGGGTGCAAGGCTACATCCGCGAGCATTTGCACGAGCCGTCGCTGAACCTGACGGATGCCGCGGCGGCGGCGTTCCTGTCGCCCAACTACCTGACCCACCTGTTGCGCAAGGAAACCGGCAAACCCTTCTCCCAGTTGGTGCTCGACCGGCGCATGCAACTGGCGCGCACGCTGCTGCTCAACAGCCCGCAGATGATCGGCGCGATTGCGCACCGTTGCGGGTTTACCGACGAGGCGTATTTTTCCCGGTGTTTCCGCAAGGCCCACGGGCTGGCGCCGGGGCAGTTCAGGCGGCGTGAGCAGGATTAACGCGCAATCCGGCTGACTGTTTTACAAATCCACCACAACCGATGTGTTTCAATTTACATACAATTGAGCGTCTCATCGGGAGGCGGTGCACATGGGTTCGGTTATACGGTTGGCAACTCCGGGCGATATCAATGCCATTTTCGACATTCGCACCGCCGTGGTGCAGAACCACTTAAGCCGCGAGCAGATGGCTGAGCTGGGCATTACCCCGCAAGTCGTCGCCGACAGCATGCGCGAGGCGCCTTGCGTATGGCTTGCCGAACTGGACGGCAGGCCTGTCGCGTTTGCAATGGTTGATCTTGCCGAAGGCGAGGTGTTCGCCCTGTTTGTATTGCCGTCTCACGAGAACCTTGGGTTGGGCCGCCAATTGATGGCAGTGGCCGAGGCCGCGCTGTTCGAGCACCACGACACGCTCTTCCTGATCACGGATGGGCGGGATCAGATCCGTGCCAACGGTTTTTACCAGCGGCTTGGCTGGGCAGTGGTCGACACGGCCGAGGGCGACGATGTTCGCTATCAGAAACACAAGGTGCAATGAGTGTATGAGTGAGCTGGAACCCCCTCAATCCAACGCCTTGCGCTATTTTGGCGTCGGCGTTCTATGTGTCGCGGTGTTGTTGGGGACTTATTTCGTTCGGCTCAATGCCCAGGTCGACCGGCAGCGGGAAGAGGCGGCGGAGCGCCTGGCGTTATGCCGTCAGGCAGCCAGTGTTTCGCGCGCCACGCCCCAGGACGAACTTGTGTTGGTGGATCCGTGCAAACACCTGTATCAGCACTATTTGAAGAAGCCCACGCACTTTTAATCAATAACCTTATTTTTATCGCGGAATTAAATAGCGAAGTTTGTTTAACGATGCGCTGTTATTGCACCAAAAAGTGGCATTTCCAATAATCGGATCCATTAAAAAAGTGTGGTTATTGAATGACTTAGCGCTGTTTTAATCCGACGAAAGGTTGAAAATTATCTTGTTACAAGTTTTCCCGCTGGGTAATATAGCCGGGCGTTTACCTCCCACGGTTTATGCATTTTTAAATCCCAAGTTTCCATCAGCTACTTGGGATTTTTTTTGCCCGCGATTTGAGCGTTGTATCAATCCTCTACGTCGGCAAACTCTGCGCGCATCCGCCCATTGCGCTTGGCCTGGTACAGCAATTTGTCGACGGCTTCGACAAAGGCCAGCGCCGCGCCGCCCGGCGTTACCGTGCAAGTGCCTACGCCCAGGCTCAGTGTCAGCAGGTCCGACACCGCCGAGTGCTCATGCGCGATCTGCTGCTGGCGGATCAAGTGCAGGCAGCGTTCGGCCACGCGCCGTGCCGACTCGGCATCGGTTTCCGGCAACAACCACACAAATTCCTCGCCGCCGATGCGCGCAATGAAGTCCCGTGGCCGGTTGGCCGCCTGCGACAGCGTGCGTGCCACCTGGCGCAGGCATTCGTCGCCCTTGATATGCCCGTAGAGGTCGTTGTACTGCTTGAAATAGTCGATATCCAACAGGATCAACGACAGCGGCAATTGGCTGCGCTGGGCGCTGGTCCATTCCCGCGCCAGCACGGTGTCGAACATGCGCCGGTTGGCGATGCCGGTGAGGCCGTCCTGGAACGAATACTCCTCCAGCTGCTTCTGCAGGCGAATCAGGTGTTCTTCGGTCTTCTTGCGCTCGCTGATGTCGAACATGAAGCCGATCAGCGCCTGCACCTCGCCGTCCTTGCGCTCCACGTGCACCACGTCGCGAATCCACACGTACTCGCCGCTGGCGGTCAGCGCCCGGTAATCGGCTTCATGATCGACCCCGGCCCGGGACTGCGAGACGCAGAAGTTGACTACGTATTCGCGGTCATCCGGGTGCATGCGTTCCACCCAGTCGTCCACGGTGGCCCAGCTCTGCGGCGTCCAGCCCAGCAGCGCCTCGATCTGCGGGCCGATGTAGCTGAAAGTCATGGTTGCCCAGTCGATACGCCAGGGAATGGCCTTGGTCGATTCCAGCAACGTCTTGTACACAGCACTGTCGGGTTCGATCAAAGGTTCGATGCTCATGCGGAGTGCTCTCGGTGTCGGAAAAAAACCAGAGCATCTGGCCATCATCGCCAGGAAGCAAGCCCTTCGCGCGGCATCGGATAAGAGGGTGTCGGTGTGGTTTTTTTGGCGTCAGCCGGCCAGCGGTTTTAGCCGAAATGCGCACCAAGTATCACTTTTGCATTAATTCCCGGGCAGTTTGAAAAAGCTCATCTACCCTAGACGGATCACGTCCTCCGAGCCCCGTACAGGGAAGGGTGCCCGCATGATTTCGATCGCCGAGTTTCGCCACATCATGGAGTCGGGCTTCCTGCCCCTCGCCTGTGACTGCTCATTGAACAGCGACGGTTCGCTGCGCATCAACATCTTCGACCCGGCCTCCGGGCGCGTCGACCTGCTGCTGCCCCGTGTGTCGCCCCAGGGTCTGGACAGCATCCGTTCCATCTCAAACCTGATTGGCGAACTGCGCACCGAGATCAAGGCCGGGCGCAGGGGTTTTGCAGCGGTCAGTTAGCGGATCAGGAGATCGCTTGTGCCGTCGGGGTAGTCACTACCCCGTAACCGCGCCAGCAGCAATGCTCGCGGTGCCCCGGCAGGAACACGCAGCCGCCAAGGTTCATGAGCAGGACGGCGGCAACCAGCAGTGAAATTCGACGAGACATGGTGATTTCCTCAAGGTGATGGGCGTCGCCAACCAACAGAACGCGCCTGTCGATTACCAACGGTTAACCCTTGAACGCGGCCATATGGATAAATCCGTCGCGGCCTTTCAACAATTTCATCAACTCCCCGCAAACCCTGGGCAATACTGGCCCTGCCTGCCGTCCTGAGCGGTCGCGATAAAAAGTTCTTTTTGTTGCGACGGATTTTCGGACACCTGCCGTTCAACCCTACAACTGCGATCACTGGCGATCGCCGATGAAGGAGTTGTCATGAGACTTGCACGACCGCTGGCCAAATTACGTTATGCCCTGTTGATCCCGCTGGCACTGGCCGCCCTGGTCAGCACGCCGACCTTTGCCCAGACCGAAGTGATCATCCGCGAAGCGCCACCGCCGATGCGCGTCGAGGCCGTTCCCGTCGAACGCCCTGGCTATGTGTGGGATCGCGGGCACTGGCGCTACGAAGGGCGCGGTTATGCCTGGGTACCGGGCCACTGGCAGCCGGTGATGCGCAACGCCCGTTGGGAACCTGGCCACTGGGAATCGCGCGGCCCCAACTGGTACTGGAGAGAAGGGCACTGGATCCGCTGAGCATTCCGTCAACCTGACCCTTAGCCACCGGACCGAGACTTGCCCTATTGAAAGACACTGATCCGGACGTTGAGCTGTTGGCCCGCATCGGTAACAACGAACCGGCGGCCATCAACGAAATGGTGACGCGCAAACTGCCGCGTTTGCTCGCGCTCGCCAGTCGGATCCTCGGGGATGCCGACGAGGCCAGGGACGTGGCCCAGGAAAGCTTCCTGCGTATCTGGCGCCAGGCTGCAAGCTGGCGCAGTGGCGAAGCGCGTTTCGACACCTGGCTGCACCGCGTGGCACTCAACCTGTGCCACGACCATTTGCGTCGGCGCAAGGAGCGCCCGCTGCACGATGAGGAGGCGATGAGCGAGGTGGTCGACACAGCGCCTGCGCCCGATGAACAGCTGGAAGCGGCCGCCCGCAGTGAGCACATGGCGGCGGCGTTAGCGTCGCTGCCTGATCGCCAGCGTGAGGCGATTGTGTTGCAGTATTACCAAGAGCTGTCGAATATCGACGCCGCGGCGCTGATGAACATCAGCGTCGAGGCACTGGAGAGCTTGCTGTCACGGGCCCGGCGCAACCTGCGCAGTTACCTTGACGACACACCCGGGCCCGCCCGCCCAGGAAGGGGAAAACCATGACGCCTGAACGATTTGCCCAATTGGCCGAGGCTTACGGCGGCCACTTGCACCGTTGGCCGCGCGCCGAACAGGCCGAGGCCCAGGCCCTGCTGGATGCAGGCGATGCCAGCCTCCTTGAGGTGCTGCATCAGGCGCGATGGCTCGACGGCCAGCTGGACGGCTATCAACTGGCACCCGTCGACCCGGCGCTGGCGCGGCAGATTCGCCAATCGTTTCCCCAGCGCCAGTCCTTCTGGGCGCGCTACGCCGGCTGGCTGTCGCCGGCCGGTTTTGTTGGCGTGGGCATCGCCGGGGTCGCCGCCGGAATCCTGGTGGCGTCGTTGAGCGTGCCGTTGCCCATGCTTGGCCCTGAAGTACTGCCGAGTGTCTTCGACCAGGGCGACGCCGAAGTCGTCTTCACCGTCAACGCCGAGGAAAGCGAGCAATGACCCCGTCACCCAAGTACCTGAAGCCGCTGCTGGTTGTGTCGGTGTTGTTCAACGTGTTTTTGATCGGCGGTGTCGGCGGTGGCTTGTACCATTGGTTGGCGAACACCAAGCCCGCCGAGGCGGTGGTTAACCAGCATGGCCTGCGCCAGGCGATGGTCAAGCTGCCGCCGGAACGGCGCAAGGAACTGCGCCAGTTGTTGCGCCAGAACCGCGCCGACAGCCAGCCGCTGGTACTTGCCGGGCGCGAGGCGCGGCTGGACGTGATCAAGCAACTGGAGGCGCCGACTCTCGACCGTGAGGCGTTGGTGACGGATTTGGGCAAGGCCCGGGAGGCGGACATGGCGCTCAGGGCGCTGGTGGACAACACCCTGGCGCAGTTCGCCAGCACCTTGCCCCGGGATGAGCGCCAGCGGTTGGTGGAGGCGTTGTATATGAAGGGGCAGGCGAAGGGCAAGGTCGCCAAGAGCCACTGAAGATCGTTCCCACGCTCTGCATGGGAATGCCGCCCCGGACGCTCTGCGTCCAGTTGGCGATGCAAGGTTCAAGTCTTGCGCAGTGGTGACGCGGAGCGTCACGGGATGCGTTCCCACGCAGAGCGTGGGAACGAGCATTAATAACCGAGACGGGCGACGGATTTTCCCGGTTGGCGGCGTTTAACCCGGGTAGGCCCGCCACTCAGGCGAAGGCCAATCTCATTGGGGAACCGTGCCATGTCCCGCCTATTCAAAGCTACGCTGGCCGCCACGTTGATGGCGGCTGCGTTGTCCGGTTGTATTGTCGAGCCTGTTCATCCGCGGCGTCCGCCGCCTTTGGTCGAGGTGGTGCCGGTGGCGCCGGCGCCAGGGTATCAGTGGGTGCGGGGGCACTATCGCTGGGGGAACGGGCAGTGGTTATGGGTGCCGGGGCATTGGCGGTACTGATCCACCACACGTTCAACTGCGACACCGAAACCCTGTGGGAGCTGGCTTGCCTGCGATGGCATCACCGCGGTCTTACTGACAGACCGAGGTGCCTGCATCGCGGGCAAGCCCGGCTCCCACAGGTGACAGGGGCTCTGTCAGGACTTTCCTGAATGTCTCCACCAGCGGCCGCAAGTTGATCCGATGCCACGCCGCCCACAGCGGCGTGGTGTAGGTCAGCCACGGCAGTTCTCGCAGCACAACGCCCGGCGGTGCATTGCGGCTCAGACCCTTCTGCACCATCGCCACACCCAACCCCGACGCCACCAATCCCAACGCGGTAAACGGCTCGCTGGCTTCCATCGGAATCTGCGGGGTAAACCCTGCCCGAATGCACGCCGCAACAAAGTCATCCGCCGGGTTTGCACCCGCTTTGCGCTGCACGCCAATCCATTGCTGCTCGGCCAGATGCTCAGGCAGCAACTCGCTGACGCTGGCCAGCGGATGCTGCTCGGGCAGCGCCAGCAGCATCGGATCGTCCAGCACTTGCAATGCCATCAGGTCCGGGTCATCCGCCGCCGGTGGTTCACCCACCAGAGCGATATCCAGGCTGCGTTGGCGCAGGCCTTCCAGCTGTTCGGCGGAGGGCAGGTTGTACAGGGCGATATGCACGTTGGGCCGCGCGTCACGCAGTACCTTCAGGGCGTTGGGCAGCACCCCCGCGTGCATGGCGTTTTCGATGTAGCCGATGCACAGTCCGCCTTCTTCGCCTTTACCCAATCGCCGGCCCAATGACTCCAGGCGGTTGGCGTGGGTCAGCAGCGCCTTGGTTTCGGCGAGGAACGTCTGGCCGTCGCGGGTCAGGCGGATGCGCTGTTGGCTGCGCTCGAACAGGGTCAGGCCCAGGCGCTCTTCCAATTGGGCAATCTGCCGGCTCAGGGGCGATTGGGAGATGTGCAACCGTTCGGCAGCACGCCCCACGTGTTCTTCTTCAGCGACTACAACGAAGTAGCGCAATTGGCGGAAGTCGATCATGTCAGACCTTAAGGGACTCAAGTTGGTCGCAGTATGTCTTGGACGGTCCGATCTCTGCAATCTACGATCTGCTCAACGGTCAACACAGCGACCTTGAACAATCTTGAGGATTTACCCCATGAGCTTGAATGACAAACTGCCCGGCGTGCTGGGTTTTGGCACCGCCCCCTTGGGCAACATGTTCCGTGCGATTCCTGAAGAGGAGGCGCAAGCCACCGTTGAAGCAGCCTGGAACCAGGGCGTGCGTTACTTCGACACCGCACCGTTCTACGGCTCGGGCCTCTCGGAAATCCGCCTGGGCCAGGCCCTGTCCAAGTACAACCGTGACGACTATGTGCTCAGCACCAAGGTCGGCCGGGTGATCCTGGATGAAGTGGAAGAAAGCGCCCGCGACCTCGGCGAGAAAAGCGGCGTGTTTGAACATGGCCGGCCGAACAAGATGGTCAACGACTACAGCGCCGATGCCACCCTGCGCTCCATCGAAGACAGCCTCAACCGCCTGCAAACCGACCGCCTGGATATCGTGTGGATTCACGACATCGCCCAGGATTTCTACGGCGATCAATGGCTGGACTACTTCAATCAGGCGCGCACCGGTGCTTTCAAAGTACTGACCCGCCTGCGTGAAGAAGGCGTGATCAAGGCCTGGGGCCTGGGCGTCAATCGGGTCGAGCCTTGCGAGTTGACCCTGGACCTGGCCGAAGCCCAGCCCGACGGTTTCCTGCTTGCCGGACGCTACACCTTGCTCGACCATGAACGCGCCTTGCAGCGCTTGATGGATGCAGCCCAGGCGCAGAACGTCGAGATCGTGGTCGGTGGCCCTTACAGCTCCGGGATCCTGGCGGGCGGCGCACATTTTGAGTACCAGAAAGCCAGCCCGGCGATCATCAGCAAGGTCGAGCAGATCAAGGCGATTGCCGCGGCCCATGGCGTGAGTGTGAAAGCCGCTGCACTGCAATTCTCCCTGGCTCACCCGGCAGTGGCGGCAGTGATTCCGGGTGCCAGTCGTCCGGGGCGCATTGCTGAAGACGTCGCGGCGTTGTCAGAGAAAATTCCCGCAGCCTTTTGGCAGGCCCTGCGCGAGGCCCGATTGATTTCGGCCCGTGCACCGTTGCCGCTCTAACCACAGGAACGCGAACATGAAAATTGATATCAGTGGCAAAGTCGCAATCGTCAGTGGCAGCACCGCCGGCATAGGCCTGGGCATCAGCCAGGCGCTGGCGCAATCCGGCGCTACGGTGGTGGTGATCGGGCGTGAATCGGGCAAGGTCGACGAGGCGCTGGCGACCATTCGCCAGGCCGTGCCCGGCGCGGATCTGCGTGGGCTGGTGGCGGACCTCGGTACGGCCGAGGGCGCTGAAAAGCTGTTCGCCGCCGAGCCGCGCGCCGACATCCTGGTGAACAACCTCGGGATCTTCAACGACGTCGATTTCTTCGACGCCCCCGACAGCGAGTGGACGCGTTTCTACGAGGTCAACGTGATCTCCGGTGTGCGTTTGTCGCGGCATTACACGCCGGGCATGGTCGAGCAGGGCTGGGGCCGGGTGATCTTTGTGTCGTCGGAATCCGGTGTGGCAACGCCGGCTGACATGATCAATTACGGCGTGACCAAAAGCGCCAACCTGGCGGTGTCCCATGGCTTGGCCAAACGCCTGGCGGGCACCGGGGTGACGGTCAATGCGATCCTGCCGGGGCCGACCTTTACCGACGGCCTGGAGCACATGCTCAAGGACGCCGTGGCCAAGTCCGGGCGCAGTGCGCGGGACGAGGCGGATGTGTTTGTGCGCAATGCGCGGCCGACGTCGATCATCCAGCGCGCAGCGAATGTGGATGAAGTGGCGAATCTGGTGGCGTACATTGCTTCACCGTTGTCCTCTGCCACCACCGGTGCCGCGTTGCGGGTCGACGGCGGTGTTGTCGACAGCATGGCGATCTGATTTTTCTTGAATGGTTTGGAGTGTTAATCGTGGCAAAAGCATCTGCTGTTATTGAAATCCCGGTTTCGGCCGAACAGGTTTGGCAATTGGTCGGCGGCTTCAATTCGCTGCCGGACTGGCTGCCCTTTATCGTCAAGAGCGAGCCGAGTGAAGGCGGGCGCGTGCGTCATCTGCAAACGGCGGATGGCGGGGTGGTGGTGGAACGGTTGCAACGCTTTGATGATGCAGCGCGTACCTACAGTTATTCGATCAGCGAGTCGCCGTTTCCGGTGAGTGAGTATCTGGCGACGTTGAAGGTTGAGGCGCTGGGTGACAGCTCCGCGAAGGTGACCTGGTCGGGCGTGTTTACTCCGGTGGCCGGTGTGACGGATGCGGCGGTGGAGGAGTTGTTTACCGGTGTCTACAGCGGCGGGCTGGATGCGTTGCGCGGTAATTTTCCGGGCTGAATGAAGATCAAATGTGGGAGCGGGCTTGCTCGCGAATGCGGTGGATCAGTGCCAGATGGGTTGACTGACACTCCGCATTCGCGAGCAAGCCCGCTCCCACATTGGTTTTGTGGTGTTCTTCAGGCTTCAGGCTTCAGGCTTCAGGCTTCGGGCATCAGTTGTTGGCGGCATTCGAGGATCAGCTTCGCACCGCCTCGTTCGCTGCTGCCGACTTCCAGTTTGAACCCGTGCAGGTTGATGATCGCGGCCACAATCGACAGCCCCAAGCCAAACCCGCCTTGTTGCTGATTGCCTTCGTCCACCCGGTAAAACCGCTGGAACACCGCGGCACGTTCAGCTGCGGGAATCCCGGGGCCGGAGTCCAGGACTTCAATGCGGGTGCTGCCGGCATCGTTCACGCCGCGCAAAATCACTTCGCCGCCCGGCGGGGTGAACTTGATCGAGTTGCTCAGCAGGTTGGCCAGGGCTTCGAACAGCAGCGCGCGGTCACCGGTGATCCAGGGCAATGAGTCCGGCACTTGCAGCAGCAGTTCCATCTCGCCTTCTTCTGCCAGGGGCAGGTAGAAGTCGTGGAGTTCCTGCAGCAAGGGCAGGGGATCAAGCACCAGGAAGCCCGAGCGGCGCTGATGGTCTTCCAGTTCGGAAATCCGCAGCAGGCCGCGAAAACGCGCCATCAAGGTGTCGGTCTCGGCGATGGCCGCGTCCAGTTGCAGTGCGTGGGGCGCGTCTTCATCAGCCTGTTGCTGGATTCGGTACAGCTGCGCCCGCAGGCGTGTGAGCGGGGTGCGCAAGTCGTGGGCGATGTTGTCGCACACGCCCTTGACCTCGTTCATCAGCTTCTCGATACGGTCGAGCATCGCGTTGACGATGGCCGCCAGCATGTCCAGTTCGTCGCGTCGGTCGGACAATGGCAGACGGTGGGTCAGGTCGCCGGCCACGATGGCTTCGGCACTCGCCTGGATCCCGCGAATCCGCCGCAACGGGCGCCGCCTGAGCAGGTGCCAGCCGGCCGCGCCGGGAATGATCGTCAGGGTGATCCCCCACAGCAAGGCGTGCAGGATGATCCGCGTCACGCCGAACAGCGAGCCGTTGGCCCGCACCAGGATCAGCCAGCGGCCGTCTTCGGTGTGGGTGGCTACGGCGTCGCAGCTGTCGCGCGGCAGTTTCGGGTCGTCGGAGTCGATGCAGTTGGCCAGGGCGTGGATGTGCCCGTCCATTGGCAGGTCGGGCGGTATCACGCGGATCGGGCCGCTGATGGGGTTGAACTGATTGTCGAACAGGCCGTAGGCGTCAACGCCCTTCATGTCGAAGGTCATGCTGGTGGTCAGGGCTTCCACCAGCTCTTCGCCGTCAAACCGCTGGAACAGGTGCTGGCGCTGCATCAGGGAGTGGCGCGAGAGGTCGCCCAGGTAACCGGACACCTCGTAGTACAACACGCCCATGAGGATGCAGCTCCAGGCCACGAACAACGAACTGTAGAGCGCCAGCAGCCGGCTGCTGGAAGAGCGCCAGCCTTTAGAGGGGTTCAGCAATGACATACCCGGAACCTCGTACCGTGCGGATCAGCGGCGTGAGGCCCGGCGGGTCGATTTTTTTGCGCAGGCGACCGATGTGCACGTCGATCAGGTTGGTGCCCGGGTCGAAGTGATAACCCCAGACTTCCTCGAAGATCATCATCCGCGAGAGAATTTGCCCGGTGTTGCGCATCAGGAATTCCAGCAGTTTGTATTCGGTCGGCAACAGGCTCAGGGGCTGTTCGGCGCGGCTGGCTTCACGGCTGATCAGGTTCAGTTCCAGATCCGCTACGCGCAAGGCAGTTTCAAACTCCTTGACCGTGCTTTTGCGCCGCAGCAGCACTTCGACGCGGGCGGCCATTTCGTCGGAGGCGAACGGTTTGGTCAGGTAGTCATCACCACCGGCCCGCAGGCCGCGTACCCGTTCATCCACATCGGAGAGGGCGCTGATCATCAGGATCGGCGTGGATACGCCGATGGTGCGCAGGGTGGTGACGATGGCCAGGCCATCCAGTTCCGGGAGCATGCGGTCGAGGGTGATCAGGTCGTAATCACCGCTGACGGCACGGACCAGGCCTTCGCGGCCATTGTCTACCCAGTCTACGTCCAGTCCATGGCTACTCAGCTCGGCAACGATCTCGCGGGCCGTTACGGCGTCGTCCTCGATGGTCAAAATGCGGGTCATAAGGATTACCTGGTGAGCGATTCACACTGAAGTGCGGGCATTTTGCCAAGAAATGATAGCCCGCTTCCTAAATAAAAATTTATGTAGGCACAAACGACACAATTCACCATAACCCGCTGAATCTGAACGAACGCTGTGTGTGTAGGATTTTTTGCATGCCATGGGGGGGCGTACGGGTTATTTCCTACGAGGAATGCAATACGCCCGCCGCTCCGGGCCATTTCTTGCAAGTTGCATGGTTCAAATTAGTTCAACTTAATTAAGTTGTTGAAATATATGAAATTTTAATTTTCGAGCTTCTGGCACGTCGCCTGCACTGTCCCTTTTGAGACTTGTAACACTATTTTTCATGCCTGGAGCAAAACAACAATGATTACATCCTCATCCACGCTGCAAGAGTCGAGCACGCTCTCCGGGGTTTCCTGGGGCGCGATCTTTGCCGGGGCCGCTGCCGCGGCTGCGCTGTCCTTGATTCTGGTACTGCTGGGCTTCGGCCTGGGCTTTTCGGCGGTGTCGCCGTGGGCCGACAGTGGCATCAGCGCCAAAGGGCTTGGCATTTCTACCATTGTCTGGCTGGCGGTTACGCAAATCATCGCGTCGGGGATGGGCGGTTACATCGCCGGTCGCCTGCGGGTGAAATGGGCCAATATGCACGGCGATGAGGTGTACTTTCGCGACACCGCCCATGGCTTCCTGGCCTGGGCCGTGGCGACACTGGTGACGGCGGTGCTGATCGTCGGTTCGGTCAGCAGTGTGGTCAGCGGTGGTGTGAAGGCCGGTGCCAGTGTGGCCTCGGGTGCCGTCAGTGGCATGAGCCAGGTGGCTGGCGCTGCCTCCAAGGGCGAAGACTTTGGCTACTACGTCGACAGCCTGTTCCGTGATGATCGCCCGGCCGCCGTCAGTGATGACGCGGTGCATGGTGTGGTCGCTCGCATCTTCGCTCGTACCGTGAGCAACAATGGTCAGCTGGCACCTGAAGACCGTGCGTACCTTGCACAGTTGATCAGCCAGCGGACCAACCTCAGCCAGGCCGATGCCGAGGCGCGTGTTGACCAGGTCTATGGCCAGGCTCAAAAAGCCCTGGATGACGCCAAGTTGAAAGCCAAGCAGGCTGCCGACACGGCTGCAAAAGTGGCTGCCTACACGTCGCTGTGGACCTTCGTGGCGCTGTTGATCGGTGCGTTTTTTGCCAGCCTCGCTGCAACCTTTGGTGGTCGTCGCCGGGATGCCGTGGTGTATCTGGAAACCACTCCCCACACCACTTCCGTTCGTTAATTCAAGGAGAACGTCATGCGCTCATTACTGCTGTTTTTCCTCGGTGTGCCTATCCCGGTCATTATCCTGATCGCGATCTTCATGCACTGATCCTCAGGCTTGCTCGGTCCCCATGTGGGAGCGGGCTTGCTCGCGAAAGCGGTGTATCAGTCACATATGGATTGGCTGATACACCGCTTTCGCGAGCAAGCCCGCTCCCACATTTTGTTTTGTGTCGTTGCTGCATTCCGGGCGAAGGCGAAATCTCCGGATTTTGTTAATTGTTGCTTAACCGCCTTTTGGCTAAGCTCCCGTCCCATGAGCCGCTATCTGCGTTTTTTCCTGGTCCTGCTGTTGAGTCTTGCGCTTCCCCTGACCGGGATGGCGGGTGTGCCGTCGAGCACCGAGCCGTGCCCGATGCAGATGTCCGACATGCAGATGATGAGCGACATGGCCCCTGACTGTTGCCAGGACGGCGCAGCCGCTGACCACGGCAAAAGCTGCAAGCCCGGCCAGGAGTGCAAGACCGGCGGCATGCTGCAATTGTCGATGCCGGTGCTCAAGGCCCCGGTAACTGCCTCCAATGCGCTGGTCGTCAGCGTCTCTTCCGACTTCATTCCCGACCGCACGCCGTCCGGCGTCTGGCGCCCGCCCCGTCGCTGAATCCTGTTGCACCTGAAGACTCGTCCCTGAACCGGGACGGCCTTGCTGTGGGCCGCGTAAAGCGGTGCACAGCGCAACAGAACAGGACACTTCAAGATGAATTTCCTATGCGTGCGTGCCCTGGTGATGGGCGTGCTGGCGTGGCCGACGCTGGCGTCTGCGCTGACCCTGGATGAGGCCTTGCGCCTGGCGCAAAACAACGCGCCGTCGCTGACGGCTGAATCCTCCAAATTGCAGGCCGCGACCCAGGCGGCGATTCCGGCCGGCGAACTGCCGGATCCGAAACTGGTAGTAGGCCTGCAAAATTTCCCCGTCGGCGGGCCCGATCGCGGCACGTTGTATGGCGATGACATGACCGAGCAAATGATCGGCATCCAGCAACAAGTGCCCAGCCGCGACAAGCGCAAGGCACGGGTTGAGTTGGCGTCGGCCAGCGTGGACACGGCTGCCGCCGAAGGCCGGATCGAGCGCTTGAATGTGCGTCAGGCCACCGCCCAGGCGTGGATTCGCGCCTATGCGGTGGAGCGCAAAGAGGCACTGTTCAAGGACTTCTATCAGCAGAATCGCCTGCTGCAAGACACCGTGCGTGCGCAACTGGCCGGCGGTCGCGGGCAGCCTTCCGACGTCGTGATCCCGAAGCAGGAAGCGGCTGACCTGGCCGAGCGCGAGGATGAGCTGATCCAGCAACGCGCCCAGGCCCGGGCGGCCCTCAAGCGCTGGATCGGCCCGGCCGCCAGCGAAGCCCCCAGCGGGCAATTGCCGAACTGGAAAATCGACACCACCGGCTTCACCCACAACCTGCACCAGCACCCGGTTCTGCAAGCCTTTGCACCGCGCACCCGCGAGGCCGAAGCCCGGCTGAACGAGGCCAAGGCGCAAAAGACCTCGGACTGGAGTTGGGAAGTGGACTACCAGCACCGAGGCCGTGAGTACGGCGACATGGTCAGCCTGCAATTCACCTTCGATTTGCCGATCTTCCCCGGTCGCCGACAAAACCCCGGTATCGCCGCCAAGCAGGCCGAACTCGACCAACTGGACGCCGAACGCGAAGCCAAGACCCGTGAACATACCCAGGAACTCGAAGACGACCTGGCCAACTACCAGCGCCTGGACCGCGCCGTGCAGCGCAGCCAGGACAGCCTGGTGCCGCTGGCCGAGGAGAAAGTGTCGCTGAGCCTGGCGGGGTATCGCGCGGGCAAGGGCGACCTGATGAGCGTGGTCAGCGCCCGCCGCGAGTGGGTCGAGGCGCGCTTCAAACAGATTGACGCCATTGAGCAGCGCGCCCTCACGGGTGCCCAGCTGTATTTCGCTTACGGGGAACCTGCCAATGAATAACCGAATCGTGAATATGGCCCTGTTGGGCGGCGTCCTGCTGCTGGGTCTGGGCGGCGGCTACTGGCTGGCGCAGATGCGCGAGGCACAGCCGGCCATGGCCGGGACGATGCAGGCGCCGGACGAGAAAAAGGCGCTGTACTGGTACGACCCGATGTACCCGCAGCAAAAATTCGACAAGCCGGGCAAGTCGCCCTTCATGGACATGCAACTGGTGCCGCGCTACGCCGGTGGCGCCGAGGAGAGTGCGGCGATTCATATCGATTCGAGCCTGACCCAGAACATCGGTGTGCGTCTTGCGAGCGTCAGCCGTGGGGTGCTGGCGTCGAGTCTTGAGCTGTCGGGAATCCTTGCGTTCAACGACCGCGATGTGGCGGTGGTGCAGGCGCGGGCTGCGGGATTTGTCGAGCGGGTTTACGCCCGCGCGCCGGGGGATGTGCTCAAGGCCCAGGCGCCCCTGGCGGACATTCTGGTGCCCGAATGGGCCGCCGCTCAGGAAGAGTTCCTTGCTCTGCGACACAGCGATCCAGGTTTGTTGGCTGCCGCCCGCCAGCGTCTGCGCTTGAGCGGAATGCCTGCCGGGTTGATCACGCAGATGGAGCGCAGCGGCCGGGTGCAATCGGTGATGACCATCACCACCCCGCTGGGCGGCGCGTTGCAAACCCTCGACGTACGCGAAGGCATGACCGTCGCGGCGGGTCAAACCCTGGCGCGGGTCAATGGCCTGGGCACCGTGTGGCTGCAGGTCGCCGTGCCTGAAGCCCAGGGCGCCGCGCTGGCCGTTGGGCAAACGGTCGAGAGCCGTTTTGTCGGGTTGCCGGGACAAGTCGTCAAAGGCACCGTCGCCGCGATTCTGCCGGCAACCGCCATGGACAGCCGCACCGTGCAGGTTCGGGTCGAACTGCCCAACCCTGACGGTATGTTGCGCCCCGGTATGACCGCCCAGGTGCGCCTGGCCCAATCCAGCGGCCAATCGGTGCTGTTGCTGCCGAGCGAGGCGTTGATTCGCACCGGCAAACGCGTGCTGGTGATGGTGGCCGAGGAGGGCGGGCGATATCGCCCGGTAGAAGTCCAGGTGGGTGCAGAAAACCAGGACAACACCGTCATCCTCGCCGGCCTGCAGGAAGGCCAGCAGGTGGTGGCCTCCGGTCAATTTCTGCTGGACTCCGAAGCAAGTTTGAAGGGAATTACCACTCAATCGTCCGGCGGTTTTTCAGATGAGGGGGCCATGGACGGCATGAGCATGCAACCGGGAGCCAGGCCATGATCGCCCTGTTGATTCGCTGGTCGGTGGCCAACCGCTTTTTGGTGTTGTTGGCGACTTTATTCGTGACGGCCTGGGGTTTGTGGTCGATCCAGAACACCCCGGTGGACGCCTTGCCGGACCTGTCGGATGTGCAGGTGATCATCCGCACGCCGTACCCGGGCCAGGCCCCGCAGATTGTCGAGAACCAGGTCACTTACCCGATGACCACCACCATGCTCTCGGTGCCGGGGGCGAAGACCGTGCGTGGCTTTTCGTTCTTCGGCGACAGCTATGTCTACGTGCTGTTCGACGAAGGCACCGACCTGTATTGGGCGCGCTCGCGGGTGCTGGAATACCTGAGCCAGTTGCAGGCGCGTTTGCCGGCATCGGCCAAGCCGGCGCTGGGCCCGGATGCCACCGGTGTCGGCTGGATCTACCAGTACGCGCTGGTGGACCGCACCGGCAAACACGACCTGGCGCAACTGCGCTCGTTGCAGGACTGGTTCCTCAAGTTCGAGCTCAAGACCCTGCCCAATGTCGCCGAAGTGGCGACCATCGGCGGCCAGGTCAAGCAGTACCAGGTGCAGATCGACCCGCTGGCCCTGGCCAGTCGCGGCATCACCCAGGCCCAGGTGGTGGAAGCCATCGGCAAGGCAAACCAGGAAACCGGCGGTTCGGTGCTGAACATGGGTGAGTCGGAATACATGGTGCGTGCGTCCGGCTACCTGAAAACCCTGGAGGACTTTCGCGGCATTCCCCTGCGGCTCGACACCCACAACGTGCCGGTGACCCTTGGGGATGTGGCGACGATCCAGCTGGGCCCGGACATGCGCCGGGGCATCAGTGAACTGGATGGCGAAGGCGAGGCGGTGGGCGGCGTGGTGATCCTGCGCAGCGGCAAGAACGCCCGCGAGGCCATCGCGGCGGTCAAGACCAAGCTGGAGCAACTGCAAACCAGCCTGCCGCCCGGGGTGGAAATCGTCACCACCTACGATCGCAGCAAACTCATCGATCGCGCCGTGGACAACCTCAGCCACAAGCTGCTCGAAGAGTTCCTGGTGGTGGCGCTGGTGTGCGGGATCTTCCTGTGGCACCTGCGCTCCTCGCTGGTGGCGATCATTTCGTTGCCGGTGGGGGTGTTGATTGCCTTTATCGTCATGCGCTTCCAGGGCATCAACGCGAACATCATGTCCCTGGGCGGGATTGCGATTGCCATCGGCGCGATGGTCGATGGCGCGGTGGTGATGATCGAGAATGCCCACAAGAAAATCGAAGCCTGGCACCACGCGCATCCGAACCAGGAATTGAAGGGGGAGGCGCATTGGAAGGTCATCACCGATGCAGCAGTGGAGGTGGGGCCGGCGTTGTTTTTCTGCCTGCTGATCATCACCTTGTCGTTTATCCCGGTGTTCACCCTGCAAGCCCAGGAAGGCCGCTTGTTCGGGCCGCTGGCCTACACCAAGACCTATGCCATGGCCGCTGCGGCGGGGTTGTCGGTGACCCTGATCCCGGTGCTGATGGGCTACTGGATTCGCGGGCGTATTCCCGATGAGCAACGCAACCCGCTGAATCGCGGCCTGATCAAACTCTACCAACCGGCCCTCGGCGCGGTGTTGCGCTGGCCGCGCATGACCATGCTGGTCGCGCTGCTGATGGTCGCCAGTGCGCTATGGCCGGTGTCGCACCTGGGCGGTGAATTCCTGCCGCCGCTGGATGAGGGTGACCTGTTGTATATGCCGTCGGCGTTGCCTGGTTTGTCGACGCAAACTGCCGGCGCATTGCTGCAACGTACAGACCGCTTGATCAAGAGCGTGCCGGAAGTCGCCCACGTGTTTGGCAAGGCCGGCCGCGCGGAAACCGCCACCGACCCGGCGCCGCTGGAAATGTTCGAAACCACCATCGAGTTCAAGCCGCGAGACCAATGGCGGCCGGGCATGACCCCGGAAAAACTGGTGAAGGAACTCGACCGGGTGGTGCAGGTGCCGGGGCTGACCAACATCTGGATTCCGCCGATCCGCAACCGCATCGACATGCTCGCCACCGGGGTCAAAAGCCCGATCGGCGTCAAGGTCGCGGGTTCCAGCCTGATGGACATCGACGCCGTGACCCAGGCCGTGGAAAAGGTTGCCAAGACGGTGCCCGGCGTCAGCTCGGCGCTGGCGGAACGCCTGACGGGCGGGCGCTACATCGACGTGGATATCGACCGCCCGGCCGCCGCGCGTTATGGCCTGAACATCACCGATGTGCAGTCCATTGTCTCCGGGGCGATTGGCGGGGAAAACATCGGCGAGACCGTCGAAGGCTTGGCGCGGTTTCCCATCAACCTGCGCTACCCGAAAGAATGGCGCGACTCGGTGAGCGCGTTGAGCAACCTGCCGATCTATACGCCGTCGGGCAGCCAGATCACCCTGGGCACCGTGGCCAGGATCAAGGTCAGCGAAGGCCCGCCGATGCTCAAGAGCGAAAACGCCCGGCCTTCCGGCTGGGTGTACATCGACGTGCGCGACCGCGACCTGGCGTCGGTGGTGAAGGACTTGCGTGAAGCGATCAACCAGAACGTGCAACTGCAACCGGGCATGAGCCTCAGCTACTCGGGGCAGTTCGAGTTCCTGGAGCGGGCCAATGAACGCCTGAAACTGGTGGTGCCGGCGACTTTGCTGATCATCTTCGTGCTGCTGTACCTGACGTTCCGGCGGGTGGATGAGGCGCTGCTGATCCTCGCCACGTTGCCGTTCGCGCTGACGGGTGGGGTGTGGTTGCTGTACTGGCTGGGCTTCAACCTGTCGGTGGCGACGGGTGTTGGATTTATCGCGTTGGCGGGGGTGTCGGCGGAGTTTGGCGTGATCATGCTGCTGTATTTGAAAAACGCCTGGGCCGAACGCCAGGGAGGAGGGGACCAGGCCCTGCTGGAAGCCATCACCGAAGGTGCCGTATTACGCGTGCGGCCCAAGGCGATGACCGTGGCCGTAATCATCGCCGGCTTGCTGCCGATCCTTTTAGGCGGCGGCACCGGCAGCGAAGTCATGAGCCGGATTGCCGCGCCCATGATTGGCGGCATGCTCACAGCGCCCTTGCTCTCCCTCTTCGTCATCCCGGCGGCATATAGGCTAATGCGCAAATCCAAAAGCTAACGACAATCAAATGTGGGAGCGGGCTTGCTCGCGAAAGCGGTGTGTCAGTCGCCAGATGCCGTGGCTGACCCACCGCGTTCGCGAGCAAGCCCGCTCCCACATTTAGACCTCATTCAGCCTGACCCACCGCTCCTCCTTGGCCGCCACCCGAATCGCCGTGGCCAACCGCTCAATCTCCCAAGCCGCCGCAAAATCCGTCCCGTCACTGCCCTTGCCGGCCAACGCCATCACCAACTCATGCACCTCCAGCGTCTTCAACTCGTTGTACCCCAACTGATGCCCCGGCGCCGGACTGAACGCCGCATACCCTGGCAACGAAGGCCCCGCCAACACCCGCTGAAACCCCTCCTGCCCAACCCGAAACAGCTGCAACTCATTCAACCGTTCCTGATCAAACAACAACGTGCCCCGCGTGCCACTGATCTCAAAGCTCAGGTGATTCTTATACCCATGCTTCAGCCAGCTACTGCTCACCGTCCCCCGTGCCCCATTGGCAAACCGCAACAACGCATGCACCTGGTCATCCACCGCAATCTCCCGCAGCGTCTCACTCCCGGCGGTGGCAGGCCGCTGCCCGTGCACCGTTTGCGTATCGGCACACACACTCACCACATCCCCCACCAAATAGCGCGCCATGGACAGTAAATGACTGCCCAGATCCGCCAACGCACCGCCGGCATGTCCCACCTCACAGCGCCACGACCACGGCGACGCCGAATCCGCCATGAAATCCTCGCTGAACTCCCCCTGAAAACTGATGATCTCCCCCAACTCACCGCGGGCGATCAACTGCCGGGCCAAGCCAATCATCGGGTTGTGCTGATAGTTGTAACCCACCCGCGTCACCACCCCGGCCTTGCTCGCCGCATCACGCATCGCGGCCGCCTGCTCCAGGCTCACCGCCAGCGGCTTCTCGCAATACACCGCCTTGCCTGCCGCCAGTGCAGCCATGGCCATGGGGTAGTGCAAATGGTTGGGAGTAGTGATGGCGACAACATCCACCTTGGGATCGTCAATCAACTGCTGCCAGTCGCCATGGGCCTGGGCAAACCCCCAGTCATTGGCGCAGCGTATTGCGCGCTCGGTATCGGCATCGGCCAGGGCGGCCAGCGTGAGCTTCACCGGCAGCTCGAACACCGCCCGCGCATTATTGAACGCCAAGGCGTGGGCACGCCCCATAAAGCCTGTACCAATCAGGCCGATTCCGAGTTCGCGCATAGCCGGGTTCCTTCGAATTATTGTATTGAGAAGCCTATTTATGGAATAAATATTCCCAAAACTCAACACATAGAATAAAAATTCATTCCAAGGCCCACACCTCACCCGTGGCGAGGGAGCTTGCTCCCGCTGGGCTGCGCAGCGGCCCCAAAAAGCGTAGGAGCGCTGCGCACTCCAGCGGAAGCAAGCCCCCTCACCCCAACAGCGCCCCTCCACGGATCACCGCCGCTGATAGCACTACATTCAGCACCGACCCAAACCCCTCCAGTTAACAAAACATAACGTAGCGCCGATTGTCAGACGATTCCAAAGCCCGCTAGGATGGCCCAGCTTGCCCAAGGCGCTCTAGATTGCAGGTTTCAGGGCTCCCCACGGCAAGACGACCTAACAATAATAAATGGGAGAAAGGTCTATGAGTGAGCCTGTCATGGGTGTGGTGTTTTTCCGCCCGAAGGCCACGCGCAGGGTCGCATTGCTGGCCACAGCGCTCTCGTTGCTGGGGGTTGTCGCGTTGTCGACACCGGCCCATGCCGCCACAGAAACCACCGCCGCCGCGGTGTTCGCCATTGACTCCCCCAAGGCCGCCAAAAGCCTGATGATCGACGTGGTCCACGCAGGCAAGCGCCTGGTCGCGGTCGGTGATCGCGGGCACATCCTCTATTCCGACGACCAGGGTGTCACCTGGACCCAAGGCAAAGTCCCCACCCGGCAACTGCTGACCGCCGTATTTTTCGCCGACGACCAACACGGCTGGGCGGTGGGCCATGACGCACAGATCCTCGCCACCACCGACGGCGGCGTTACCTGGACCCAACAATTCCAGGACCTCAAGCGCGAAGCACCGCTGCTCGACGTCTGGTTCAAGGACGCCAGCAACGGCTTTGCCGTGGGTGCCTACGGTGCGCTGATCGAAACCACCGACGGGGGCAAGACCTGGGACGACGTCAGCGACCGCCTCGACAACGAAGACCAATACCACCTCAACGCCATCGCCCAGGTGAAAGATGCCGGGCTGTTTATCGTCGGTGAGCAGGGCAGCATGTTCCGCTCCCATGACGAGGGGCAGACCTGGGAAAAACTCGAAGGCCCCTACGAGGGCTCGCTGTTCGGCGTGATCGGCACCGCCCAGGCGCAGACGCTGTTGGCCTACGGCCTGCGTGGCAACCTGTTCCGCTCCACGGATTTTGGCAGCACCTGGGAGCCGGTGGAGCTGAACGCCACTCGTGGCGCGCTGGAATTCGGTTTGTCGGGGGCGACCCTGCTGGACGACGGTTCCATCGTGGTAGTGGGCAACGGTGGCAGCGTGGTGGTCAGCCACGACGACGGCCTGACCTTCAGCGTATTCAATCGCCCGGACCGCATTTCGCTGTCGGCGGTCACCGCGGCGGGCAACGGCAACTTGATTCTGGCGGGGCAGGGCGGCGTTCGCGTGGCCAGTCCAACCGGCGCCGAGCCGACAAAACAATAAGAAGGCGGGGACACAATGAGCAGTCATCACAACGACAAGGCCACGTTTCTCGAGCGCCTGATTTTCAATAACCGCCCGGCAGTCATCACGATCTGCCTGCTGGTGAGTATTTTCCTGTTCTGGCAGGCGACGTTGATTCGCCCGTCCACCAGCTTCGAAAAAATGATCCCCCTCCAGCACCCCTTCATCGAGAGGATGATGGAGCACCGCAATGACCTGGCGAACCTGGGCAACACGGTGCGCATTTCGGTGGAGGCCAAGGACGGTGACATCTTCACGAAGGAGTACATGGAGACCCTGCGCCAGATCAACGACGAGGTGTTCTACATCTCCGGCGTCGACCGCTCCGGCCTCAAGTCCCTGTGGAGCCCCAGCGTGCGCTGGACCGAAGTTACCGAAGAAGGCTTTGCCGGCGGTGAAGTGATCCCGCAGAGCTACAACGGCTCGCCGGAAAGCCTCGACCAGTTGCGCAACAACGTGCTGAAGTCCGGGCAGGTCGGGCGGTTGGTGGCCAACGACTTCAAGTCGAGCATCGTCGACATTCCGCTGCTGGAGTCCTATCCGGACCCACAGGACCAGGGCAAGCTGCTGGCCCTGGACTACCGCAAGTTCTCCCATGAGCTCGAAGACAAGATCCGCGACAAGTTCGAAGCGCAGAACCCCAACGTCAAGATCCACATTGTCGGTTTTGCCAAGAAGGTCGGCGACCTGATCGACGGCCTGGTGATGGTGGTGATGTTCTTCGGTATCGCCTTCGTCATCACCCTGGTGCTGCTGCTGTGGTTTACCAACTGCCTGCGCAGTACCGTCGCGGTGTTGAGCACCACGCTGGTGGCGGTGATCTGGCAGCTCGGGCTGATGCATGCCCTGGGTTTCGGGCTGGATCCCTACTCGATGCTCGTGCCGTTCCTGATCTTCGCCATCGGTATTTCCCACGGCGTACAGAAGATCAACGGCATCGCCCTGCAATCCAGTGATGCCGACAACGCCCTGACCGCGGCCCGGCGTACCTTCCGCCAGCTGTTCCTGCCGGGCATGATCGCGATCCTCGCCGATGCGGTCGGTTTTATCACCCTCTTGATCATCGACATCGGTGTGATCCGCGAGCTGGCAATCGGTGCTTCGGTGGGTGTGGCGGTCATCGTGTTCACCAACCTGATCCTGCTGCCGGTGGCGATCTCGTATGTCGGCATCAGCAAACGCGCCATCGCCAAGAGCAAGAAGGATGCGCACCGCGAACACCCGTTCTGGCGCCTGCTGTCGAAGTTCGCCAGCCCCAAGGTCGCGCCGGTGTCGATAGCCCTGGCGCTGATCGCCTTCGGTGGCGGCCTCTGGTACAGCCAGAACCTGAAGATCGGTGACCTCGACCAGGGTGCACCGGAGCTGCGGCCGGACTCGCGCTACAACAAGGACAACAACTTCATCATCAACAACTACTCCACCAGCTCCGACGTGCTGGTGGTGATGGTCAAGACCCCGCCCGAAGGCTGCTCGCGGTATGAAGCCATGGCGCCCATCGACCAGTTGATGTGGAAGATGCAGAACACCGAAGGCGTGCAGTCGGCCATCTCGCTGGTGACCGTGTCCAAGCAGATGATCAAGGGCATGAACGAGGGCAACCTGAAATGGGAAACCCTGTCGCGCAACCCGGACGTGCTGAACAACTCCATTGCCCGTGCCGATGGCCTGTATAACAACAATTGCTCCCTGGCGCCGGTGCTGGTGTTCCTCAACGACCACAAGGCCGAAACCCTCGACCGCGCGGTGCATGCGGTGCAGGACTTCGCGAAAGAGAACAACAAGGACGGCCTGGAATTCATCCTCGCCGCCGGTAACGCCGGGATCGAGGCGGCCACCAACGAGGTGATCAAGGAGTCCGAGCTGACCATCCTGATCCTGGTTTACCTGTGCGTGGCCACCATGTGCATGATCACCTTCCGCTCGTGGGCGGCGACCCTGTGCATCGTGCTGCCGCTGGTGCTGACCTCGGTGCTGGGCAACGCGCTGATGGCGTTCATGGGCATCGGCGTCAAGGTCGCGACCTTGCCGGTGGTGGCGCTGGGGGTGGGGATCGGCGTGGACTACGGCATCTACATCTACAGCCGCCTGGAGAGTTTCCTGCGGGCCGGCCTGCCGTTGCAGGAAGCCTATTACCAGACGCTCAAGTCCACCGGTAAAGCCGTGCTGTTCACCGGCCTGTGCCTGGCAATCGGCGTATGCACCTGGATCTTCTCGGCCATCAAGTTCCAGGCCGACATGGGGCTGATGCTGACCTTCATGCTGCTGTGGAACATGTTCGGCGCGCTGTGGCTGCTGCCGGCGCTGGCACGCTTCCTGATCAAGCCCGAGAAGCTGGCGGGGCAGAAGGGCAATTCGCTGTTCGCCCACTGATCCAACGCTGTTTGCCAAAACGCCGTGGCCTGTGCCACGGCGTTTTGCATTGCGCGGGCTTAGGCCGATGCAACGATTTGACCTATCATGAGGTCTTTCCTCTTGATGATTGATGGTTATGACTGCCGACACCGCTACCTTGCCCGACGCTTTTGAAGACTGCCAGATGGTCGAAATCGATGGCCTGCACAGCTTCGATTTCAGCCTGGATGACCAGACGTTATCGATCATCTGCATGGACGGTCGCGCCGAGAAGCGCTGGAGTTTCACCCTGGAGCAAGTCAAGGCGGCGACCTTTGATCAAACCCTGCAAAGCTGGACCCTTACCGGTGACTCGGGCGAACACCGCCTGGTCTGCATGAGCGGCGTCACCGGCAACAATAATGACGAGGATGAAGCGGATGATGATGCGTAAATTCTGGCCCCTGCTGATGGCCGGCAGCGTAGGCGCAATGTCGGTCCAGGCTGCGCCGGTGGACACCTATGAGTTGCTGGTGGGCAGCTACACCGCCGGCACCAGTGAAGGTATCTACCGCTTGCAGTTCGACAGCCGTACCGGGCAGTTCAGCGGCCAGCCGGTGCTCGCCGCCAAGGCGGCCAACCCGTCGTGGCTGACCCTGTCCAAGGACCAGAAGCACCTGTTTGTGGTCAACGAAAACGGCCCGGGCCAAAAAGACCCGGTGGGGCGCGTCAGCAGCTACAGCATCGACCCGAAGAACCATCAACTGACCCTGATCAACCAGGTGCAGAGCCTGGGCAACGAGCCGACCCATTCCAGCCTGGCCAGTGACGGGCGCTACCTGTTCGTGGCCAACTATTCGGTGCTGGAAGATCCGGGCGGCAGCCTCGCGGTGCTGCCGCTAGACACCGAAGGCAAGCTGTCGCCGCCAGTGCAGTTGAGCGGGCACCCGGCCAGCCGGGTCAACCCGGAGCGCCAGGCGTCCAACCACGTGCATTCGGTGGTGTCTTCGCCGGACGGCAAATACGTGTTTGTCCAGGACCTGGGGGCGGACAAGATCTTTTCCTACCACTACGACCCCAAGGCCAACCACGAACTGCCGCTGACCCCGGCCGCCCCTGCGTTTGTGCAATTGCCACCGGGCAGCGGCCCGCGGCACCTGCTGTTCACCGCAGACGGCAAGCACGCGTGGCTGACCACCGAGATGAGCGCGCAAGTGGCGGTGTTCGACTACAACGATGGCAAGCTGACCCAGAAGCAACTGGTCAACTTCGCGGATGGCCAGCCGGTGTCCGACAAGGCCGGTGCTGCACTGCACACCTCAAGCGACGGCAAGTTCCTCTACGTGAGCAACCGTGGCACCGCCAACCAGATGTTGGTGTTTGCCATCGACCCGGCCACTGCGCAGCTCAAAGAGATCCAGCGCCGATCGGTGGAAGGTGACCATCCCCGGGAGTTCGCCCTGGACCCCAGCGGCAAGTTCCTGCTGATCGCCAACCAGAAGAGCAACGAGATTGTGGTCGTCGAGCGCGATCCCAAGACCGGTCTTTTGGGCAAAACCGTGCAGAAACTGGCGATTGATGCCCCCAGCGACCTCAAGTTCCTGGTGCGGCAATAAGCCACAGGCCCCGCAGTGCGGGGCCTGACTTGTTGTATTAATACTATTAATAGCGGCTAGTGTTTCAATGAATTTCTAAGGCTAACCCCTCGGGCGTAAGTTTGGTTCCAAGGCCAACACAGGCCACCAAGCCAACCGAACACAAGGGTTACCGACATGAACTTCAATCTTTTCTCGATCATCGCCGCTTCCGCTGTTTCCGCCACCGTAGCGTTGCCAGCCAGCGCCAGTGTTGAAATCAGCAGCAAAAAAACCAGCACCAGCGCCTACACCCAGAAATACCTGCAACAAAGCGCCAACTTCTACGCAGCGCTGGACCACAAAATCCAGAACTGATCTTGAAGCTGATGAAGATCAAATGTGGGAGCGGGCTTGCTCGCGAAAGCGCCGGGTCAGTCTATACATGGGCTGACTGATACACCGCCTTCGCGAGCAAGCCCGCTCCCACATTTTGTCCTGCGACAGTCTCAGGTTTTTGCCATCACGGCGATGAACAACGGCGATTCCAGGAAGCGTTGCAACCAGCCCTGCAATCGCGGATAGGGCGCCTGGCCAAACCACTCCCGATCCACATGGGCAAACTGCCGCACAAACGGTGCAAGTGCCACATCCGCCAGGCTCAAATGCCCGGCCAGCAAATACTCCCGCTCCGCCAGCAACCCCTCCAGCTTCATCAAAAATACCTCACCCTCGGCCCGATAATGCTCCATCGGATACTCCGGATAGCGCTCGGCATACTTGTATCGATTCAATTGATGTTTGAAGCCCTGATCATTCTCTTCAATCAGCGCCTGCGTCGCCCGATCATCCCCAAGCAACCAACCCTCAGGATCGTTCTGTGCCAGTGCCCAGCGCATGATCGCCAGGCTTTCATCGATCACCCGGCCATCCACGCTCAGCACCGGCACCGTGCCTTTGGGTGACAACGCGAGCATCTCCGCCGGCTTGGCCTTGAGGCTGACCTCGATGATTTGCACCGCCACCCCTGAATACCGCAGGGCCATCCGCGCCCGCATCGCATAGGGGCAACGGCGGAACGAATACAACACGGCCTTGCTCACTTGACCTCCAGGGTGCTCAAGCCATTGCCCTGGCGCTTGACCTGAATCTGCACCGGAATCCGCTCGTGCATTTCCTGCACATGGGAAATCACCGCCACCTTGCGGCCCTGGGCCTGCAAGCCGTCGAGGGCATCCATCGCCAGTTGCAGCGACTCGGGGTCGAGACTGCCGAAGCCTTCGTCGATAAACAGCGACTCGATCTTCAACGTGCTCGACGCCATCGACGCCAGGCCCAAGGCCAGCGCCAGCGACACCAGGAATGTCTCGCCACCCGACAACGAATGCACCGAGCGCAATTCGTCGCCCATTTCCGTGTCGAGTACCAGCAGGCCGAGCATGCTGCCGCCGCGCTTGAGGCGGTAGCGGCGCACCAGTTGGCGCAGTTGGACGTTGGCGTGGTGCACCAGCAGGTCGAGGTTGTAGGCCTGGGCGATCTTGCGGAAGGTATCACCGGTGGCCGAACCGATCAGTGCATTCAGGCGTGCCCAGCGTTGCCATTCTTCGTAGGCCTTGGCGATCTCGGCCGCCAAGGCCTGGTTGGCATCCTGGCGGCGCTGGTCGTCGGCCTGTTGGGCGCGCAGTTCGGCGCAGTGTTTTTCGCCAATGATCAGCGCGGCATTGAGTTCGGCCAGGGCGCTGTCCAGTTGCTCGGCGTCGAGGTTGCCGTTGTGCAGCGCCTGGTGATCCTTGAGCCGCTGTTCGCGCTCTTGCAGCAACACCTTGGCCTGCTCGATGGCTTTTTCGCTGTGTTGCAGTTGCTGGCGTAGCTCGGCCACCTGCGGCTCATCGAAGGCCACCAGGCGCGCCAGGCCTTCGTCATCGAGTTCCGGGTGCAACGCGCGCCAGTCGCTCAGGCGCGTAGTGAGGGCCGCGTGTTCGGTTTCCAGGGACTGTTGGCGTTCTTGCAGCGATTTGAGGTCGGCGGCCAGTTGGATCAACTGGTTGCGGGTGTCCTGCAACTGCTGGTTGGCCTCGGCCTCATGTTGCCGCGCCTGGTCGACGGCCAGGTCCAATTGCTGTTGCCAGTGTTCGGCGCTGGAGTTTTCGCCCAGTAGGCCGGCGAGTTTTTCCTTGGCGGCGTGTTGCAGGGCGCTCTGTTCGGCGAGCTGTTTGTGCAAAGTCTCCAGCTGCTGCTGGCGATGTTGCTGGCGGTCCTGCTCTTTCTCGATGGCTTGCTGGCGCTGCAGCTGCTCGGCCAATTCTTCCTTTTGGTTGTCGAGCTGTTCCAGGCGCTGGCTGACCTGCTGGTCGAGCAACATGAAGGTCGCCGCCGGCTCGCTGCGCAGGCCTTCGAGGGTCTCGGTGGGCAGCAGGCTGGCGAAGGCGTTGAGTTCTTCGTCCAGGCGTTCGCGGTCGTTGGACAGTTCCCGTTGCTGGTCGATCAGTAACTGGCGCGCCTGTTGGCTGGCGTCCTGGGCGGCTTGCAGTTGTTGCTGCAAACGCCCGGCGTTCTGTTGCAGGTTGAGCAGGGCGCCCTGGCGTTGCTCGTCCTGGGTGAGGCTCTGGCTGAGCTGGCTCAGTTGCTGGGCGAGCCAGGCGTCGCGCTTGGCCGCGTCCTGGTTGAACAGCGAGGCCGACAGCGGATGGGCTTCAAGGCTTGGCAGCAAGGCCTGCAACTGGCTGGCGAGTTGCTCCTGTTGTTGCAGGAATTCCTTTTGCTGGGCGATCAGGCCGCCCACTTCGCCACGCAGGTCAGTGAGTTTTTCCTTGAGCACATCCACGGCTTGCTGCGCGTTGGCTTCTTCGCTTTCGTCGTGGCGGGTCAGGCTTTGCAGCATGGCTTCGGGCTGGTGATACGGGTGCTCGACACTGCCGCACACCGGGCACGGCTGCTCATCCTGCAGCTGGCCGCGCAACTCTTCGACGCTGGCACTGCGGGCCAGGCGCTGGCGCTCCAGCAGTTGCTTGGTGACGGTCAGGGTCTGTTCGGCGACGGCCAGCTCGGCCTTGGCCTGCAAGCCGCTCTGGTTCAACAGTTCGCGTTGTTGCTGGGCGAGGGTCTGCTTTTGCGTCAGGGCCTGGCTCTGGCTGTCGAGTTGCTGATGGCTGTCCCACAGCCGCGCCAAGTCCTCAAACGCGCGATGTTGCTTGCGGTTGTCCTGGAGCAGGCTGCCGAGCAACTGGATCTGTTCGGCCACTGCATGGGGTTCGGCGCCGGCTTCGTGGTACAGCAGGTCAAGGGCTTCGCGTTGCTCGGTCCATTTTTCACCGAGACGGGTGGCGCGCTCTTCCAGTTGTGGCAGTTCGGCCTGGCCTTTATTGAGGCGATTGCCGATCAGCATCAGCTGTTGCAAGCGGTCGCGGTAGGCGCTCCAGGCCTCACTCAACGGCGCGAGGGCGGCGCTGCGTTCAAGCTCTGCGGCCAGCCTGTGCAGGCGCTCGGCGACAACTTTCTGCTTGTCGAGCAAGCCGGTCAACGTCGCCTGGCCTTCCACACAGGCAGCTTCGCCCAGCTGTTTCTCTTCGCTGCGTTTGGCCAGCTCGCGGGTCAAGTGGGCGAGGGTGGTTTGCTCCTCGAAGGCCTGGCGCAGCAAGGGCACAGCGTCGGCTTGCTGCTTGAGGGCCTGGGCGAGCGCGGCTTGCACGTCGGCCTGTTGCTGTTGCAGTTGGGTCTGGCGGGTGTGCAGCGCGGTTTGTTGCTCAAGGTGCTGCTGGATCTGCGCGGCAAGGGGCTGCAACTGCGTGGTCAGTTCGGCCTGGCGGGCGAAGTGGTGACGTTGCGGCGCCAGTTGTTCCAGGCGGCTGAGGTCCAGGCGCTGCGGGCCCTGGCTTTCCCAGTGTTGCTGGGCCTGTTGCAGTTGCTCGACCGCGCCTTGTTGGCGCTCCTGCCATTCCCGCAGTTCCTTCAGCCAGGTGTGCTGCAACTCGAGTTGCTTGAGTTGCGCCTGCTGGGTCTTGAGCTGTTGCTGTGCGGCGGCCAGCTGTTCGTCGAGTTCGGCGCGGGCCTCGGGGGCCAGCGGGGTGACGCCGGTGGCCTGGTCCTGCAGGTGTTTGTGGGCGTCCCGGGCGTCCTTGGCCTTGTCGAAGGCGCGGCGACCGAGCTGGGTGTAGAGCGCGGTGTCGGTGAGCTTTTCCAGCAGTTCGCTGCGCTCATTGTCGTTGGCCTTGAGGAACGCGCTGAACTCACTTTGCGCGAGCAACACGGCGCGGGTGAACTGCTCGAAGTTCAGGCCCAGGGCCAATTCCAGCTGGGTCTTGTATTCGGTTTTCTGGCTGGCCAGCAGTTGCTCGCTGTCCAGGTCGATCAGGCTTTGCCGGCTGGCTTGCAGCTTGCCGCTGGCCTTGTCCCGGGCGCGGTTGGCTTCCCAGCGGGCGCGGTAGCGACGGCCACTGACGCCGACAAAATCCACTTCGGCATAACCGCCGCCAGTGCCCCGGCGAATCAGGGTGCGTGGGTCACCGATGGAAATATCGGTGTCGGCATCCGGCATTTTTGCCTGGCCGGTATCGCCCAGGCGCGGCACGGCGCCAAATAGCGCCAGGCACAGCGCATCGAGCAAGGTACTTTTGCCGGCGCCGGTGGGCCCGGTAATCGCGAACAGCCCGGCGCTGGCCAGGGGCTCGGCGGTAAAGTCGATTTCAAACGGGCCCGCCAAAGAGGCGAGGTTTTTCAGGCGAATGGCGAGGATCTTCATGGCTGTTCGCCCTCCTGTTGCACTTCCTGGAGCAGCACGGCGAAGTCCTTCAGGGTCTGTTCGTCCACTTCACTGCCGTAGCTTTCCTGCCAGGCGCGGCTGAACAATTCCTGGGGCGTGAGCTGGTCGAGTT
The DNA here is from genome assembly GCF_013385665.1 of Pseudomonas sp. D4002. NCBI lineage: Bacteria > Pseudomonadati > Pseudomonadota > Gammaproteobacteria > Pseudomonadales > Pseudomonadaceae > Pseudomonas > Pseudomonas sp. D4002. Next base: position 71,328 of record NZ_JACAPN010000033.1, read on the forward strand.
CGATCAGGCGGTCTTCCTGGCTGTCTTCACGGCCTCCGTTGCCTGCGTATTCAGCGGCGATGCGCACCAGGCGCACGGCCTTGCCTTGCAGGGCGTTTTCCACCTGCTGGCGCAGGTCGGGCTGCGGTTCGTCGAGGCGCACCCGCACTTCCAGCCACGGTTGGCGCTGGGTTTCGGCCAGCAGGTCGATGTCGGGCAGGTCGGCCAGTTGCTTGAGGATGTCGGCCAGGGGCGCGGCTTCCAGGCGTTGCAGGTTGACCGAGCGCGGGATCAGCCGGGACTCGACGCTGACCAGGGTTTCGCCGTCCAGCTGCACGTCGAGGATCTGGTGCTGGTAGCCGATTTCCGAGAATGACAGCGGAATCGGCGAGCCGCAGTAGCGAATCCGCTCCTCGCCATTCACCCGCTGCGGTTTATGCAAATGGCCGAGGGCCACATAGCTGACGCTGGCATCGAACAGGCTGGCGGGCAGCGCTTCGGCATTGCCGATGATCAGGCTGCGCTCGGAGTCTTCCGACACCGAGCCGCCGGCCATGTGCGCATGGCTGATGGCAACCAGTGCCTGGCCCGGCTGGCGCTTGGCATTGGCGGCAGCAATCAGCCACTCGTGAACCTGGCCGATGCCCCGCAGGTAATCGTCCCCCAGTTGGGCGCCGGTCACTTCGGCCGGGCGCAGGAACGGCAATGCCAGGCACCAGCCGGCAATTTCACCGTCGGCACCGGGCAATGGAATCAGCAGGCGTTCGACATCCAGTTGTCCGTCATCCAACCACAGCACCCGGCCCAATGCGTGGGTGCGCAGGCGGCGCATCAACGGTGCCGGCAGTTCGATGCGCGAGCCGGAGTCGTGGTTGCCGGCGATCATCACGATGGTCAGTGCAGGGTTTTGCTCATGGGCGCTGATGATGAAGTCGTACAGCCGCTCCTGGGCCTTGAGCGGCGGGTTGACCGTGTCGAAGATATCGCCGGCGATCAACAGCACGTCAGGGCGATGCAGGCCCAACTGGCCCAGCAGCCAGTCGAGGAAGCAGGCGTGTTCGAAGTCGCGTTCCTGGCCGTGCAGGTTTTGCCCAAGGTGCCAGTCGGAGGTATGAAACAGACGCAAGGCGATCTCCGTAAAAAAGAGGGTGACCGCTCAAGACAAGGTGGCGGTACGCAGAACCGCCAATTCTACTTTGCAAATGAACCTAGTGCGCGTACGCCCTGCTTTTTGTGGTGAGGAGCTTGCGGTGGTGAAGGAGAGTGCTGTGGTGAGGGAGCAAGCTCCCTCACCACAGCAAGCTCCCTCGCACTCATTGAGGTGTCTGGCGAAGTTAAACGTCGCGCATCAAAAGGCCGAAACGCAGGTCCATCTCCGCCGGGATCGGCAAATACACCGTATGCCCGTCACCCGGCGCCACCGCGATGGCCTCGCCCTTGGCGTTGTGCAATGAGCCCAGGTCAAAGTGGAAATTCCCCGCCGGGGTCATCAGTTCCAGGTGATTGCCCACGGCAAAACGGTTCTTGACCTTGACCTCGGCCAGTTCGCCGCGCCGTTCACCGGTCAGTTCGCCGACGAACTGCTGGCGTTCGGACACCGAGCTGCCGTTCTGATAGTTCTGATACTCATCGTGCACGTGCCGGCGCAGGAAACCCTCGGTGTAGCCGCGCTGGGCCAGGGATTCGAGGTTGGTCATCAAGCCCCGGTCAAAGTCGCGCCCGGCCACCGCGTCATCAATCGCCTGGCGATATACCTGGGTGGTGCGGGCGCAGTAAAAGTGGGATTTGGTGCGGCCTTCGATCTTCAACGAGTGCACGCCCATGCGCGTCAGCCGCTCGACGTGCTGCACCGCCCGCAGGTCCTTGGCGTTCATGATGTAGGTGCCGTGTTCATCTTCGAAGGCGGGCATCTGTTCGTCGGGGCGATTGGCCTCCTGCAGCAGGAACACCTGGTCGGTGGGCGCACCGAGGCCCAGGGTCGGCTCGGGCGCATAGTGCTGCACGATGTCGCCGGCGGCGTTTTCCACCGCAGGCGTCGCCTGGTATTTCCAGCGGCAGGCGTTGGTGCAGGTGCCCTGGTTGGCATCCCGCTTGTTCATGTAGCCCGACAGCAGGCAGCGCCCGGAATAGGCCATGCACAGCGCACCGTGCACAAACACTTCCAGCTCCATGGCGGGGACTTGCTGGCGAATCTCGTCGATTTCCTCCAGCGACAACTCCCGCGACAGGATGATCCGGCAGATGCCCTGCGCCTGCCAGAATTCGACGCTGGCCCAGTTCACCGTATTGGCCTGCACCGACAGGTGGATCGGCATGTGCGGGAAGTGCCGGCGCACCAGCATGATCAGGCCCGGGTCGGACATGATCAGCGCATCCGGGCCCATGGCGATCACCGGGGCAAGGTCCTTGAGGAAGGTTTTCAGCTTGGCGTTGTGAGGCGCGATGTTGACCACCACATAGAACCGCTTGCCCTGGGCCTGGGCTTCCTGGATGCCGAGGGCGAGGTTGGCGTGGTCGAACTCGTTATTGCGCACCCGCAGGCTGTAGCGCGGTTGCCCGGCGTAGACGGCATCGGCACCGTAGGCAAAGGCATAACGCATGTTTTTCAGGGTGCCGGCGGGGGCGAGCAGTTCAGGGGCGATAACGGGAGGCATGGGTTCGGGTCGCAAAAGGGCGGCAGGGTAGCCGGGCCGGGTGCGCAGTTTATTGATCCAGGTCTAATAAGTAGGGCACTCGCGGGATTTGCAGTGGACTAAACATCAAGGCGCACATGAGCGCCTGGTGTTTTAGACATGGACCGAACATGAACCAAACCAACCTGCAATTCAAAACCCTGCTGTTACTGCTCGCCCTGGTGACCATCGCGTTTATCTGGATTTTGCTGCCGTTCTACGGCGCGGTGTTCTGGGCGGTGATCCTGGGGATCATCTTTGCGCCGATGCAACGGCGCTTCCAGCAACGTTTTGGCTGGAACCGCAATCTCACATCCCTGGCAACCCTGACGGTGTGCCTGATAATCGCGATTCTGCCGGTGATCATCACCAGTGCCTTGCTGGTGCAGGAGGGCGCGACGCTTTACAAGAACGTCGAGAGCGGCAAGCTCGACGTTGCCGGGTATATCGAGCAGTTCAAGAACTTCCTGCCACCGTATTTCCAGCATCTGCTGGACCGCTTCGGCATGGGCAACCTGGAAGGCCTGCGGGAGAAGATCGTCAAGAGTGCGATGCAGGGCAGCCAGTTTTTTGCGACCCAGGCGTTCAGCTTCGGCCAGGGCACGTTTGATTTCCTGGTGAGCTTTTTCATCATGCTGTACTTGCTGTACTTCCTGCTGCGCGATGGCCCCGAGCTGGTGCGCAAGGTGCGCACCGCGGTGCCGCTGGCCGAACCGCAGAAGCGTCGCCTGCAATTGAAGTTCAACCGGGTGGTGCGTGCCACGGTGAAAGGCAACGTGCTGGTAGCGGTCACGCAAGGCGCGTTGGGTGGTTTGATCTTCTGGTTCCTGGACATTCCCAGCGCGCTGCTCTGGGCGGTGTTGATGGCGTTTCTGTCGCTGCTGCCGGCGGTGGGCGCGGGGATTGTGTGGGGGCCGGTGGCGGCGTACTTCCTGCTGAGCGGGTCGATCTGGCAGGGCGTGGTGCTCGGGTTGTTCGGGGTATTTGTGATCGGGCTGGTGGACAATGTGCTAAGGCCCATCCTGGTGGGCAAGGACACCCGCATGCCGGATTACCTGATCCTTATCTCAACCTTGGGCGGCCTGTCGATCTTTGGCTTGAACGGCTTTGTCATCGGGCCACTGATTGCTGCGTTGTTCATGTCCAGCTGGGCGCTGTTTGTGGAAACCAAACCGCGGGTGCAACTGCCTTAGGCATGAAAGCAATGCGCCATTTTGACCGACAGGGCCTGGGCGGCCGGTAGTGAAGTGAGTGGGCCGCTGATGGCTTCGCCATCGCGTACCAGGTACCAGCAGGCGAGTAGACCCAGCTCCCGGAGAGAGGCGGGAACGGCACTGCCGATGACAGACATGATTTGAATAGTGGGCATGATGACCTCCGATACGCTATGGAGGTGACATTACGGTGCGTGGGCCTTCAGGGAAAATCAACCTGCTCGATAGTCGACATCACTGTTATCGAGCGACCCTCAGTCAGTCGACCACCTGGTCGAGCATATGCACCACTTCCTGTTCACTGAGCAGGCCCTTGCGCACCAGGTTTTCCGTCAGCAAGGACAGGAACTTGGCGTTGCGATGGCCTTCCAGGGCCTTGAGCTCCGTCAGTACGCTATAGACCTTGCTCGAGGTGCAGAGGCCGGCGGTGCGATGTGGGTTTTGCGTGGGCATGGGCAATCGTCCTTGTTGTTATTGGTCGGACAGTGTTGATAGTGGAAGCCTTTTGAGACACAAACATGACAGCGCAGGCCCCGTTCGGGCAAGCGCCTATTGAGATCAATGATGTGGGATTTGGCCACAGCCATTGTCCTTATAACGACCTTGGCGAGATTTATTCAGACCTGCAGGCCAAAAAAAGGCCCCGCTTTTAGGGCGGAGCCTGTTCAGGTGTATCAGTTGAGGCTTACCAGCCGCGACCGTAATAGCCGTGTGGAGGGCCGTAGTAGCCGCGCGGTGGGCCGTAGTAGACCGGCGCCGGGCGGTAATAAACCTGTTGTTGCACATACACAGGCGGTGGCGGTGCGTAGTAGACCGGCGGCGGAGCGGCATACACCGGCTGCGGCTGGACATACACCGGTTGTTGCACGTAGACCGGCCGCGATTGACTGGCGACGATCGAGCCGCCTACCACTGCACCAACAACGGCTCCCAGTGCGAGCGGAGCACCCCAACCACCACCGTGGGCGGAGGCCTGTCCTGCCATAGCGAGTGCGCCGATCAGCAAGGCGATCTTGGGGAGTTTACGAATCATGGTCATTCCTCGGTTAGCCCCTGCGCTCATGGTCTGCAATCAATCGACTCAAGGATTGTCGCGGGGATACTTTTAAGACAGCGTATTTCTAAAAAACAGCACAGCCGATAGGTAAAGGTTGTGTAAGGTCTGTATCGGTTGGCTTACACAAGTGGCCGGGCACAGTGCGTATGATCCATGACAACCCGCCGGCGCGGGTATTCCGTCTATCCGAAACCGCCTCTGGAATGGCTTCAAGGAGTTACCGATGCAGATGAACCCCAACAAGGACACCCAACTGTGCATGTCACTGTCGGCGCGCCCCGGGAACTTTGGCCTGCGCTTTCATAACCACCTGTACGAGCAGTTGGGGTTGAATTTCTACTACAAGGCCTTCAGTAGCCAGGACCTGCCGGGCGCCGTCGGTGGCATTCGGGCCTTGGGCATTCGGGGTTGTGGCGTGTCGATGCCGTTCAAGGAAGCCTGTATTGCCCTGGTGGATGAGCTGGACGATTCGGCGCGGGCCATTGCGTCAATCAATACCATCGTCAACACCGACGGGCATTTGAAGGCCTACAACACCGATTACATTGCCATCGAGCAACTGCTGCACAAGCACCAGGTGCCCAAGGACTCGACCTTCGCCCTGCGCGGCAGCGGCGGCATGGCCAAGGCGGTGGCCAGTGCCTTGCGCGATGGCGGCTACGCCAAGGGCGTGATCGTGGCGCGCAATGAAGAAGCGGGCCGGGCGCTGGCCCAGAGCCTGGGGTATGAGTGGCAGGCGCAGTTGGGTGCCTTGCGCCCGCAGATGCTGGTCAACGTGACGCCGATTGGCATGACCGGAGGGGCGGAAGCGGATCAGTTGGCGTTTGAAGCTGACGCGGTTGATGCGGCCGAGACAGTCTTCGATGTGGTGGCGATTCCCTCGGAAACCCCGCTGATCCTGCGTGGACGGGCCCAGGGCAAACGAGTGATCACCGGTTTGGAAGTGATCGCCATCCAGGCGTTGGAGCAGTTCGTGCTGTACACCGGCGTGCGGCCGACGGATGAACAGTTTCAGGCGGCGGTGGCATTTGCCCGGAGCTGAGCATCACCGCTGGCGGTGTGGAGAGTGAGCTTGCTGTGGAGGGTGAGCTTTTGTGGCGAGGGAGCTTGCTCCCGCTGGGTTGCGCAGCAGCCCCAAGAAAATGGGAGCGCTACGCACTCCAGCGGGAGCAAGCTCCCTCGCCACAGCAAGCTCCCTCGCCACAAAAGCTCCATCACCACAGCGAGCTCCATCACCACAGAAGCCCACTCACCACAAACATTATTCGAGCCGCGAAAGGCGCTCTTCCAGCGCCGCAATCCGCGCTTCCAGCTCTTCGATACGCTCCAGGGAAACCCCACTTCCCGCACCACGCTCCACCGGATTCCCACGTGCCGCCAGGATCGCTTCAATGTCCGCCGGGTCGCCCAGGGCGTGCATGTACCGATCTTCCCGCTGCCCCGACTGACGCGGCACCAACAACGCCAGCCCACGGGCAATCAGGCGTTCCAGTTGATGCACCACCTGCTCGGCGTCTTCAAAGTCATGCATGCGCCCGCTGCGGGTCAGCAGTTCGTTGACCGTCTGCGGCCCCCGCAGGAACAGCAACCCGCTGAGAATCACCTGGGCCGGCACCAGCTCCAGCGCCTTGTCCACCCGATGCTCCCAGCGGTCGGCGCGGCTGCCCATCACCAGCCGGGTAAACCCGCGGCCTTCCAGGGCCCGCAGGCTCTGGCCAACCTGGCCCTGGCTGAGGTTCATCACCGGTTCGCGGCTGGTTTTCTGGTTACAGGCGATCACCAGCGCGTTGAGGGTCAACGGGTAGGTTTCGGGGCTGGTGGCCTGTTTTTCGATCAGGCAGCCCAGGATGCGGATTTCCGTGCTGTTCAGGCGCGGCTCTTCGGAAGTGGTGTCGTGCTCGGTGGTCATCGCGCTTTCCCTAATGCAGTGAGCTCACTAGCCTAATCCTGAAAAAATAAAAGACAAGCGGCGCCGGTGGCCGGCATGTCTATAATCGCGGCTGTTTCAAACCCTGCCACAACTGTCGAGACTGTCATGACTATTTCCCTGTACGCCGCTTCCCTCCCGGTCTTCAAGCAAATGCTCAACGCCCTGAGCGATGTGCTGAACAAGGCCGAGGCCCACGCCACCGCCAAGAACATCGACCCGAACGCCTTCCTGCAGGCACGCCTGTACCCGGACATGTTCCCGCTGGTGCGCCAGGTGCAGATCGCCGTCGACTTCGCCAAAGGCGTTTCTGCCCGCCTGGCTGAAATCGAAGTTCCGAAATACGACGATACAGAAGTCACCTTCGCCGACCTGCAAGCGCTGATCGCCAAGGTCCTGGCGTTTATCGACACCATCACCCCGGCCCAGGTCGACGGTAAAGAAGGCATCGAGATCATCACTCGCCCTGGCACCCCGAAAGAGAAGCGCTTCAGCGGCCAGTCGTACCTGCTGAGCTACGGCCTGCCGCAGTTCTTCTTCCACGTCACCACCGCTTACGCCTTGCTGCGTCACAACGGCGTGGAAGTGGGCAAGCGCGACTACATGGGCGCGTTCTAAGCCTTGTAATAAAAAGCCCGGGGCGGTTCATTCACGAACCGCCCCGGGCTTTTTTGTGCGCGCAAGGTCTACGCGGCTTGTTCTTCCTTGCCCAGGCACGCGGCAGCGGTGAACAACACGTCGGTGGACGAGTTCAGTGCGGTCTCCGCCGAGTCCTGCAACACGCCGATGATGAAGCCCACGGCCACCACCTGCATGGCGATTTCGCTGGGAATGCCGAACAGGCTGCACGCCAGCGGGATCAACAGCAGCGAGCCCCCGGCAACCCCCGACGCGCCGCAGGCACACACCGCCGCGACCACGCTGAGCAGCACGGCGGTGGGGATGTCCACGGCAATGCCCAGGGTGTGCACGGCGGCCAGGGTCAGCACGGTGATGGTGATGGCAGCGCCGGCCATATTGATGGTGGCGCCCAGCGGGATCGACACCGAGTAGGTGTCTTCATGCAGGCCCAGGCGCTTGCTCAACGCCAGGTTGACCGGAATGTTGGCCGCCGAACTGCGGGTAAAAAACGCGGTGATCCCGCTTTCCCGCAGGCACATCAGCACCAGTGGGTAAGGGTTGCGGCGCAGCTTCCAGAACACGATGGCCGGGTTGATCACCAGCGCGACGAACAGCATGCAGCCGATCAACACCAACAGCAGGTGTGCGTAGCCCAGCAGGGCGCCGAAGCCGGACGTGGCGAGGGTCGAGGCCACCAGGCCGAAAATCCCCAGGGGCGCGAAGCGGATCACCATGCGCACGATCAGCGTGACGCCGTTGGACAGGTCCCCCAGCACGGTGCGGGTGGTGTCGCTGGCATGGCGAATGGCGATGCCCATGCCGATGGCCCACGCCAGGATACCGATGAAATTGGCGTTCATCAGCGCGCTGACCGGGTTGTCCACCACGCTCAGCAACAGGCTTTGCAACACATCACCGATACCGCCGGGAGGGCTGACGGCCACATCGTGGGTGGCCAGCACCAGCGAGGAGGGGAACAGCGTGCTGGCGATCACCGCGACCACGGCGGCAGCGAACGTGCCCAGCAGGTACAGGAACAGGATCGGGCGGATATGGGTTTCCTGGCCGTGCTTGTGGCTGGCAATCGAGGCCATTACCAGCACAAATACCAGGATGGGCGCGACGGCCTTGAGCGCCGAGACAAAGACCTTGCCAATAAACCCGGTGGCTTGTGCGACGTCGGGCAACAGCAGGGCCAACAGGATACCGGCGATCAGGCCGATGACAATTTGGGTGACCAGGCTGATAGACATCAGGCGTTGAAAGAGGGAAGGGGCAGCAGTCATAAAAAGGTTGTCTCTGGTTTTTTTAATAGATGCAGCTAGGCAGCATGAATCTGGCAGGGGCGAAGTCTAACATCTGTAGGAAACGTCTAATCCGGGTGCGGCGTTCCGTCACCACGATGGGACACATTCTGTTAACATTGCCCATCCTCTTATTTCTTCTCTATCAGCGGGCCCTCCGGGCTGTCGTTGATGTCGCTGTTTTCTGGAGTTTTTGATGTTGTTTCCGATCCTGCTGTTGTCGGCAGCCGGTTTTACCGTGCTGACCACAGAGTTCATCATCGTCGGCCTGTTGCCTTCCATCGCCCGGGACCTCGATGTAAGCGTGTCCCAGGCCGGTTTGCTGGTGACGTTGTTCGCCTTCACCGTGGCGGCGTTTGGCCCGTTCCTGACCGCATATTTCGCCCGGTTCGAGCGCAAGCGGCTGTTTATCACGATCCTGATCATGTTCGGCCTGGCCAACACTCTGGCGGCGATGGCCTCGAATATCTGGGTCATGTCCCTGGCCCGGTTGATCCCGGCGCTGGGGCTGCCGGTGTTCTGGGCCCTGGCCAGCGAAACAGCGGTGGACATTGTGGGGCCGGACTTCGCCGGCCGCGCGATTGAAAAAATCGGCTTCGGCATCGTGTGTGCCACGGTCTTCGGGATCCCGGTGGGCACGCTGATTTCCGATATGTTCGGCTGGCGCACCGCCTTTGGCATTCTTGCGGTGGTGGCGTTTGCCAAGGCCCTGCTGCTGTTTATCTACCTGCCGAAGACCCGGGCAAAGCACGACCAGGTCAGCCTGCGCTCGCAGTTCAAGATCTTGCGCAGCCCGCTGATGCAGGGCCATATCCTGCTGTCGATCCTGGTGTTCAGCGGGATGTTCACCGCCTACACCTACCTGGCAGACATCCTCGAACGCCTGGCGGGTTTTGACGGCACGGTAGTGGGCTGGTGCCTCATGGGCTTTGGCGCGGTCGGCCTGATCGGCAACTCTTTGGGCGGGCGCATGGTCGACCGTCATCCGCTGATTGCGTCGATGGTGTTCTGCGGTTTCATGATCGCCGGCATGGTGGCGCTGGTGCCCGCCATCCATTCCACGATCGGGTTGGCGGCGGCGATGGCGGTATGGGGCGTGACCCAGGCGGCATTGTTTCTGGTCAGCCATGTGCGACTGATGAAGGCCGCACCCCATGCGCCGGCGTTTGCCGCCTCGTTGAACATTGCCGGGGCCAACCTGGGGATTGGCCTGGGGGCGCTGGTGGGCGGGCACGTGATCGACACCCTGGGCCTGGGCAGCCTCGGGTTTGCCGCGGCGGGCTTTATCCTGTTGTCGATCCTGCTGGCGCTGTGGCTGATGACTGCCAAGACCCGCGCCGTCTGCGCCTGAGCCTTCAGGGCAGGGAAGTGAACAGCTCCCGTCTGGCACCTTCGGTAATCGCCACGATGCCGGGGTGCTTGACCTTGCGCTCCACCGAGATTGCATAAAACGATTCGGTCACCGCATCCGTCTGGCCGATCAGCGCCACGCCATACTGGCGCTCCACCTCGTCGGCAATCACGCTCGGCGCGATAAAAATCCCGCTGCCGGATTGGCCAAAGGCCTGCATCAACGCACTGTCGTCAAATTCCCCGACAATCCGTGGCTGGATCTGCTGCTCGGCAAACCAGCGCAGCAAACGGCTGCGCACCACCGTCTCCGCCCCCGGAATCAACAGCGGCGCACCCTGCAGGCATTGTGGGAAATCGCCGCGATGCTGGTCAGCCAATGTCTGGGTTGCGAAGAAACTGATGCCGCATTCCCCGAGCTTCTGGCTGTAGCCCTTGATGTCCAGGTGCGGCGGCATCGGGCTGTCGGAGATCACCAGGTCCAGGCGCTGGATCGCCAGGTCCGCCAGCAAGCGTTCGAGCTTGTCTTCACGGCAGGTGATGCGGATCGGCTCGCTCAACTCCATGGTTGGCGCAATCAGCCGATAGACGATGGACTTGGGCACCACATCCGCGACGCCAACCCGGAACAGGATCTGCTGCTCATTGGGCTGGGTGCGCAACATCGCTTCAAGCTCATTGCCCAGCTGGAACATCTGCTCGGCATAGGGCAGCGCCTGGCGCCCGGCTTCGGTCAGCTCCAGCTGGCGCCCGACCTTCTGGAACAATGCCACGCCAAAGGTCTGTTCCAGCAGGCTGATCTGCCCGCTGATGGTCTGCGGCGTGAGGTTCAGTTGCTCGCAGGCGCGCACGATGCTGCCGGTCTTGGCGACGACCCAGAAGTAGTGCAGTTGTCGGTAATTGAGCATGGCGGCCAATACTTCGTTAAAGCCGAAGTATAAACGAAAAAAATACGAATTTTCCTGAAGTGTTACCCTGCATAGAATGCGTCGCTATCGAGGGGCCACTACTTGGACCCGAAGGTTCTAACGAGGAACGCATCATGAAACTCAATTCCCTGGGCGCAACGGCGTTACTTGGGCTTTCATTAGTCATGCTCAGTGGCTGTGACCAAGCGGAAAAAAGCGCGCAACAATTGCTGGGCAAGGCCACCGAGTCGGCCAAGCAAGTGATTGACGACACCCACCAGGCCGCCGAACAGGCGTTGAGTGACGCGACCAAGGGCTTGATCGCACCGCCGCAAGGCAAGCAGGACAAGCCGGAACAGGAAGACAGCAAGCCTGAGTCCACCTCCCAAGAAACCTGATACCCGCACACAACACCAGGAATGACCTATGGAATACCTTTTACAACTGGCCGCCAGCCCGACCGCGTGGATCGCACTGGCCACCCTGATCGTCATGGAGATCGTGCTGGGGATCGATAACCTGATCTTTATCTCGATTCTCACCAACAAGTTGCCGGTGAAGCACCGGGCCAAGGCCCGCCGCATCGGCATCAGCATGGCATTGATCCTGCGTCTGGGCCTGTTGAGCACTATCGCCTTTATCGTGCAGCTGACCGAGCCGGTCATCGACATCCTGGGGCAGTCGTTCTCCTGGAAAGACATGATCCTGATCGCCGGTGGCCTGTTCCTGGTGTGGAAGGCCACCACCGAGATCCATCACAGCATGGACCCCGAGAAGGAGCATGTGGACACCGGCGCGCCGAGCGTGACCCTGGGCTTCGCCTCGGCGATTGGCCAGATCCTGCTGCTGGACATGGTGTTTTCCATCGACAGCATCATCACCGCCGTGGGCATGACCGAGCACTTGCCGATCATGATCATTGCCGTGGTGGTCTCGGTGATCGTGATGCTGGTGGCGGCCGAGCCGCTGGCCAAGTTCATCAACGACAACCCGACCATCGTGATGTTGGCCCTGGGCTTCCTCATCATGATCGGTATGACGCTGATCGCCGAAGGTTTCGGCGCCCATGTGCCAAAAGGCTATGTGTATGCGGCCATGGCGTTCTCGGCGGCCATCGAGTGCCTGAACATGATGCGACGCAACCGGCATAAACGGCTTGCTGCCAAACACTAAGGGCTGAACATAAAGGCCGACTGCATGCAGTCGGCCTTTTGCTGTCTGCTAGAATCCGCCCACTTGACGCCTTGAGGGATACCCATGAACGAGCCGATTCGCCTGACCCAATACAGCCACGGTGCTGGTTGCGGTTGCAAGATCTCACCTCAGGTACTGGAAGTGATCCTCGCCGGCAGTGGCGCACAGAACCTCGACCCCAAGCTCTGGGTAGGCAACGCTTCGCGCGATGACGCGGCGGTGTACGCCATCGACGAGGAGCGCGGCGTGGTGTCCACCACCGACTTTTTCATGCCGATCGTCGATGACCCCTTCGACTTCGGCCGCATTGCCGCCACCAATGCCATCAGCGATATCTATGCGATGGGCGGCGATCCGTTGATGGCCATCGCGATTCTCGGCTGGCCGGTCAACGTGCTGGCTCCGGAGATTGCCCGGGAAGTGATTCGCGGCGGCCGTTCCGTGTGTGACGCTGCCGGGATTCCCCTGGCCGGCGGCCACTCCATCGACGCCCCCGAGCCGATCTTCGGCCTGGCCGTCACCGGGCTGGTGGAGAAGCGCCACATGAAGCGCAACGACACCGCCACCGCCGGTTGCCAGCTGTACCTGACCAAACCCCTGGGCATCGGCATCCTCACCACGGCCGAGAAGAAGGGCAAGCTGCGCGAGGCCGACGTGGGCCTGGCCCGTGACTGGATGTGCACCCTCAACAAACCCGGCAGCCGTTTTGGCAAGCTGGCCGGTGTCACGGCCATGACCGACGTCACCGGTTTCGGCCTGTTGGGCCACCTGGTGGAAATGGCTGACGGCAGCCAATTAACTGCCCGCATCGAATATGAAAAAGTCCCACGCCTGCCCGGGGTTGAGTACTACCTGGAACAGGGCTGCGTCCCCGGCGGCACCTTGCGCAATTTCGACAGCTACGCCAGCAAGCTGGGGCGCCTGAACGAACTGCACAAACGCGTGCTGTGCGACCCGCAAACCAGCGGCGGGCTGCTGGTGGCGGTCACCCCCGAAGGCAATGCCGAATTCCTCGCCGTGGCGGCGGAGCTGGGCCTGAACCTTGAGCCGATCGGCGAACTGGTTGAGCGACAGACCAACGCGGTAGAGGTGTTCTGATGCCCATCGACATCACCGATTACCGCGATATCTTTCTCAACGACCGGCCGATGATGGATACCCGCGCGCCGATCGAGTTCATCAAGGGCGCGTTTCCCGGGGTGGTCAACCTGCCGTTGATGACCGACGACGAACGCGAACGGGTGGGCACCTGTTACAAGCAGCAAGGCCAGCAGGCGGCCATTGTTCTCGGGCACGAACTGGTGTCCGGGGCGATCAAGGCCGAACGTATCGAACACTGGGCGCGTTTTGCCCAGGCCAATCCGGATGGTCTGCTGTACTGCTTTCGCGGCGGGATGCGTTCGCAGATTGCCCAGCAATGGTTGAAAACCGAGGCGGGTATCGACTATCCGCGAGTGGGCGGTGGCTACAAGGCCATGCGGACTTTCCTGCTCGACACGGTTGAAAGCGCCACCGCGCAATGCGACTTCGTACTGTTGGGTGGCATGACCGGTACCGGCAAGACCGAAGTGCTCGGCCAGTTGAACAACGCCCTGGACCTGGAAGGCCACGCCAACCATCGCGGTTCCAGCTTCGGCAAACGCGCCACGGCGCAACCTTCCAACATCGACTTCGAAAACCGCCTGGCGGTGGACCTGCTGAAAAAGCGCGCCGCCGGTATCGAGCAGTTTGTGGTCGAGGATGAGAGCCGCATGATCGGCAGCTGCGCGCTGCCGTTGCCCCTGCACAAAGGCATGCAGGGCTTCCCGATGGTCTGGCTGGAAGACAGCGTTGAAGGCCGGGTGGAGCGCATCCTGAAGGATTATGTGGTGGACCTCTGCGCCGAGTTTGTCGCGGTGTTTGGCGACACTGGCCAGGAACTGTTTGCCGAGCGCCTGACCCAGAGCCTGGGCAATATCCACAAGCGCCTGGGCGGCGAGCGGTTTGCGCGGTTGCACGCGATCATGCAGGAAGCATTGGCGGAGCAAGCTCGCAGCGGTGCGGTGGAGTTGCACCGCGGCTGGATTGAGGGGTTGTTGCGTGAGTATTACGACCCGATGTACGCGTTCCAGCGGGAAAGCAAAGGCGCACGCATCGAGTTTGCGGGAGAGCAAGCGGCGGTGGTGGAGTATTTCCGGGACAGGCTCGCTCGGCGTACGTGATTGATTGAGTTTGCCGGCCCCTTCGCGAGCAAGCCCGCTCCCACATTCGACCGCGTTTATCCAGTAGGAATGCAGGAAAAATGTGGGAGCGGGCTTGCCCGCGAAGAGGCCCTCGAATTCACTCGATCACTACAGGATAAACGCCCCGATCAGCCCACACACCACCCCCATCAGCATCGTCAGCCCGGCCACGGTCACCAGCACCCGCGCATCGAAATCCTTGCGCAGCATCAGCAGCGACGGCAGGCTCACGCTCGGCAGGGTCATCAGCAAGGCCACGGCCGGGCCGGTACCCATGCCGAGGGTCATCATGGTCTGCACAATCGGAATTTCGGCGGCGGTCGGGATCACGAACAACGTGCCGACAATCGCCAGAGGCACCAGCCACACCAGGCTGTTGGCCATGGCGCCGTCAACGTGGGGAAACAGCCAGACCCGCGCCGCGCCAAGGATCAGCACCGCCAGGATGTACACCGGAATCGTGCTCCAGAACAGCTGCCACAGGGTGCGCAGCCAGCGGGTCAGGAACGGTTCGGTTTCGGCATGGCTGGCCTGGGCCACGGCGTCGAGCGCGGCTTCCGGTACCTGCTCCGGCCGCGCGATGCGTTGCGCCACCAGCGAAACACCCACCACCAGCACGATCCCGGCCACCAACCGCAGCGCAGTAAAGCCCCAGCCCAGCACAAAGCCCATGAACACCAGTGTCGCCGGGTTCAGCACCGGGTTGGCAATCCAGAACGCCAGCGCCGCGCCGACCGAGACTTTCTGCCGACGCATACCGGCCGCCACCGGAGCGGCGCAGCAACTGCACATCATCCCCGGCAGGGCGAACAGCCCGCCACGCAGGGTAGATCCCAGCCCGGCACGGCCAAACAGGCGCAGCAGCCAGTCCCGTGGGATCAGCACCTGCAGCAATGAGCCGAGAATGACCGCCAATACGGCAGCTTTCCAGATCGCCAGGAAATACACCTGGGCATAGGCCAGCGCGGCGGCCAGTGGCGCGCTTTGCTGGTCGTTGAGAATCGAGGCGCCGATGCTGTGGTTGTCTGCCGCGATAAACGCCTTGGCGTAGTAGGGCGACCATTTCACGTAGTAGAGGCCGACGCAGGCCACCAGCAGGAACAGCGCTGGTTTCCACCAGAAGGACCAGCCCCGGGCAGGCTGGGTGGAGGAGAGGTTGGACATGTAGATGATCCGCAGGTGAGTCAATAGCGCAACATCATACGCTGTACAAGGCCGCCTCCGAAGCACTGTGGCGAGGGAGCTTGCTGTGGCGAGGGAGCTCCCTCGCCACGGGTCTTCAGGGGCGGTCAGATATCGGCGCTGACTTGCGTTGCGTCCGGGCAAGTCTGCTGGCCATTATCCAGGCCTTGCTTGTAGTTGCGGCTGAGCAGCGAGGCCTTGCCGTTGTGCCAGGTCAGGGTCAACACATACAAGCTATCGAAATCGCTGCCGGACCAATCGTCGGTAATCACATGTTTTTCACCGACGGCCTCGCTTGCCACCTTGTTGATCAAGTCCGGCAGATACCCATGGGACCAGGCAGTGTAGATGACGGCGTTGTGGTATTTGTCTTCCACCAGTTCGTCAGCGAGGGCGCTGGTGTCATTGGCCGAGAACTTGATGTTGACCGGCAACCCGAGCTTGATCGCGCTGGGGCTGATGGTCATCAACGGGCGGATGTAGCTGTAGGAGTTGTCTTTCTCGCCTTCCTCGACATTGCGGGTCGGGTTGGGTGCGAACACGTAGTTGGCCTTGCCGAATTTTTCCGGCAGCACGGTGGCCAGGTTCATCGCACGGTTAAGCCCCTGGCAGTTGAGTTGGCCGAGGCCCCCGGCAGGTTTCTCGCCATGGCGCAGGAACACCAGGGTTTGCACGCCGTCGACCGGCTGGGCGCGGCTGACCCGCGATTCCAGGCTAAGGCCGACCGCGGCGCTCACCAGCAATACCGGCAGCAGGATGTAGGAGTAGCGTTTGAAGCGTTTCGCAAGACACAGAGGCTTGTAGGTCATGATGGTTCTAAGTCTCGGTGCAGGGATTCAGGGCAAGCAAGCCCAGCCATCGGGCGCTCTTTAAGAGTCCCCCAAGGCAGTTTGGTTCGTTTCGCGGGGGAGATGGGGCGGCATCCTTGCCGTGTGCAGGAGATTAACCCGCAGATGTTGCTGAATTAAGACGGATGCACGATAGGCACTGAACCACTACTCTCCTACTTTTATCAGGAGTCCTATGATGAACTCACTTTCAGACTTCCCCATCACCGCCAAATGGCCGGCCCGGCATCCCGAGCGTCTGCAGCTGTATTCGTTGCCCACGCCCAACGGGGTCAAGGTGTCGATCATGCTCGAGGAAATCGGCCTGCCCTACGAGGCGCACAAGGTCAGTTTCGAGACCCAGGACCAGCTTTCCAGCGAGTTCCTGTCGCTGAACCCCAACAACAAGATCCCGGCGATCATCGACCCCAATGGCCCGAGCGGCCAGGCGCTGGGGCTGTTCGAGTCGGGCGCGATCCTGATCTACCTCGCCGAGAAGAGCGGTGAATTGCTTCCCGAAGACCCGGCGATGCGTTACGAGACGATCCAGTGGCTGATGTTCCAGATGGCCGGTATCGGGCCGATGTTCGGCCAGGTGGGGTTCTTCAACAAATTCGCCGGCGCGGCCTACGAAGACAAGCGCCCGCGCGACCGCTACGTCGCCGAGTCGCGCCGCTTGCTGGAGGTGCTGGAAAAGCGCCTGTTGGGCCGCACCTGGATCATGGGTGACGAGTACAGCATCGCCGATATCGCCACCTTCCCGTGGGTTCGCAACCTGATCGGCTTCTATGAGTCCGGCGACCTGGTGGGTATTACCGACTTCCCGAACGTACTGCGGGCCCTGGACGGGTTTGTCGCCCGGCCGGCGGTGATCCGTGGCTTGAACATCCCAGCATAAGGACCGGCATGGCTTCTTTCGACTTCAAACAACTGGACGTTTTCAGCAGCGTGGCCGTCAAGGGCAACCCGTTGGCCGTGGTGCTGGGCGCCGACAGCCTGAGCGACCAGCAGATGGCGGATTTCGCCAACTGGACCAACCTCAGCGAAACCACCTTCCTGCTCAAGCCCCGTGATCCACGAGCGGACTACCGCGTAAGGATCTTCACGACCCTCAAGGAATTGCCGTTTGCCGGCCATCCGACCCTGGGCAGTTGCCATGCCTGGTTGCTGGCCGGTGGCCAACCCGCTGGGGAGGAGATCATCCAGGAGTGTGAGATCGGCCTAGTGCGCATCCGCCGCCAGGGCGATGAACTGGCGTTTATCGCGCCACCGTTGCTGCGTTCCGGCCCGCTGGAAGCTGAATTGGTCGAGCGCGTGCGTCGGGCCCTGGCCCTTGAACCCGGTGCGATTTTGCGCAGCCAGTGGGTGGATAACGGCGCGGGCTGGCTGGCGGTGATGCTGGCGGATCGCGAGCAGGTACTGGCACTGCGGCCGGACTATTCGCAGTTGCAGGGCTTGGCCGTGGGCGTGATCGCCCCGTGGAACCCCGAGCGGGATGGCGATGAGGCGCAGTTTGAGGTGCGGGCCTTTATTGCCGGCGACGGCGCTCCGGAAGATCCGGCCACCGGCAGCCTGAACGCCGGTGTCGCCCAGTGGTTGCTGGGCGAGGGCTTGGCGCCCAGTTGCTATGTGGTCAGCCAGGGCACCGCCATGGGCCGCGCCGGGCGAATCCGCGTTGAACACAGCGGCGAGAAAATATGGATCGGCGGCGCGGTTGCCGTTTGCATTGAAGGCCGTCTACAGCTCTAGATCAATGCAATTGTTACCAAGCCTGCAATAAACTGTTCCGCACTTGGCGTTTGTGCTCTGCGGTGCACGAGGCATAAGCTTTCGCCCCAAAGATTTTTGGCCTGCCTTTTTTCAGGAGCATCAATGTCCAGCCAGTTCCCCGAAGCCCGTCCACGCCGCCTGCGCCGCTCCCCGGAGTTGCGTGGCCTGTTCCAGGAAAGCGAATTCACCCTCAATGACCTAGTGCTGCCGATCTTCGTTGAAGAAGAAATCGACGACTTCGTGCCGATCACCAGCATGCCCGGGGTGCAGCGCATTCCCGAGTCGAAGCTGGCCAGCGAGATCGAACGCTATGCGAAAGCCGGGATCAAGTCGGTGATGACCTTCGGCGTGTCCCACCACCTGGACGCCTCGGGCAGTGACACCTGGCAAGAGCGTGGCCTGGTGTCGCGCATGTCCTCGATCATCAAGGATGCGGTGCCGGAAATGATCGTGATGTCCGATACCTGTTTCTGCGAGTACACCGACCACGGCCATTGCGGCGTGATGCACGGCGCCGAAGTCGACAACGACCGCACCCTGGTCAACCTTGGCAAGCAAGCTGTGGCCGCCGCCCGTGCCGGTGCCGATGTGATCGCGCCGTCTGCCGCGATGGACGGGCAGGTCCAGGCCATTCGCCGGGCCCTGGATGAAGCAGGCTTCAGCCATATCCCGATCATGGCCTATTCCACCAAGTTCGCCTCGGCCCTCTACGGCCCGTTCCGCGAAGCCGGCGGCAGCGCGCTGAAGGGCGATCGCAAGAGCTACCAGATGAACCCGATGAACCGCCGCGAAGCGGTGCGCGAATCGTTGCTGGATGAGCAGGAAGGTGCGGACGCGCTGATGGTCAAGCCGGCCGGCGCGTACCTGGACATCATCCGCGACATCCGCGAAGCCTCGCGTTTGCCGGTGGCGGCGTACCAGGTCAGCGGCGAGTACGCGATGATCAAGTTCGGCGCCCAGGCGGGCGCGATCGACGAAGCCCGCGTGGTACGGGAAACCCTGGGCTCGATCAAGCGCGCCGGTGCGGACTTGATCTTCACCTACTTCGCGATGGACCTGGCACTCGCCGGGATCTAAGTAACCTGTGGCGAGGGAGCTTGCTCCCGCTGGGGCGCGCAGCGGCCCTGAAAATGGGCCTGCTGCGCAGTCCAGCGGGAGCAAGCTCCCTCGCCACAAGAAGGCTGTTCGCGGCTGCTTGCAACTTAGCGCTGGGCAAACGCCAGGTTCAGCCCCAACCCCGCAAACGCCGCTGCAAAACTGCGGCGCAGCCAGTTCTGTACACGTGGCGATTCGATCACCGCGCGGCGGAACACATTGGCCAGCAGGCCATAAATCACAAACACCGCAAACGTCATCGCCATGAATACACTGCTCAGCAACAGCATTTGCAGGGCCGGTGCGCCCGCGCCCGGGGTGACGAATTGCGGCAGGAACGCCAGGAAGAAAATCGTCAGCTTGGGGTTCAGAATATTCAGCAACAGGCCTCGCACCATCAGGCTGTGGGCGCTGGAAATCGTCGGTGTGTCGTTCATGGCAAAGGCCGTTCGGTCCCGCCAGGTGGCGTAGGCGAGGTACAGCAAGTAGGCGGCCCCGGCATACTTGAGGGCTTCGAACGCCAGGGCGCTGGTATGCAGCAGGGCGGACAGCCCAAGCACGGAGGCCAACAAGTGCGGAACGATCCCGGCGGTGCAGCCCAGCGCCGCGAACACACTGGCGCGCTTGCCGGCGGTCAGTCCGGTGGACACGGTGAAGATCACGCCGGTGCCGGGAATGAGCACGACGATCAGGCAGGTGATCAGGAAGTTCAGGCTAAGCATGGCATTCAAACTCCTTGTAGGAACGACGGGAGCCTGATCCTTTCACGTTGCGGTTTTTTTGGCGAGTGCGGCAGGTCGGCGAACCCCGGTTAGACTTACCGGTCGATATCTGCCAAGACTGGCCCATTGTCGCCCAAGGAAGCCCCATGCGTTCATCTCGCCTCATCCTGTGCCTTACCACCTTATTGGTATTGGCCGGCTGCTCCAGCCAGCGCACCCAGCAACTGCCGGAACGCAGCGAAGCCGAGGTGAAAGCGCAGATCGTGCGACTGATGCCGGCCAGCGTGCCGGATCGTGGCGGCTGGGCCCAGGACATCTACACCGCCTTCAACACGCAGAAAATCTACCCCGGTACGGAGAACATCTGCGCGGTATTGGCCGTGACCGAGCAGGAGTCCACCTATCAGGTCGACCCGCCGGTCCCGAACATGGGCAAGATCGCCCAGGACGAAATCCTGCGGCGCGCCGCTAAAGTCCATGTGCCGGCGGTATTGGTGCGCACGGCACTGCAACTGCGCTCGCCCACCGGCAAGTCCTACGCCGAGCGCTTGAACGCTGCGCGCACCGAGCGGGATTTGAGTGGAATCTTTGACGACTTCATCAGTGTCGTGCCCTTGGGCAATACGCTGTTTGGCGGCTTCAACCCGGTGCATACCGCAGGCCCGATGCAGGTCAGCATCGACTTTGCACAAAAGCAGGCACGGGATTATCCCTACACCGTGGATGGCAGCATCCGCCGGGAAGTGTTTACCCGCCGAGGCGGCATGTACTTTGGCATCACCCATCTGCTGGGCTACCCGGTGAATTACGACCAGATGCTGTACCGCTTCGCCGATTTCAATGCCGGTTGGTACGCCAGCCGCAACGCCGCATTCCAGGCAGCGGTCAGCCGGGTCTCGGGTACCACGCTGGCGCTGGACGGCGACTTGATCAACTACGGCTCGTTCCTGCCAGGCACCACCGAGCTGGCAGTGCGCTCACTGGGCAAGGCGCTGGACATGCGCAACCCGAGCATCCGCAGCCAGCTGGAGCAGGGCGAGCGCCTGGATTTTGAAGACACCACCCTGTACCAGCGGGTGTTCGCCCTGGCCGACAAGGCCGCCGGCAAACCGGTGCCGCGGGCGATCCTGCCGGGTATCGTGCTGAAAAGCCCGAAGATCACCCGCAACCTCACCACGGCCTGGTTTGCCAAGCGCGTGGATGAGCGTTATCAGCGCTGCATGAAGCGTTAGGCTTATCACCGGGGATTTACCGGGCTGATGTTGATGGTCCGGATGGCGGCGGTGGGATACACCTCCAGTCTTGTCCCCAAGGAAGAACCTGACATGACTGCCCATGCCATCCCCGAAGGCTTTACTCCACTGCGTCGCAGCAGCCCACTCCTGGACCTGCTTGGCCCGGTGTATAGCCGAGGTGAAGGCTTGCAGCTGGAAATCGGCCTGCGCGCCGACAACCGCCACGCCAACGGACGCGGCACCGTGCACGGTGGCGTGCTGGCCACCCTGGCGGATGTGGGCATGGGCTACGCCATGGCGTTTTCCAGCGAGCCGCCGCTGCCGTTGATCACGGCGAGCATGACCCTGGACTATCTCGGCGCGGTGCAGGTAGGGGAGTGGGTCGAGGTGCGTCTGGAGCATCACAAGCGCGGGCGGCAGATGGCGTTTGCCACGGTCAGCGTGCAGGTCGGGGAGAAGGTGGTGGTGCGGGCAAATGCGGTGTTTGCGGTGCCCCAGGCGCGGGACTGACCGATAAAGAAAAGGCCCGGTTTTCGTGGAACCGGGCCTTTTCCATGTTGCTCTTTGAAATCAGCTGCGTTCAAGGGCCAGGGCTACACCTTGCCCGCCACCGATGCACAGGGTGGCCAGGCCCTTCTTGGCGTCACGCTTGATCATTTCATGCAGCAGGGTCACCAGCACACGGCAGCCTGACGCGCCAATCGGGTGGCCGATGGCAATCGCGCCGCCGTTGACGTTGACCCTGGCCGCGTCCCATTCCAGCTCTTTGCCCACCGCCAGTGACTGCGCGGCAAAGGCTTCGTTGGCTTCGATCAGGTCCAGGTCGCCCAGGCTCCAGCCGGCCTTGTCCAGGCAGCGGCGGGTGGCCGATACCGGGCCAATGCCCATGATCGCGGGATCGACGCCGGCGTTGGCGTAGCTGGCGATGCGTGCCAGTACCGGCAGGCCCAGGGCCTTGGCTTTGTCCGCGCTCATCAGCAGCACGGCAGCCGCGCCGTCGTTGAGGCTGGATGCATTGCCGGCGGTGACCGTGCCGTCTTTCTTGAAGGCCGGCTTGAGCTTGGCCAGGGATTCGGCGGTGGTGCCCGCCCGTGGCTGTTCGTCCACGGCGAAGGCCACCGGGTCGCCCTTGCGCTGGGGAATCAGGATCGGTGTGATCTCATCGCTGAAACGCCCGGCTTCAATGGCCGCCGTGGCTTTTTGCTGGGAGGCGGCGGCGAAGGCGTCCTGGGCTTCACGGCTGATGCCGTACTTGTCCACCAGGTTCTCGGCGGTGATGCCCATGTGGTAGTCGTTGAACGCATCCCACAGACCGTCGGTGATCATGCTGTCGATCATCTTCGCATGGCCCATGCGCAGGCCGGTGCGGGCGGCCGGCAATACGTACGGGGCCAGGCTCATGTTCTCCATGCCGCCGGCGATGATCACCTCGGCATCGCCGCAACGGATCGCTTGTGCGCCCAGGTGCAGGGCCTTGAGCCCCGAGCCGCAGACCTTGTTCAGGGTCAGCGCCGGCACGGCGTGGGGCAGGCCGGCGAGGATCGAGGCCTGGCGGGCCGGGTTCTGGCCGCTGCCGGCGGTGAGCACCTGGCCAAGGATCACTTCATCCACGAGTGCCGGGTCGATGCCGGTCTGCTCCAGCAGGCGACGAATCACCGCAGCCCCCAGCTCCGGGGCCGGGATGCTTGCCAGCGAACCTTGGAAGCTGCCCACGGCGGTGCGGGTGGCAGCAACAATCACGACGTCTTGCATGGAATCTGTCCTCACTGGAAGTGCATTTCTGGAACGTGGTCCGGGACGATCAGTTTACCGGCTGTCTTGCTGACGATCTCTTCAACACTGACGCCAGGTGCGCGTTCCTTGAGGACAAAAGCGCCATTTTCGATTTCCAGGTAGGCCAGGTCCGTCAGCACGCGCTTGATGCAGTTGGCGCCGGTCAGCGGCAGGCTGCATTGGCTCAGCAACTTGGATTCACCGTCCTTGGACGCGTGGGTCATGATCACGATGATGTTCTCGGCACCGGCCACCAGGTCCATCGCGCCGCCCATTCCCTTGACCAGCTTGCCGGGGATCATCCACGAGGCGATGTTGCCCTGTACATCGACCTCAAACGCGCCGAGCACGGTCAGGTCGACATGGCCGCCGCGAATCATCGCGAAGGACTCGGCCGAGGAGAAGATCGACGCGCCAATGCGCGCGGTGACGGTCTGTTTGCCGGCGTTGATCATGTCGGCATCGATGGTTTCTTCAGTAGGAAACGGACCCATGCCCAGCAGGCCGTTTTCCGACTGCAGCATGACCTCCATGCCTTCTGGGATGTAGTTGGCCACCAGGGTCGGAATGCCGATGCCGAGGTTGACGTAGAAACCGTCCTGCATTTCGCGGGCGACGCGTTGAGCCATTTGTTCGCGGGTAAGAGCCATTTTTTGTCTCCTTATTATTTGGGCTGGTGGATTATTTGCGGAGGGTGCGCTGTTCGATGCGCTTCTCGAAGGTGCCGCAAATGATCCGGTCGACGTAGATCCCTGGGGTGTGGATATGCGCCGGGTCCAGCTCGCCCGGTTCGACGATTTCTTCGACTTCGACCACGGTGATCCTGCCGGCGGTGGCGGCCAGCGGGTTGAAGTTCTGGGCGGTATGGCGATAGATCACATTGCCGAAGTGGTCGGCTTTCCAGCCTTTGACGATGGCGAAGTCGCCGGTGATGGATTCTTCCATCAGGTACGGGCGACCGTTGAACTCGCGGGTTTCCTTGCCTTCAGCGACTGGCGTGCCGACGCCGGTGGCGGTGAAGAAGGCCGGGATGCCGGCACCGCCTGCGCGCAGTTTTTCGGCGAGGGTGCCTTGGGGCGTCAGGACCACTTCGATTTCGCCGCTGAGCAGTTGCTTCTCGAACAGGGCGTTTTCACCGACGTAGGACGCGAAGACCTTGCTGATCTGCTTGCCTTCCAGCAGCAGGCCCAGGCCGAAGCCGTCGACGCCGCAGTTGTTGGAGACCACGGTCAGGTTGCGGGTGCCCTTGCGCTTGATTTCGGCAATGAGGTTTTCCGGGATGCCGCACAGGCCAAAACCACCGGCAAGAACCGTCATGCCATCTTCCAGGCCTGCCAGCGCCTCTTCATAGGACGCTACGCGTTTATCAAAACCTGCCATATGCACCTCTTTTATTGTTTGTGGGCCAGCCATATGAACCGAGTGTTGCGCCGACGGATTGATTTGTTAAGTTGTTTTTTAAGGTTGATTGATTTAAAAAACAGCACAGTCCTCAGCCATCGGGAGAAGCTTCATGACAGTTAAACAGATGCGCGCCTTTCTTGCCGTGGCCCAGACCTTGAGCTTTGCGGCCGCCTGTGAGCGTTTGCATCTTTCCCAGTCGGCCTTGAGCTTGACCATCAAAGGCCTGGAAGAAGGCCTGGGCGGGCGGCTGTTCAGCCGCAATACGCGCAATGTCGCGCTGACTCCCGAAGGAGAATCGCTACTGCCCCTGGCCCGGCGCCTGATCGCCGATTGGGACAATGCCGAGGATGAGTTGCGCCAGCGTTTCACCCTGCAGCGCGGGCGGGTAACGGTGGCGGCGATGCCGTCGTTTGCCGGAAACCTGCTGCCACCGATCCTGAAGATTTTTCGCGCGCGCTATCCTCAGGTCAACGTAACGGTGAATGACGTGATCAACGAGCAGGTGCTGGAAATGGTCCGCGATCGCCAAGTGGAGTTGGGCGTGGCGTTTGAACCGTCGGAAAGCTCATCGCTGGTGTTCACCCCGCTGTATGTGGACCGCTTTGTGGCGGTGGTGCCCGGTGACTCGCCATTGGCACGCCGCTCCGATATCGCCTGGCACACCTTGCTGGAACAACCCTTCATCACCTTGCAGCGCCCGTCCACGGTACGAGTGATGCTTGAAGAACACCTGAAGGCGCTGGACCTGAAGCTGCCCGTAGCCCTGGAGAGCCATCAACTGGCGACGGTGGGCAAGATGGTTGCCAGTGGCTTGGGCGTGAGTGCAGTGCCGGCGTTGTGTGCACGCCAAATGCAGGAAGCAGGCGCCCATTGCATCACCTTGAGCGATCCGGTGATCGAACGGCCGATTGGTGTACTGACCAAGCCCGGCCACGAACTTTCAGCGGCGGCCCAGGCCATGTTTGATATTTTTTGCGATGAAGCGGGGAAGGGGCGTTTCCCGGCGTTGTTGCAATAACCGTCGGCCATAAAAAAGCCTGCTCGTTTTAAGCGAGCAGGCTTAAGTGATAAGTGCGTAGTTATCAGCAGTATCTGTCGATCACCTTAACTTGCGAATGGCCTTTAAGGTTCTGCCACTCGGTATTAAGTGTATGGAAGACCTGCTCGATAAAGTTGCGATCGGCGGCGGCTTTCTTGCCGACATAACCCTGGCCGCGGCGGTACATCTTCAGGCGCGCTGCCAGTTCACGGTTATTCCTGTCGAACTCTTCTTCCACGGTGTGGGGCGCCAGGCAGTCAATATGGACCTGGCCCGATTTACCAATCCAGAGGATATGGTCGTCGAGCGTGTCTTTCTGCGCTGCGAACATCTCAGCCAATTCATCGATAGTTGGTTGGTTGTTCAGATTCATGTGTAAGCCCCTTGACCAGTTGGCGATCTCTAGTTGATCCGTTAAAACTACTAAGTTGTCTCCGGCTCAGAAAACCGGGCGTCAGCGACTGTCTGCCGAATACGGGCAGGGTCTTGAACCGATGCATGTAGTCTTGCTGATGACCTGCTACGCAATGGTTTCATAACGAAGACAAGCAGCGTTTGAGCTCCTTGTACCGATCCTTTCGGGCCGGTCAGCTTCATCAATCTGCCTTGTGGGCAGTGCACATCCGGAAAAAACAGCTCGGCGGTCAGACGAGCTTGTTCAAAACGCGTGTTACCAACGCTCCCGATCCGGGAGACGCTTGAATCATGCAATTACAAAACGGTTACGTCAACGATTATGTAGTGATTATTTTTGAGCACTACATAAATCCTTGCAGGGCGGGGGTGTGAGCGGAAAACATGACTTGGGCGTCACTTTTCGTGCGGGCAGGTCGCGGGATCCGGGGGCTTTTTGTGGCGAGGGAGCTTGCTCCCGCTGGGGTGCGAAGAGCCCCCACCAGGCTGACTGCGGTTCTGCAGGAATCATTCGGTTGTCGGTTTTGGGGCTGCTGCGCAGCCCAGCGGGAGCAAGCTCCCTCGCCACAGAAAAGCAGGATTGGGCTATCCCAGGCGTTCTGCCAGCAACGGCAACAAACGTTCGCAGGAGGCTTCGATCTTGAGTTGCAGCAACTCATCGCCCCGTGTCTTGCCCAGATTGATGGCAATCACGGGCTTGCCTTGCTCGACCATCGCCTTGCACAACCGAAACGCTGAATACGCCATCAGCGACGAACCCACCACTAGCAATCCTTCTGCGTCATCCACCGCCGCCATCGCCTTGGCTGCCGTGCCCTGGGCGACGTTCTCGCCGAAAAACACCACGTCCGGTTTCAACCGTTGCCCGCCGCAGTGGGGGCAGCGGGGCACCTGAAAACGTCCTTCAAAGGCCGGGTCCAGCAGGGTGTCACCGTCGGGGGCCTGAACGGCATCCACACCCGCCAGGTACGGGTTCTCGGCTTCCATTTGGCGCTGGATCAGGTTCCGGTCGCTGGTCTGCTGGCAATCCAGACATAGCGCCCGGTGAAGGCTGCCGTGGAGTTCGATCACATCATGGCTGCCAGCCTGATCGTGCAGGGTGTCGACGTTCTGGGTGATCAGCCCGGTAATGCGCTGGCGTTGCTGCAGAGTGGCCAGGGCGATATGCGCCGCGTTCGGCTGCGCGACACGCACCCTCGGCCAGCCTAGCATCGCCCGCGCCCAGTAGCGGCGGCGCGCCTGCGAGGTTGCCAGGAACTCCTGGTACATCATCGGCGCCTTGCCCCGGCGCACGCCTTCGCTGTCGCGATAATCGGGAATCCCCGAAGAGGTGCTGATACCCGCACCGGTCAGCACCAGGAAGCGCCGTTGGGACATGGCCCGGTGCAGGCTGTCGAGTTGGTTATCGACTTGATGTTGCAGGGTATCGAGCATGGGGTCCCCAATGATTATTCGCCGCGAATGTACTGCTCCAGCTGTTTGATCAGGTCGGCCTGTTCGGCAATCGCTTCCTTGACCAGGTCGCCGATGGACAGCAAGCCAAGCAGTTCGCCATTCTCCACCACAGGCAGGTGCCGCAGATGTCGGTCGGTCATGATCGTCATGCACGTCTCGACAGTCTGGTGAGTGTCGACGGTGATCACCGGTGAATTCATGATCTCGTGGGCTTTGGTCGTCACCGAAGACAATCCATGGAGGATGACCTTACGGGCATAGTCTCGTTCACTGATGATGCCCACCACCTTGCCGTCCTGGAGCACTGGCAAGGCCCCGACGTTTTTCGAAGCCATCACGATCAAGGCCTCAAATACCGTATGGTCGTGGGGGATGGTGTGGACTTGATGGTTATGCTGGTCTTTGGACTTCAGCACTTGGGCAACGGTTTTCATGGAGGCCACTCCGGTGTTGTTATTGTTGGGAGGTTAGCAGGCCCTACAGAATCCTGGATGGCCTGCAGCAGGGCAAGGTCCAAAGCGGCATACATCCCGTCGAAAAACGTCATTGTCGCGATTTCTTAGTGCTTCTCAGCCTTTGTTTGCCGGTTTTGCCGCCCGCTTCGGGCTGGTGGCCGTCTTGCGCTTGGACGGTTTGCGTTTGTTTTTCCATGGTGTGGCGCCACGTCCGGCCGGGCTGGCCGGGCCGCTGATGGTCAGGCGCATGCCAGTGCAGCGGGTCACCTGTTTGCTCATCCATGCCGCCTGTTTGGCGACGAACTCTTCCAGGCTCATCTCGCCGCTTTGTACCATGTCCAGTGCCTGCTCCCAGATAGCGGTGGTACCGGGGTCGGCAATTGCCCGTGGCACTGCATCAATCAGGCTGAAAGCGGCGGGTGTTGCCGACAGCGCCTTGCCGTTTTTCACCAGGTAGCCGCGGTCCAGCAGGCCCTGGATGATCCCGGCGCGGGTGGCTTCGGTGCCGATCCCGGTGGTGTCCTTGAGCTTTTGCTTGAGCAGCGGGTCTTCCACCAGCTTGGCGACGTTTTTCATCGCCTTGATCAGGTCGCCTTCGGTGAAGGGTTTGGGTGGCTGGGTCCACAGGTCCTTGAGGTTGACCTTGGCCACGGCGTAGTCCTGCCCCTGAACCAGTTTTGGCAAGGACTGCGGCGCAGGTGCTTCACGGCCCTTGGCCGGCGCCAATGCTTCCGGCAATGCGCGTTTCCAGCCAGGCTCGACGATGACTTTACCGACAGCCCGCAAGGCTTCACCGGCACAATCGAAATCTGCCTGGGTACGGTCGTACTCGTGGTTGGGCAGGAACTGCGCGAGGTAGCGGGCGCGAATCAAGGTGTAGACGGCGCGATGCTTGCCCGTCAATTGCCCGACATCCTTGCCGGCGCCGGTGGGAATGATGCCGTGGTGAGCGCTGACCTTGGCGTCGTTCCAGGCTCGGGAGCGTCGCTTCGGATCGATGTGTGGCATCAATTCATTCACCGCCGGATCGGCCCGCCCCAGCGCCGCGAGAATTTTCGGCGCGTCGCCGTGCTGGCTCAGGGGCAG
This sequence comes from Pseudomonas sp. D4002, assembly GCF_013385665.1. Lineage (NCBI taxonomy): Bacteria > Pseudomonadati > Pseudomonadota > Gammaproteobacteria > Pseudomonadales > Pseudomonadaceae > Pseudomonas > Pseudomonas sp. D4002. The sequence goes on from NZ_JACAPN010000033.1 coordinate 100,233, forward strand.
GTAGCCGCAATCGCTGCGTGGGTAAGTGATGACCTTGTGGGTTTCGTAGAGCGACTGGGCAACATCCAGGGTTTCCTGGGCGCCGAGGCCAAGCTTTTTCGAGCAGATTTCCTGCAGGGTGCCGAGGTCGAAGGGCAGGGGCGCGACGTCGCGCATGCGCTCGGTACGCAGTTTGACCAGCCGGGCGCTGGCGGCGTTGCTCATGGCATTGGCGGCGTCCCGGGCAAGCTGCGGATTGAGGCACCGGCCCTGATCGTCACAGGCGTCTTCTGTTGCGCGCCACTGCGCCGTAAAGGTGATGTCGTCGTGGAGCAGATCCACATCGGTGGCCCAATAAGCGACGGGTACAAAGTCGGCAATGCTGCGGTCCCGGTCCACTACCAGGCGCAAGGTCGGGGTTTGCACACGGCCGACCGGCAACACGCCCTGGTAGCCGGACTGTTGGCCCAGCAGGGTAAACAGCCGGCTCATGTTCATCCCGATCAGCCAGTCGGCACGGGAGCGGCCAAGGGCCGAATGGTAGAGGCTGAAGGTTTCAGCACCGGGCTTCAACGAGGCCAGGGCCTTGCGGATGGATGCGTCATCGAGTGCCGAGAGCCACAGCCGCTGGATGGGACCGCGATAACGGCAATGCTCCACCAGTTCACGGGCGATCATCTCGCCCTCACGGTCGGCATCGGTGGCGATCACCAGTTCCTTGGCTTCCCCCAGCAGACGCTTGACCGCCTTGAACTGGCTGGCAGTCTTGGGCTTGACCAGCATCTTCCACTTCTCGGGAATGATTGGCAGGTCGGCCAGCACCCAGCGCTTGTACTTGGCGTCGTAGCTGTCGGGCGGGGCGGTTTCCAGCAGGTGGCCGATGCACCAGGTCACCGTCACGCCTGAGCCCAGCCAGCAACCGTCGCCACGCCGGGTCGCGCCGAGCACGGCGGCGATATCCTTGGCCTGGGACGGTTTTTCACAGAGGAACAGCCGCATGGTCACCACATTCGCTACGCAATTGAATGGGGAGCAGGATGGGCAATAAATCAGAATTGGGCAACTTTTATCTGGATGGATATACAGCAATTTGTGTGTCTGGTGCTAAACCCAATGTGGGAGCGAGCTTGCTCGCGAATGCGGTGTATCAGTCAACCTATCCGGCGACTGACACCCCGCTTTCGCGAGCAAGCCCGCTCCCACACTGAAACTCCAGCGTCGGCCGGATCGACGTTTAGTTATTGTCGATATCGACGTTCTTGGTTTCTTTCAGGCAAATCAGCCCCACGATCAGGCTCACCCCGGTAATGACCACCGGGTACCACAGCCCATAGAAAATATCCCCGGTGTACACCACCAGCGCAAACGACACCGTCGGCAGGAAGCCACCAAACCAGCCATTCCCGATGTGGTATGGCAGCGACAGCGAGGTGTAGCGGATGCGTGTCGGGAACAGCTCCACCATCAGCGCTGCCAGCGGGCCGTAGCACATGGCGGCGATCAGGATCAGCGCGACGATCAGCACCACCACCATGGTTTTGTTGACCTGGGCCACATCAGCCGATTGCGGATAACCCGCCAGGGTCACCGCGCCTTTCAGGGCGGCTTCGTCGTAACCGTCGATACGCACATCACCCACGCTCACCTGCACCGCGCTGCCCGCCGGGGCGGCCGCGCTTTCGTACGGCAGGCCCTGTTTCACCAGGAAGGTCTTGACCTTGTCGCAGGGGCTGTCAAAACGCGCCTTGCCCACCGGGTCGAACTGGAAGGTGCAGGTGGCCGGGTCTGCCAATACGGTGATCGGCGACTGGCGGCTGGCGTGGTCCATCGCCGGGTTGGTGTAGTGCGCCAGGCCCTTGAAGATCGGGAAGTACAGCGCGGTGGCCAGCAGCAGGCCGACCATCAACACCGGCTTGCGTCCCAGCTTGTCCGAAAGCCAGCCGAAGAAGATGAAGAACGGCGCACCAATCACCACGCTGATGATCAGCAGCATGTTGGCCAGTGCCGGATCCATCTTCAAAAACTGTGTGAGGAAGAACAGCACATAAAACTGCGCGGCATAGAACGTCACTGCCTGGCCGGCGTTGATGCTGAACAGCGCAATCAGCACAATCTTGAGGTTTTCCCATTTGCCGAACGACTCGCGGATCGGCGACTTGCTGGCCTTGCCTTCCTCTTTCATTTTCAGGAACGCCGGCGACTCGTGCAGGCTCATGCGGATCCAGGTGGAGATACCCAGCAGCACGATCGACAGCAGGAACGGCAGGCGCCAGCCCCACACTTCGAATTGGTCGCCGGTGAAGTAACGGCAGGCCAGCACCACCAGCAACGACAGCAACAGACCGAGGGTCGCGGTGGATTGAATCCAGCTGGTGTGGAAGCCGCGTTTGCCCGCCGGGGCGTGCTCGGCCACATAGGTGGCTGCGCCGCCGTACTCGCCGCCCAGCGCCAGGCCCTGGAGCATGCGCAGCGCGACGAGGATGATCGGTGCGGCAATACCGATGCTCGAATAGGTCGGCAGCAGGCCGACGCAGAAAGTCGCCAGGCCCATCAGGATGATGGTGGCGAGGAAGGTGTACTTGCGCCCGATCATGTCACCCAGCCGACCGAACACCAGCGCGCCGAACGGGCGCACCACAAAGCCGGCGGCGAAGGCCATCAGGGCAAAGATAAACGCCGTGGTGTCGTTGACCCCGGCAAAGAACTGCTTGCTGATTACCGCCGCGAGTGCGCCATAGAGGAAGAAGTCATACCACTCGAACACCGTCCCGAGGGAGGAGGCGAAGATGACTTTCTGTGTGTCGTTGCTGTCTCGCGCCTTGGTGGCGGAGCCCAGGGGTTGAGCGTGTTCTGACATTTGGGTAGCCCTCACAGTGATTATTTATTGTTGTTCCACTGTCGGCGCCAGTTTCAGCGCCGCTATTCCACTGTAGGAGCGAGCTTGCTCGCGAAAAACGTCAACGATAACGCGTGCATTCTGGATTAACGCGGTGTCTTTGCGTTCTTCGCGAGCAAGCCCGCTCCCACAGGTCTAGCCGGTAAGGTAAGTTCAAGCCGGTAAGGTCAGTTCTTTCTCCGGGGCGAGGCTCCTTGTGTTCGGCGAAAGGATAAGCTGCGCGGCTTTTTCCGCGATCATCAGCGTCGGTGAGCAGGTGTTGCCTGAAGTGATGCGGGGCATGACCGACGCGTCGGCAATGCGCAGGCCGGGAACCCCGTGCACTCGCAGTTGGGCGTCGACCACCGCGTCCTTGTCGCTGCCCATGCGGCAGGTGCCCACTGGATGGAAAATCGTGGTGCCAATGCGGGCGGCGGCTTCCTGCAGTTGTTCGTCCGTCTGCAGTTCTGCGCCGGGCAGGTACTCCACCGGGTTGAATTGCTTCAGGGCCGGCGCCGAGACGATGCGTCGGGTCAGGCGAATGGCGTCGGCGGCCACCCGCAGGTCTTCCGGATGGCTGAGGTAGTTGGGGCGGATCAGCGGTGCGTCTGCCGGGTTGGCCGAGCGAATGTCGATGCGGCCACGGCTTTGCGGGCGCAAGTCGCACACCGAAGCGGTGAAGGCCGGGAACCCGTGCAGTGGTTCGCCAAAGCGCTCCAGGGACAGCGGTTGCACGTGGTATTCGAGGTTGGCCGACGTCTGCTCCGGCCCGGAGCGGGCAAACGCGCCAAGCTGGCTGGGGGCCATGGACAACGGGCCGCTGCGGTCGTACAGGTAGCGCAGGCCCATGCCCATCTTGCCCCACACGGTGCCGGCGATCTGGTTCAGGGTGCGGGCGTTTTCCAGCTTGTAGATCAGGCGCAGTTGCAGGTGATCCTGCAGGTTGCCGCCCACGCCGGGTAACTCGTGCAGCACATCGATGCCCAAAGGCTTGAGCACGCTGGAGGGGCCGATACCGGAGCGTTGCAGGATGCCGGGCGAACCGACGGAGCCGGCGCACAGGATGATTTCCTTGCGCGCCCGCCACGTGACTGGCTGGCCATTCTGGCGAGCAACCACCGCCGCCGCACGGCCGTTCTCCAGGAGTACGCGGTCGACTTCAACCTCGGTCATCACCGTCAGGTTGGGCCGCTGGCGGATCGGTTTGAGAAACGCCTTGGCCGCATTCCAGCGCACGCCGGATTTCTGATTGACCTGGAAATAGCCACAGCCTTCGTTGTCGCCCTGGTTGAAGTCACTGATGCTGTCGATACCGCTTTGCTGCGCCGCGTCACGAAACGCATCGAGGATCGGCCAGTGCAGGCGCTGTTGCTCAACCCGCCATTCACCGCCGTCACTGTGAAATTGCGAGGCACCGGCAAAATGGTTTTCGCTCTGCTTGAACAGCGGCAGCACATCCTTCCAGGCCCAGCCGGGATTGTCCTCGGCCCAGCCGTCGTAATCCCGGGCCTGGCCGCGCATGTAGATCATGCCGTTGATGGACGAGCACCCGCCCAGCACCTTGCCGCGCGGGTAGCTCAGCGCACGGCCTTGCAGGCCTTCCTGGGCTTCGGTCTTGAAACACCAGTCGGTGCGCGGGTTGCCGATGCAGAACAGGTAGCCGACGGGAATATGGATCCAGGGGTAGTTATCGCGACCGCCTGCTTCAAGCAGCAACACGCGATGGGCAGGGTTGGCAGACAGTCGATTGGCCAGAAGGCAGCCCGCCGGGCCGGCGCCTACCACCACGTAATCGTATTCAGCAGCTGCAGAATGCATCTGTGACCTCGCTTGTTTTTCTTATTGGTCCCATCCTAGTTGTTAGTTTTCGTCTTAAAAATGTTAGTTTTTACCCAGCTGCTGTGCGTTTTTAGACAACGCTGCTGTTCAAGGGAAGAAGGGGAAGGCATGTTCGACTGGAATGATCTGCGGTTCTTTCTTGAGTTACAGCGTAGCGGACGCTTGCTCACGGCGGCGCAACGCCTGAAAACCACCCACGCCACCGTGGCCCGGCACATCGAGGCCATCGAGAAAAGCCTGGGCACTGCGCTGTTCGTGCAGCATGCCCAGGGTTACGAACTCACGCCCTCCGGCGAAGCCCTGCTCAAACATGCCGAAGCCATGGAAAACGTGGCGCTGCTGGCCGAAGAAGAACTGACTCATTCCGCCGCGCCCCTGGGCAAGATCCGCCTGGGGGTGGCCGAAGGTTTGGGCGTGATGTTCCTGGCCAGTCGCATGGGCGGCCTGTTCGAACGCTACCCGGGCCTGGAAGTGGAACTGCTGGCAGTGCCACGGTTTGTCAGCATCCTCAACCGCGAAGCGGAAATCAGCATCCACCTCGAACGCCCCAGCGTCGACCAACTGGTGACTCGCAAACTCACCGACTACCGCCTGGCGCTCTACGCCAGCCGCAGCTACCTGGACCGCACACCGCCGATTGAAAAACGCGAGGACCTGGCGGTGCACGCCTGGATCGATTACGTCGATGATTTGCTGTTCAGCCAGGAACTGAAATTCCTCAGCAGTTTCTGCCGCAACCCCAAGGTGGTGTTCCACAGCACCAGCGTGATCGCCCAGCACCAGGCGGCGCGCTCGGGGTTGGGAATTGCCGTATTGCCGTGCTTCATGGCGGCGAGCGACCCGGACCTGGTGCCGCTGCTGCCGGCGGAGAGCATCCAGCGCAGCTACTGGATCAGCTCCCGGCGCGAGTTGCACAAGTCGGTAAGGTTGCGGGTGTTGTGGGATTACCTGGTGGAACTCTGCGCGCGGGAGCAAGGGGTTTTGCTGGGGGAGGGTTAGAGCTTCACCACCTGATGCACCTGCTCACCACAGGCACGGATCTCCTTGATCATCTTTTCAAACGGCGCGCTGACAATTTCATCGTGGGTCAGCCAGCGTATTTTCTGCGTCAGGACGTAGTGATAACGCCAGTCGCCCTTGACGCGCTCACCCGTCAGGTCCAGGTCGTACCACGGCGAGCGTACCTGGCAAGCCTTGATGTCCTTGTCGATCTGCCCACCCGACAGTGTGATGGTGTAATCCAGCGTCTCGGGGTTGCCTATGTACAAGTCGGCCAGTTGCCCATTGCGGCGGTAGTTGAGCAGACCGTCCCATTTCTCTTGCAGCAAGGCATCGTTGTAGATGTGGTCGTTGCCCAGCGGTTCCAGGGGCCGCATGTCCGTCAGGGTGGCGCTGACCTTGTAGCTGGCCGGGATCAAGAAGGCGGTGGCGGGGCGCTCGACCTGGCAGTCGGTGATCTGTTTGCCGAAGTTGTCGCAGATGTTCTGGTCGCTGGCGGTGGCGCCTTGCTGGCGGTCGGCGACGCTCAGTTGCATCAGCGGCATGCCGCGAAAATCAACGGTGGCCGAGACCCGGGCGGTGCCCTGGGCGTCGAAGCGTTCCTGTTTGTCGAGGATCAACGTGGCGGCGGCGGGTTGCAGCGGGATGTGTTCTTCACGTACCTGGCCCTCGGCGTTGGTCACCAGCACCCAGCGGTCCTGGATGTCGGGCAGGGTCTGGCCGGGGGCGAAGATCGGGTTGGTCGGGTCCAGCCACCACACCTGGCCATCGACTTCGGCGCGGACGATGGCGTGGTTCGGCGCGCCGGTACCGGGAATCAGCAGCGGGTTAACCACATCGCCGCGGCTGACCCAGGCCGGTTCGGCCTTGATTCCGCTGGCCTTGAGCATGGCCGCCAGCAGCGTCGAAAGGTCTTTGCAGTCGCCGTAGCCGTGCTGCTCGATCTCCGCCAGGCTGAAGGGCACATAGCCGCGATCCGAGGCGCGCCAGTCGCCCAGGTAACGATAGTGGTCGTTGATGTGCTGCATCAGGCCGGCCACCTGTTGTGCCGGTGGCAAGCCGCGAACGGCGGCCACGGCGGCGGCGCCCTGGGGCGGCAGCTTGGCGCCGAGGATCTGGTTGTAGCGTTCGGCAAAGCCGCCGAAGTACTGCTGGCGATCCAGGGAGCTGCCGACTTCGATACGCGGGGCGTGGCGTATGTAGGCGTTGGCGGATTCGTTGATGTAGCTGAGGTAGGTCGGGGCCTTTTGCACCACGTCCAGGGTCTTGCGATTGGCCGATGGCGTAATGCTGAAACCCTCCATCAATTCGCTGCGCCACTCGATCGGCCGCTCGGCGGTGAAGCGTGCCTTGAAGTGGTCGCGCCGTGCGGCGTTGGGGCCGAACTGCAAGGCGTAGTAGAACTCGGTCATCAGCGGTTTGGCCGGGTGATGTTCGCGCACCGTGTAGCGGATTTGCGTGCCGACCCGCAGGTTGGGAAACGCCAGCGAGGTCTGTTTTTCCCGGGAAAAACCCTGGTCCGGGTTGGGGGCGGTGCGGGTGTCGATTTGCGTCGGGTCCAGGGGCACAGGTTTACCGCCGGGCTGGGTGGACTCGGCCTTGATCAGTTCGAAGCCGTCTTCTTCCTGGTAGCTGAAGTCGATCCGCGAGAGCATTTCGCGGCCGCTTGGCTTGAGGATGGTGTAGTGAAAGCGGGTAGTGCAGTCGACGCTGGCGTCGCGGTTGAAGTGGCAATGCAGCTCGGTGTCGCTGGCCAGCGGGGCTTCGGCCATTGGTTGCAGGGCGGCAAACGCGCTGTGGCTGGCAAGCCCCCAGCTGATGCAGATCAGGGGACGGTAAAACGAAAAACGGAGCATGGGCGCCTCAGGTGGAACATTGACACAAGTACCCTAGGGGTACCGAGAAGGCGCCGGATGATAATGGATCGCAACACGAATGCCTAGCATTGTCCGACAATTAATTACGCTGTAAGGCCCGATCTAGAGCCTTTGTTAATGTTTTAAGGATTATTTTTCGAGTTCAAACTCGACGCTTCCCAGCCGCTCACCGTTCACCAGCACGTGAACCGCATGCTTGCCGGGATAGTGCTTGCGCGTGGTCAATTCACGGATATGTTGGCCACGGCTGATGGCGTGATGTTCTCCGGCACCCAGGGTAAATGCCTTGAGCTTGAACACCTTGGACGCGCTGTGACCGGCGCTTTTCACATAGTCGATGGCGTAGTCGACCACCAGCTTTTGCGACGAATCGGCAGTGGACTCCAGGCTGAAGGACAGGTTGATCCGCTCCCCCAACTTGATCGCCGCCGGCTCGACCTTGAGTTGATGGATCTTCACTTCGGCCCTGGCCCCGGCGCCCATGATCGTCAGCGCCCGGGTGTTGCCTTGCTTGATCAGGCTGCGCAGCGCGTGGCGGGCGATCCACGCGGTGTGGGGGTTATCCAGGGACCAGCCTTCGATCAGGCCCAGCACCCAATCCGGATGGTCCTTGGTGATGTCGTTGAGGTGGTTGGCCACCGACTTGCGCACGTAGAGGCTGCTGTCGGCCTTGAGATTGTCGAGGATCGAAGCGCACAGGTTCGGGTCGGCCTGCACCTCGGCCAGGCGAAACGACCATGGCAGCCGTGGCCGTGAACCTTCGCTGGCGAGGCGTCGCACGTGTTCGTTGTCATCCAGCGACCATTGCTGCATTACGGCCAGGGTGCGCTTGAAATCCCTCAGCAGGAAATGCCGCACGGCAAACTCGGCGGAGCCGAAGGTGGTGAAGTACTTGAGGGCAGCCATGGAACGCTTGAAATCATCGCCGCCGTAGCTGGCAACGTAGTGGGGCAGGAACAGGCTGACAAAGGCGCTGTTCAGCCGAGGGGCAAGGGCATACAGCAACTTCAGGGTTTGCGGATAATCCAGCGGGATCACAGCGTTCAGGCTTTCGCTGACCCGCGCCATGCGCTGCATCACCGACAGGTCTGCCAACCCGGCCTTGGCGTGTTTGAGAAAACCCTTGGCGTCGAACGCCGGGTACACCGCGGTCATTTCGCTGGCGATGTGTTGCAGGCGTTCGGCGTTGAAGATTTCCTTCAGGGCCGGGGCGCTTTGGTCGGTCATGGGCAAGTCCGCGGTTAGCCAGAGATGCCCACGAGGCTAACCATCAGTGCCTAGAGATACCAGCGATATTCCCGTGCATGAATCTCCTGCTGGAATGCCAGGTGGTCCTGGCGTTTGTTTTCGCAATACACGTCGACAAACTCCGCGCCCAGGCCTTCGCGCAACGTCGGCTGATGCTGCATGGCGCGCACCGCCTCCAGCATTTCCAGGGGGAAGTCCGCGCCGCTGTTGCGGTCTTCGTTCAGTGGGGCGATGGGCTCCTTCGCTGCTTCAAGACCATGCTCAAGCCCCACCAGAATCGCCGCCAATACCAGATACGGGTTGGCATCGGCACTCGCCAGGCGATGTTCGATGCGCAGGTTGCGCGGGTCGGATTCAGGAATTCGCACGCACGCGTCACGGTCTTCAAAGCCCCAGCATGCGCGGGTTGCCGCGTTGACCGTGCCACCAAGGCGGCGGAAGGCGTTGTGGTTGGGCGAGAAGATCGGCATGCAGTGCGGCAGCAGTTCCAGGCAACCCGCCACCGCGTGGCGCAACGGTTGCTGCTGGTGGGCCGCCAGCAGGTTATTGCCCGCCGCATCGTACAGGCTGACGTGCACATGCATGCCGCTGCCGGGGTGTTGCAGGTAAGGCTTGGCCATGAAGCTGGCGCGATAGCCGTGCTTGAGGGCCACGCCACGGGTGCTGCGGCAGAACAGGGCGGCCCAGTCGGCGGCGCGCAGGCCGTCTTCCAGGTGGCCGAAATTGATTTCGAACTGGCCGGGGCCGAGTTCGGCGGTGATCACCGTGATGTCGATGCCCTGGGCCTTGGCCGTCTCGACCATATCGTCCAACACCGGCGCAAAGCGTGACAGGCGCTCGATGTGCAAGTTGGGCTGGTCGTCCGCGTCATCACTCAGCGGGTCGCGGGCAAATTGCGGCAGGCCGTCGCTGAGCTTTTTGTCGAACAGGTAGAACTCCAGCTCGAACGCGACCACCGGGTGAATGCCTTTGCGCTGCAGGCGTTCCAGCACCTTGGCCAGTACTTCCCGGGGTTCGAATTCGATGGGCGCTTCGGTGCCGTCGGAGGTAATCAACATCTGCCCCAGCGGCTGCGCCTCCCAGCTCACCGGCTTGAGGGTGCCGGGCACCAGGCGGCGGTTGGCGTCCGGGTCGCCGTCGTGGAAGCAATAGTCGCCGATCTTGAACAGACCGCCCTGGGCACCCAGCAGCACCGCGTTCTGCGGCAGTTTCAACGGGCTGCCGGCGGCGACCTTTTCCAGCATCTCCACCGGGTAGCGCTTGCCGTAGAAATGCCCGGGAATGTCCAGGGCAATCAGGTCGACGTAGCGCACATCGGGATGGTTCTGGCGAAAGGTCCGGACTTCGGCCAAAAGCGTGGAAGCATGGCTTTTCACGGGTGTTGCTCCTAGTTGTAGACCCACAGCACGCGGGCTGGCAGGTCGGTCAGGTTGCCGTAGCGGCAGTGGGCAAAACTGGCCAGGTGGAAGCTGTCGCCGGGGCCCAGGGTGACCGAGTCCGGCTCGCCCTCGACCCACAGCGTCAACTCGCCCTCCAGCACGTAACCGGCCTGTTCGGCACGGTCGCTCATGGTTTGTTCGCCGCTGTTGGCTCCGGGAGCCAGCAGGCTGTCGAGGATCGAGAACGCGCCGTGCATGCTCGGCGACACCAGGATGTCGGTGATGCCATTGGCGTAATACACCGTGCGCCGTTCGTTGGGGCGGGTGACCCAGTCCACCGCCTTGGGTTTGGACAGGCTGTAGAAATAGGTGGTGGGCACACCGAGGGCGTGGCTGATGGCCGTGAGGTCGGCCACGGTCGGGCGCGACAGGCCGCGTTCAACCTGGGACAGGAAACCCACGGAACGCTCGATCTTTTGCGCCAGTTGCGCCAGGGTGAGCTTCTTGTGCTTGCGCAGGTCGTGGATCAGGATCGCCAGGGCGTCGATTTCTTCTTGCTTGTCCATGGGCGCTTCGTGAAATTCTTATCAGGAAATTTCATGAAAAATTACAGGATTAATTTCACGAGGGCAATGGGTATGGAGTTGGCAGAGCATTTACGCCGCCTGGAACAGGAGCTGCACCAATGCACCACCCGTGCAGATGCGGCGCGGTTGTCGGTGCTGCTGGCGGATGATTTCGTCGAATTTGGTGCCAGCGGCAATGTGTGGGGCAGCAAGGCCGAGGTGATCGAGGGGCTGCAGGATGAGGTGTTTTCAGCCCGAAGCGTCAGTGACTTTGCAATGAAGGTGCTGGCCGAAGGCGTGGCGTTGGTGACGTATCGCTGCCAGCGCGCGGCGACGGATGCAAATGCGGCGGGGGAGTCATTGCGCAGTTCGGTGTGGCGCGAAAGCGGCGGGCAGTGGCAGATGGTGTTTCATCAGGGCACGCCAACACGTCAGCGTGCACCTGTGTAAGCGCCGGCAGGTCAGGCCGTACGCTTGGCCTCGAACCCCGACAGGCTGACATCATCACGATGCCCGAGCAGCTCGGCCACCACCGAGGTCGGCGACTTGTGCTTGTAGGTGTTGTAGTTGTTGACCGAGTCGTGGAAGAGCTGGCGGGTGAACGCGACACGGCTTTCCAGGCTGGCGATTTCTGCGCTGGGTGACGAGGCATTTTGCGCCGCCGCCAATTGTTGTTCGGCCTCCTTGAATTGGCCGAAGGCTTTTTTGCAGCGATCGAGCAGGGCCACCAGTTCCCTGTAGGTGCCGAACACGTAGAGCGCGAGCAAGGTGACAACGGTCACGAAAATGATGATGACGTGGGTACCAGTCATTGGAATTCCTGAGCGGCTGGAAAAAGGAACCAATCTTATCTGATTAATCGCCGGCCCGGTCGCTGGCCGCCCATCCATCTGCCGCTTCCATCACGGCGCTGAATGATTCCACGCCGCTGCGGTCGGAATCTTTACGCGTCATTCATTGAAGGAAGTGCCCATGAAGTCCAAATCCCTTGTTGCCTGCCTGCTGGTTGCCGCGAGCCTCTCTGCCGCGAGTCTCACCGTCCAGGCCGCAGATACCCCGCAAAAAACCGTGCAGCCTTCGAATATCAATACCCGCGACCTCAAGACGGGAGACCGTGCGCCAGACATTCTGATGCGTAAGGAGTCGGCCATTGCCGACTGGAAGAAACGTGGTCTGAAGCAGCCGGAAGAAGACAGCCAGTGGGCCCGTGTAAACGACAAGTACGTGTTGCTCAAAACCACCAACGGTACGATTCTCGACATCACCCCCGTTAAAAAATAAAGCGTTCGGCGGGATGGGTGATCACGCTTTATCCCGCTGGATTTGATTTTTGCATAAATGCATAAATCAGCATTTATTTCGTCTCATCTTGCGTTAAGGTACATCCGCTTGGGGGCTGCAATGGCCCCATTACCTTGACCAGAAATGAGAGCAGGATGCTTGCCACAATAAGAAATTACCCGCGTACCGTGAACCTGTTGTTGTCGGCCACGCTGATCCTCACCCTGGCCAAGGCCATCACCTTTCCGTACCTGGTGATCTACCTCACCAACCACTTTGCCCTCGACATCAGCCAGGTCGGCCTGGTGATCGGCAGCTCGCTGATCGTCGGCTCGCTGCTGAGTGTCTACGGCGGTTTCCTGGTAGACCGCATCGACAGCTATAGGCTATTGCTCAGCTTGAGTGTGGTGTTTGCCCTGGGGTTTATCGGCACGGTGCTGGCCCGGGAAATCTGGTCGTTCTACAGCTGCCTGATCCTGATCAACCTGGCGTACGCGGTGATCGACATCGCGATCAAGTCCGGGTTTGCCAGCCTGTTGCCGGAAGATGAGCGCAGCGAAGCGTTTTCCATCAAGTACACCCTGACCAATATCGGCTATGCCGTAGGGCCGTTTTTTGGCGCGATGGTGGCCAAGCTCGATATCAGCTTGCCGTTTATCCTGTCGGCGGTCCTGGGCTTCGGTTTTTTCCTGCTGTACTGGCGTTGGGGCGACCGCACGCTGGCCACGGTAGACACCACGCAAAAGCCGGTGTCGTTCCTCGCGGTGGGGCGTGTATTACTGCGGGATCACCGACTGGTGTGCTTCACCGTCGGCGGCCTGCTCAGTGCCGTGGTGTTCGGCCAGTTCACCGCGTACCTGTCGCAGTACCTGGTGACCACCACTACCGCCGAATACACCTACACCATCATCAGCGCGGTACTCACCACCAACGCGGTGTTGGTGATTGCCCTGCAATACGCGATTGGCCGGCGCATTTCCCACCGCTACCTGAGCCAGTGGCTGATCTTCGGCCTGGGCATGTTCATGCTGGGGGTGATTGGCTTTGCCCTGGCGAGCAACGTGTGGTGGTGGATCCTGGCGATGGCGATTTTCACCGTGGGCGAAATCGTGGTGTTTCCGGCCGAGTACATGTTCATCGACCGCATCGCCCCGGACAACCTGCGGGGCATGTACTACGGGGCGCAAAACCTCTCCAACCTCGGTGCTGCCCTGGGGCCGGTGCTGTGCGGGCTGGTGCTGGCCAACCTGCCGGCCCACTACATGTTCTACATGTTGGCAGCGTTCATTGTCGGGGGAGGGGTGTTCTATTTTATCGGGGCGTCGTTGAAAGCCCGCGACATACTGTAGGAGCACGCTTGCTCGCGAAGGTCGTTAACGATAACGCGCCACGCCTGAATGAACGCGGTGCCCGGGCGTTTTTCGCGAGCAAGCCCGCTCCTACAAAGGGCGCAGCGGCAGGTCATCCAGCCTGAGTTTACCGACGGTGTTGCTCTGCAATTCGTACCGCAACTCGTCGACCATCTTTTCCACTTCCTGCGGGGTCTGCAGCTTGTTGACGCTGATCCCGGTGACCACCAAATCCACCCGGCCGCTTTCGGCGTCGAAGACCTTGAGCGTCAACGACGCGTCACGACACAGGGTGAATTCGCAGGTCAGGGGCGACAGGGCCTCTTCGATGCAGTTGCGCAGTTGGGAGAGCGTAAACATCAGGGTTCTCCTCAGCGACGACGCAGCAACAGGCCCAGCAGCAGGCCGACACCGGCGACGATCGCAACCGTTGCCAGGGGTTTTTGCTTGGCGAAATCGCCAACGGTGTCCAGCGCGTCACCGTAGGTTTGCTGCAACTGGCCAGCGGCCTGGCGAGCGACACCCTCGGCCTGGAGACGTTCGTCACCGGTCAGATCACCCAGAAAACCTTGAGCCTTGCCGGCCACTTTTTCGACGGCGCCTTTGACTTGTTCGCTTTTCATGATGGATTCCTTAAAGGGCATGACATCTCAACGGCACAGGACCCGAAGCCCTGTGCCCACCCTTCAAGGTTAAGCGGTGCACCCCCGCGCAATAAGGCGAATTTGCACCGGTCGCACTAGTGCATTTGCACTCTATTTCGGCTTTTTAACCCGCAACTCACCGGCAAACAGCCCGCGCTCACGGGCCCACACGATGGCTGCACTACGGCTATGCACCCCCAGTTTGGAGTACACCGTGGCCACATGGTTACGCACGGTGTTGGGTGCCAGTTTCAGGCGCGAAGCGATTTCCTTGTCGGCCAGGCCTTCGCAAATCAACCCCAGTACGTCGCGCTCGCGGGCGGTCAGGTCGGTAAAGGAAATGTTCGGTACATTGGGGCTGTTGACGCTCTTGGCGTTGGCCAGTTTTTCAATCAGCGTCTGGCTGAACCATGAGGCGTCCTGCATCACTTCCTCGATCGCGGCCACCAGTTCCAGCTCGGAGCGCTTGCGTTCGGTGATGTTCATCAGCACCAGCAGGTAGCAGGGCACATCCTGGATACTGACGGTGTCGGCAGACAGCACACAGTCGATCAGCTCATTGCCTTTCTTGCGAATCTTCAGGTCGAGGCCGTCGAGGTTGCCGGCTTTTTCCAGGGTGGTGAACAGTTGCGTGCAGGCCTGGGGGCTGTCGATAAAGTCGATGTCTTCGATGGATTTGCCGATCAGTTCTTCACTGGTATAGCCGGTGATGGTCATGAAGGCTTCGTTGATATCCACCACCTGGCGGTTGGCGGCGTTGCACACCAGGGTCGGCACCGGCGTCAGGCGGAACGACTTGGCGAAGCGTTCCTCGCTCTGACGCAGGGCGGTTTCGGCCTTGCGGCGAGGCTCCAGGTCGGTGAAGGAAAACAGCATGCAGTCTTCCTCATTCATGTCCAGCGGCTGGCCGGCCACGATCACCAGTTTGCTGCCGCCTTCGGGCAGTTTCAGTTCGGCTTGCATCTGTGGAATGGTCGCGCCTTCGCCCAGGCGCTTGACGGCCAGGTCCTTGTTTTCGGCCTGTTCCAGCACGTCCAGTTCATACACCGAGTGGCCGATCACCTGGTCGCGGTTGTAGCCGGTCATCTCCAGGAAGCCCTGGTTGACCTTGATGTAGCGCAGGTCGCTCAGGCGGCAAATCACCGCCGGCGCCGGGTTGGCATTGAAGGTCTTTTCGAAGCGCTGTTCGGCGCTGGCCCATTCGGTGGCGTCGCTCAGGATCAACACCAGCAATTCCGGCTCGCCCGACGCGTCGTCGAGCACCAGGCTGCGCAGGCGATGCACCCAGACTTTTTCCTCGTCGCCGGTGGGGGTGACTTCCACCACCACATCGCTGAACTCTTCACCGTCTGCCACCCGGCTCAGAGGATAATTCTCCAGCACCAACGGGTGGTTGTTGCGATACCGCAAGGCAAAGCGCGCGGCGTATTCCTTGGTGTTGGCACCCAGGTCTTCGACTTTATCCACGCCATGCATCAGCAGCGCGGCTTCATTGGCCCAGAGTATGGTCTGGTCGGCCTCGGCGAGGATCACCCCATCGGACAAGCCGGAGATGATCTGCTGCAGTTGGCGGCGGTTGGTTTCTTTGGCGAGGACGGCCTGGCTCATGGTTTCTCCTGGGGTAAGTCGCATGGGAAGTACGACACCTGAGGCTCAGGATAGTGCAGAGAAAGTGCCCGGCGCGGGGTGCGAATGCACCAGTGCGCCTAGTGCAATTGTGTCGAGACCGCAGGGCAGGTGCCTCGCCAAACTGGTCACCTACCCACTGTTCAAAGGATTTAACATGACCACTGTCTATGAAACCAACCGTTCGCTGTTTCGTGTGTCCTGGGGCTCGGTATTGGCCGGTAGTGCAATTGCCCTGGTGACCTATCTGGTATTGAGCGTACTTGGCACCGCGATTGGCGCCAGCGCGGTAGACCCGATGGCCGCGGGTAACCCGCTGAGCGGTTTCGGCACTGGTGCCGGGATCTGGCTGTTTGTCTCGACGCTGCTGGCAATCGGTGCCGGTGCATTCGTGGCCGGGCGCACCGCGCCGGATCGCGGCGGCCTGCACGGCGTGCTGAGCTGGACCATCACCACCTTGCTCACCACCTGGCTGCTGGCCGCGCTGGCCACCAGCGTTGTGGGAGCGGCGGGCAATGTCGTCGGCAAGGGCCTGTCGGCTGCCGGCAGCGGGATCGCCGCCGTGGCGCCGGGTATCAGCGACAGCGTCAAGCAGCAACTGAATGAGCAGGGCATCAAGCTGGACTGGAACAGCCTGCAAGGTCAGCTCGACACACTGCTCAAGCAGAGCGGCAAACCTGAACTGGACCCGGCCAACGTTGAGCAAAAAGCCGATCAGGCGGCTGCGGACGGCAAGCAGTCGGCCAACGATGCCGCGACCAACCCAGCCCAGGCTGGTGATGAATTGAAGCAGTGGTTCGAGCGGGTCAAGGCTTCCGGTGAGCCGGCGTTGAACGCGGCGGACAAGCAGGCACTGGTCAATATTGTTGCGGCCCGTACCGGCAAGAGCCAGGCTGAGGCCACTCAGATTGTCGACAACTACGCCCAGGCCTACCAGCAGGCCGTGCAGAAGGTTGACGAACTGAAGCAACAGGCTGAACAGAAAGCCCGTGAAGCCGGTGAAGTCGCGGCCAAGCAACTGTCCCGTGCTGCGTGGAGCACCTTATTGATGTTGCTGCTGGGCGCAGCGTTGAGCTTCGGCGTGGGTCGCCTGGCGATTTCCACCCGTCGTGTACCGTTGGCCTGATCATGACCTGAGGTGATTTATGTGGCGAGGGAGCTTGCTCCCGCTGGGCTGCGAAGCGGCCCCAAAAAAGAGGGGCGCGCTACGCACTGGAGCGCCAGCCCGGTCCAGCGGGAGCAAGCTCCCTCGCCACAATGCTTCGCTGGCACCAAACATGCTAGTGTCAGCACTCCAACATCCACTGGCAGTGCCTGGCGATGCGCGACATCTACAGCGTCTTCAACTCCAACGGCGCCTATGAAACCGGGGCCCATGCCCACGACGAATTCATGCTGATGGTGCCCGAGCACGGCCTGTTGCGTTTCAAGGATGAGGAAAGCGGGCGCACCACCTCGGTGATCGACCGCCAGTTCGTACTGGTGCCGCCGCAATCCAGCCATTCCTCCTCGTCACTCACCGCCAGCCAGGGCCACGTGGCGTTCTACGTCGACCCCGACTACATGCACTACGCCTTGCGTGACCTGTCCGGTGACGCCAACCGCTTGCTGCGCGTGCCCACCCTGGGCATCTGGCAAACCTCCGCGCCGTTGCACCATCTGCTCCTGGCAAAAAAAGCCTTCAGCCAACCCGACCTGTACATCGACCGCCGCCGCCAGGTGGCCCAGGCCGATCACCTGCTGCTGCTCGAATGCCTGGCGATTTCCCTCAGCCAGCCGAGTCTGCAACGCTCATCTACCGAGCGCCACGGCGCCATGCTGGTGCGTGACGTCAAGGCGTACGTGGAAGGCAACCTCGAACATGCGCCGGGGCTGGATGAAATCGCCGAGACGTTTCACATGTCGCGCCGCCATCTGACCCGGCTGTTCGCGCTGCACACCGGCGAGACGGTGCTGGCGTACGTCCAGCGCCTGCGCCTGGAGCGCGCGCAGACGTTGTTGCGGCACACCCGCATGTCGGTGCTGGAGATCGCCAATAACGTCGGCTATGAGTCACCGTCACACCTGGCCCATGTGTTTCGCCGGGTGCTGGGCGTGTCGCCGGATGAGTGGCGCCGCGGCTGATACCGCCTCAACTTTTTTGATGTCCCGATCCCGCGCATGATCCGGCCCGATCCCGTGCGCCGCAAATCCGTCATCCGTTCATCCTCACCCCGTCAACAACAAACAAGTCCGGCCTACCGGACGAGGAGGGGCGGTGAGTGCAAAACCCTTTATCAGCTTCGCAGGGGTGCAAAAAAGCTTCAAAGTCGAGGGCCGCCAGTTTGTGGCCGTACGCAACGTATCGCTTGAAGTTCAGCGGGGCGAAATCATCACCCTGGTCGGCCCTTCGGGGTGCGGCAAGTCCACCTTGCTCAACATGACCGCCGGGCTCTTCGGCCCCACGGAGGGCCAGGTGCATTACGACGGCGCCGAGGTCAAGGGCGTCAACACCCGTGTCGGCTACATGACCCAGGCCGACCACTTGCTGCCGTGGCGCACCGTGGCCGGCAACATCGCCGTGCCGCTGCAAATCCGCCGCATGCCCAAGTCTCAAATCGACAGCCGCGTTGAGGAGCTGATGGCGCTGGTGGGCCTCACCGGTTTTGGCGAAAGCTACCCCAACCAGCTTTCCGGCGGCATGCGCAAACGCGCGGCCATGGCGCGCTTGATGGCCAGCGACCCGGAAACCCTGCTGATGGACGAACCCTTCGGCGCCCTTGATGCGCAGATGCGCCTGACCCTGCAGACCGAACTCTTGCGCCTGTGCCGCAAGCTCAACAAGACCGTGCTGTTCGTCACCCACGATGTCGATGAAGCCATCGCGCTGGCGGACCGCTGCGTGGTGTTCGCCGGTCGCCCAGGCACCATCGATCATGTGCTCGATATTCCCTTGGGCGGTGAACGCAACCTGGTGCAATTGCGCTCCGACCCACGCTACGTGGAACTCTGCGCCGCCCTCTGGAAACGCCTGGCGCCCGACGTCGCCGGTGCTGCCGATCCCGCCTCATTGGCTCACTCGCTGGAGGTCGTATGATCCAGGTCTATCGCTTGCTGTTCCTGATTTTCCTGCTGGTGCTCTGGGAGTGTGTGTCCCGCTGGTTCGGCGTGGAATTTTTCATCAGCCGGCCTTCGGCGGTGGCGCAAAGCCTGTGGAAAATCCTCATGAACGGGGTGTTCTTCTATCACGCCGGCATCACCACCCTGGAAGCCGTGCTGGGCTTTTTCTTCGGCTCCCTCGCAGGCTTGATCGCCGGTTTGGTGCTGGGCCGCGCCAAGCTGCTGGCGGATATTCTCGACCCGTTCCTGACCGCCTTCTACAGTTTGCCGAAAGTCGCGCTGGCGCCGCTGTTCATCCTCTGGTTCGGCATCGGCTTGCCGATGAAAGTCATCCTGACCGCGGCCGTGGTGTTCTTCCTGGTGTTCCTCAACACCTACAGCGGCGTGCGCAACGTGTCCCGCGAGCAACTGACCATCCTGCGCCTGATGGGCGCCAAGGAGCGCGACCTGTTGACCATGGTGGTCATCCCGTCCGCTTTCACCTGGGTATTCACCGGCCTGCGCCTGTCGGTGCCCTATGCGCTGATCGGCGCGCTGGTGGGCGAGATCATCGCCGCCAACCGGGGCCTGGGCTACCTGCTCTCGGATGCAGCCTCGCAGTTCGATACCGCCGGTGTATTTGCCGCACTGGTGGGCATCATCGCCCTCGCGCTGATCCTGAACACGGCGGTGAAGCTGGCAGAACGCAAGTTGATGCCGTGGAAGGCCAACGAAGCGGAACGTGAAGTTGCGGTTTAACCCCTTATTTTTGCGGAGCTTGATCATGCTCAAACCACTGTTCATCGCCAGCGTTTTACTCGCCTCATGCCTGCCCGCCGCGCAGGCCCGGGACCTGACCAAAGTCACCCTGGCGTTCCCCAGCGAAGGCTTCCTCTATGTGCCGATTTACGTCGCGCAGAAGCAAGGCTACTTCGCCGATGAAGGCCTGAATGTGGACGTCATCGTATTCCAGAAAGGCGGCTCGGCAGCACTCACCGCCGTGCTGGGGCGTGATGCGGATGCGTACGTCGGCCTGCCCGCCGTCGCGGTGCGCGCCCGCACCAAAGGCCAGAATGTCCAGGCGTTCGCCGCCGTGCAAACCCAGTTCGGCAGCACCGTGGTGATCGACGGTGCCTCGGCGCAAAAGGCCGGCGTGTCGGCCACCTCATCCCTGGCCGCCCGTGCCCAGGCCCTCAAGGGCTTGAAGATCGGCGTCACCGGCCCTGGCAGCACCACCGACATGCTGGTGCGCTACCTGGCCAAGGATGCGGGGCTCAACCCGGACAAAGACTTCACCATCATGCCCATCGGCGGCGCGCCAAACATGCTCGCAGCGTTTTCCCAGGGCAGCATCAACGGCTTCTCGCTGTCGCCACCCACCATCAACACCGCCGAGAAGCAAGGCGGCTTTGTGTTGATGGACCTGGCCAAGGGCGAATACAAACCCCTGGACGGCTTCCTCTTCACTGCGATGATTGCCCGTGAAGACTGGCTGGCCAGCAACAAGGTCACGGCCGAAAAAATGGTCCGCGCCCTGTGGCGTGCCGAACACCTGATTGCCAGCGACCCGGACAAGGCCCGCGAGTCGGTGCGCCCGTATTTCGCCCACACCGACGCCGCCATCTTCAATGCTGCCTGGACCGCTTCGCTGCCGTCCTACCCGGCCACGCCGCGCATCGAGAAAGACGGCGTTGAGAAAAACATCCGCTTCATGAACGCTGTGGAGAGCGACCCGGTCGAACTCGACCCGCAGCAGGTCTACACCAACTCCATCGTCGACGCCGTGGCGCCGACTGTTTCCACCCTTCAGGGAGAGGCGAAATGACGCCCGAGGTTCACCTGGTCAATGTTTTTCCCGCCACCGCCCGTGGCGGCAACCCCGCGCCAACCGTGGCCGTCGCCGATGGCATGAGCGATGCCGACATGCAGCAAGTCGCCCGCGACTATGGCCATGAGTGCGGCTTCGTGTTCGCCGCACCGGTTGGCAGCGAGTTCGATTTTGCCTTGCGCTTCTGGGTGCCCAACCACGAGATGGAAATGTGCGGCCACGCCACCGTGGGAGCGGTGTGGCTGCTGGATCGGTTGGGCATGCTGCACAAGGACCGCCTGACGTTATCGACCCTGAGCGGTCCGGTGGATGCGCGGATCACCGCTGCGGGCACCCCGGATATCCAGGTGGAAATCAGCCAGCCCAAGGGCCAGGTCGAGGCGTTGAACGATGCCGAAGTCGAGGCCGAGATTCTGTCGGTGCTCGGCATCACTTCCAACGAACTGGCACCGCTGCCGATCCAGAACGCTTGCACCAGCCGGGTGAAAACCCTGATCGCGCTGAAAAGCGTGGCGGTACTGGATAGCCTGAAACCGGATTACCGGCGGATGCAGCAACTGTGCGAGCGCATCGGCTCCACCGGTTTGTACCCCTATGCGCCATCGGATCTGGACGGGCGACAGTTTGATGCGCGGCAGTTTCCCAAGTCCTCGGGTTACCCGGAAGACGCCGCCACCGGCATCGCGGCTGCCGCGTTGGCGTTTGGCTTGTTGGAGAATGGCCTGGTGACGGCAGATGATCGCCCGGTGCACATCCGCCAGGGCCGGGCCATGGGCCGACCTTCGCAAATCTCCCTGCGGTTTCGCCGGGATGCAGTGGGGCAGGTGCAAGGCTGCTGGCTGGGTGGGCATGTGGAATTTGTCGAGGAACCGGCATGAGCGTGCGCGAAAAACTGCAAGCCCTCGGGCTGGAATTACCCGAGGCGCCGAGCCCCAAGGGAGACTACGTGCCAGTGACGATTCATGGAGGCGTGGCGTATGTCAGCGGGCAGGTTTGTCGGCAGGGTGACAGCGTGATTACCGGGCCGGTGACGGATCAGACCTCTACGGAGTTGGTCAACGAAGCAGGGCGGACCTGTGTGCTGCGGGCCTTGAGCGTGCTGGACCAGGCGGTAGGGCTGGAGAACGTCGAGCGCATCCTGTTCGTTCGCGGGTTTGTGTTTGGCGGGGAAGGTTTCCAGGGCTTCTCCAAGGTGGTCGACGGCGCGTCGCAACTGTTGATTGAGCTGTTTGGCGAGCACGGCCGGCATGCGCGTTCGGCGGTGGGCGTGGCGGGATTACCCAGCAACGGCCTGCTGGAACTGGAACTGACGGCGGTCGTCACTGCCTGAACCACCCACCAAAATGTGGCGAGGGAGCTTGCTCCCGCTGGGCTGCGCAGCCGCCCCAAAACCGATGATCGCAGTGCCTCGGGCATACCGCGTCAACCGGTCCGGGAGCGCTTCGCGCTCCAGCGGGAGCAAGCTCCCTCGCCACAGGATTCGTGTTGCTTTCACCTCTGCAGGAACCCCGGCGAACGAGTAAACTGCCCGCCTTTTATTCTCACGACGAGACGGTGAGCTTTTGAACGCAGGAAAAACCGCAGGGCTGTTGCTGCTCACCGCCTTATTGGCGGGATGCGGCACCTCGCCACCCCGCACCCCCAACGACATCTGCGGCATCTTCCGCGAAAAAGACGATTGGTACGACGCCGCCAAGGTGACCCAGGCGCGCTGGGGCGTGCCGATCCAGGTGCCGTTCGCGATCATGTATCAGGAATCGGGCTTCCGGCAGGACGCCAAGACCCCACGCAAGTACCTGCTGTGGATCATCCCCTGGGGTCGTGTGTCTACGGCCTCCGGCTACGCCCAGGCCAAGGATGAAGTGTGGAGCGACTACCAGAAAAGCACCGGACGCTACGGCGCCAGCCGGCAGGACTTTGACGACGCCATCGACTTTGTCGGCTGGTACATGGACAAGACCTACACCATCAACGGCGTATACAAATACGATGCCTACGGCCAGTACCTGAATTACCACGAAGGCTGGGGCGGTTACCGGCAGCGTACCTACGCGAGCAAAGCCTGGCTGATGCCGGTGGCAGGCAAGGTTCAGGCGCGTTCGCAGATGTATGCGGCGCAATATGCGGGCTGCAAGAATGATCTGGGGCGTGGGTTCTGGAGCCGGTTCTGGCATTGGCTTTAAGTGCTCGGGCAGTCCTTTGCCCGGCGTAGGAGAGCGGAGCTAAACGGCTAACCATCCCACCAATGGCACTACCGCCAACGTGCTCAGCGCCATTGAGATTACGTTGCCGATATAAGGATGAAAGTGCGGTGGTAACCGTCCTGCAATCGCGCAGGCCAGTGGCGGCGCCATCAGCGCGCCGAGCAACGCACTGGACCCCATCACCATCCAGCTGCCGCCATGGGTCAATACGGCTGCCGGGACTACCGATACCAGCGGGACATACGTGGGATACCAGCCTCGTTTTATCCACTGATGTCGCCAGATCACCACGCCAAGCGCTGATGTCAGCGCTTGCGCGCCGATCAGGTGCAGTATCAGGCCGGATCCATAGGCCGGGCTCATCGGGTTCAGCGCGTAAGCCAGTAACACACCCGCCAGCAAGCCAAGGCTGGCCAGCTCATTGCCGAAGAACGGCGCTTCGGAAAAGTCAGCCAATACCCTACGCACGCTCCACACCACACCATAAGTCGGTGGCTTCAGCGGGGCGGGCCTTTGCGGCGCTGTGTAATCGCTTCGTACCAGGACCGGCACGTGACGGCACAATACAAAGGCAATCACACTGCCAACCGCCATCCCAAGCACATTTCCGATCACCACCGGCAAGCCCAGCGGTATGCAGACGTAATTAACGATCAACAAACACATCGGCGTGACCAGTAAACCTCCCAGTACGGCGCCGTTGAGCGTCACTTTCCAGCCACCTCCGAACATCAGCACCATTGCCGCCGGCAGTGAAACAAACGCTGCAAACGTCGGTTGCCAAGTGTCAGCGGTCACCGTCCAGCCCCATAACGCGTTGCTTAGCAGCAAGCCGAGTAAGGAGCTGGTTATCAGCCACGGCCACAGCCCTGTGCCGTACGAGATAGCAAAGCCCTGCCAGGACTTGCCCGTGCGGCTGGCCCACCACGCCAGATACGCACCGCCCAGCAGGCCCAGTGACGCCAGTTCGTGTTTGTAGAACGCGACCTCGCTGATATCCCCCAACACCCAGCGCAGCCACGCACTGGGATGTGGAAGGCTGGTCACCATATCGGCATATCCCGGCCAAGGGTAAATAAGGGCTATCCATAGGATCAGCAAAGCACTGGCAAGACCCAGAACTATGACGGTGTTATCGGCCCGGGAGCGCCCTGCACGCGGCTTTTCAAAGAGGCTTTCCATGATGCACCCTCCGATCAGCGTGGCAGGGCAGGGTGCTGGGTGTACCCGAGCATCTGGTCGTAAAGATCAGCACGCCGGTCCCGCTGCAAGTCGTTAAGACTGTTCCAGATAGGCGCGCTGCGGGCACTGGTGAGATCGACATCGGCGAACAGGATCTCCTGCCGATTCGCCGACGCCACGGTACCGATGGGCCATCCATTGGTACCGGCAATCAGCGAACATCCCAGGTAACGCGCATCGCGCTCCTCGCCGATACGACTGGCGGCAGCGATAAACACGTTATTGACGTGGGCGGCGGTCATCGTGAGATACGACGCCATGCACTTCCCCGCGTCGTCGAACAACGGCGGCGGGGTCCACACCCAGTTGTTGAGGCTGCAAATAATATCGGCGCCTTGCTGGCTGAGGATGCGTGGCACCTCGGGAAACCAAATGTCCCAGCAGATCAACAGGCCAATACGGCCTATGGGTGTTTCGAAAACGGGGAATCCTGTATCGCCGGGAGTGAACCAGAGCTTCTCCAGATTCCACAGATGGGCCTTGCGGTACTTGCCAATAAAGCCATCCGGCCCCAGCAATACAGCCGTATTGAACAGCTGCATAGCGGAAATTTCGCTGAGGCCTGCCACCAGGTACACCTGATGTTTACAGGCAAAATCTGTCCAGGCCTGCACACTTGGCCCACCCGGAATGGCCTCGGCATGATCAAACGCGTCCTGACGGCTGGAGAAGAAATAGCCACAGTTAGAGAGCTCTGGCAGCACGATCAGATTGGCACCGCCGCTCACTGCTTCCGTCGCCAGCTCAAGGCTATGACGCAGGTTGCGCTCCCGGTTTTCCATTCCGACCTGGGGATCAAACTGTACGACAGCTATGCGAACAGGACTTGTTGGATCGCTCATTGCGGGTGACCTCTTATTTTTATTCAGCCAGAAGTGGCTGGATGTTTATAAGAGGCGACCTGATGTTTAAATGAAAGTCGGACGCGTCCGATAGCAATGTAGTTTGCTTCTGCCAAGGCTTTTGCATGGTGTGTTTATTTTGCTGGGGGTGAATACTCTGTTTTGTATTCTGGATAGTCTTGCATTGAGAATCCTCCATTGAAGAGGGCGCCAGTTCTATTGCAGATATTTATGACGGTATCTATTGCGCCCCTGAAACAAGGCTCTGTCCATCCGGCATCTACTGAAAAAGATTCGCCGCAGAGGTAAAGTCCAGACTTGAATGAGTAGTCCTTATTGTATTTCATTAAGCTGACAGCCTCATAGTAGGTCCCTGGTCTGTACAGTTTTGCGCATCCCAATGAGTTTTGGTCATTCATCCAGCGTTGCACGATGGCCTGCTCGTGGCCGATGTATGGAGAGATTTTTTCTTGGATGTTAGTGGATTTAACCAGGATTCTATCCAGCTCTTCTATGCACTTGGTTATTAACTCTTTGTCACTTAGTGAAGATAATTTTGTTGCGTCATCTTCCCAGGTGTAGCTCAAGAGTATGCAGTCGTAGGTGTGATGCTCGTTATAGCGATAGGTATATACATCATGTATGAAACTGTCGGTAACGATGGCTTGCGGGATCTTCGTGTTTTTGGACAGGAAGGTTTTTTTTAACGGGGCGTACACTTTGCAGCTGGTTTCCCAGTGAGCAGTTTTATAGGCATTTATCGTGTCGTAAGGGAGCATCTCTTCATCGAAACCCTCAAGCAGTATTTGTGTTTCGATTATCCAGGAGGGGAGCGTGATGATGACCGAGTCGAAGTCGGCATGGCAGACTTCAGTTTTTTTGGGGTTACTAGCATTCCAATGATAATAAACGCGCGTTTTCCCATTTCTCAGCTTTTCCAGTTTTTTTACTGGAGAGTCAGTCAGTAATCCATCCGTCTTCTTGAGGCTGAGGTCATACACGGAGTCGCTTATTTCAGGAGTACTCATAAAGAGCAGACATTCTGCCAAGGCCCCGAGACCTTTGTAGCTGGGCTTATTAAACTCTAGTCCCCGAGAGTCAAAAACGGCCGGACTTCTCAGGTGCGGCGAGTCGACTGCCTCGCCATCCAGTTTGACCCGGCCATGAATTAGCTGGAGGTGACTGCTGAAACCAAAAATCGCAGTCCGCAGGGGATAAAGCGAGCAAATGTCATAAAATGCTCCCCAACTGCCATCGCCTATTCCAATTGCATAGAACACAGCCGACTCTTGCGTCGTCATGCCCATGCCACCGAAGTCACCGGGGCGTTCCTTGTGCCAAGACTCAATAACCGGCATTTTCACTAAATCCCTAAACGAGATACTTTCGTATTTTTCAACTACTCTGGTCCAAAATAATTCCCATTGCTCGCTTCCGTATAATTCCGCAACTTTCTGAGTCATACGGTTCGCAAAGTTTCGCCATTTTGCAGACACTGCACTCAGGGTCTCGCCAGGTGGAGGCGTTATACCATCTTTGTTTTTCCAGATCAGCATGGTGGGCTGACTACTATTATCTATACTCCCTTCGCGTAAGTAGATCCCGGTTGATGTGACCCACGGGCTTCCCGGATTTGGGAAGTTTGAATGAACAAGATCAAACGCTTTGGTGTAATAGGCCATCATGGATCGGCCTTCAGTGGGGTTTTCATCAGATCGATTAAAAAAGGGCATACGCATCGCGCCCATTTCAAAGGGCGGTCGTCCTGTATTGTTGGAGCGCTGTCCACCAAGAACGGTAAGGTGTCTGCCTCCGATTCTTTTGGATTTCTCGATCAGGGATATGTCTTTAAAGCCGCAGCGATACAGTTCTCTTGCTGCAGTAAGGCCTGTGATGCCTGCCCCGATGATACATATTTTGTGGTCCAAATGAGGCGCCTTTGCAATTCCGCCTTTTTGCTCCACTAAGGCTCGATAATCGAAGCATAAGTCTGGTGGGCCAGGAAAACGGCCCCGCCATTTATTTCTGGTAGATCTCTTTTCTCTGGAAGCGCGGGCAGCAATATCAGCCGGGTAATTGAAGTCTGATCCTATGGTCATACAAGTCATCCTTGATGTTCTATGTTTCTGGATAGTTAGGCTGCTCGTTGTATCGAAGAAGATAAATAGGTGGTTTGTATTTTTTTTACGTACGTTTTCGTGATTTTTTGTAGGTTGGTGCATTCGAACTGGCAGGCTATTGGAGAAAACGAGGTATGTGGGCTTGCCAAATGCGTTTGACTCTGGGAAAACGCCCATTTGGCGCGATCCGCGCATTACACAAAACGAGAAAAAATGAGCACCGAACTGGAAATCACCGACATCCGCCTCGGCGACGGCAAAACCGTGGTCAAAGGCGCCCTGATCACCACGCAATACACCGGCACTCTGGAAGACGGCACGGTGTTCGACTCCTCATGGGAACGCGGCAAGCCGTTTCAATGCGTGATCGGCACCGGTCGCGTCATCAAGGGCTGGGACCAGGGGCTGATGGGCATGAAAGTTGGCGGCATTCGCACGTTGTTTGTGCCGGCGCACCTGGCCTACGGCGAGCGCTCGATGGGGGCGCATATCACGCCCAACAGTAATTTGCGGTTTGAGATTGAGTTGCTGGAAGTACTGACGCGGGATGATTGAGGGGCGGTGAACATGGATGTTGTTGAAGCAGGGGAGTTGCCGCGCAGTTCGATAGCGGGCATTCGGGTGGTTGAGCTGACCCTTGAGGATGAAGCCGAGTTGCAGCGCTTTTTCGAAGCAGCCCCGGAATATTTTCTCGCGGTCAACGGTGAGCCAGCCACACCCACGGAGGCTCGGGATGAGTTGACTCTTGAACTGCCCGACACCTGGAGCTACACGCGGATGTATTGGATTGGCTACCGCAATGCCGAAGGGCAGTTGGTTGCGGTGGTGAATGTGGCGTCGGATCTGTTGGCGGTCGGGGT
Source organism: Pseudomonas sp. D4002 (assembly GCF_013385665.1). Lineage (NCBI taxonomy): Bacteria > Pseudomonadati > Pseudomonadota > Gammaproteobacteria > Pseudomonadales > Pseudomonadaceae > Pseudomonas > Pseudomonas sp. D4002. Next base: position 128,069 of record NZ_JACAPN010000033.1, read on the forward strand.
TTGGCATATCGGGTTGCTGTTGGTGGCCACGCCGTTGCATGGCAGCGGTTTTGCGCGGCAGTTGCATGCCGATTTCCAGGATTGGGTAGTGAGCCTGGGCGCACGCTGGTTGCGGTTGACGGTGGTGGTGGGGAACGTCAAGGCTGAGCGGTTCTGGCCCCGGCTTGGGTATGTTCAGGTGCGGACTCGGGATGGCATCGAGATGGGGCGGCAGGTGAATCGGGTTTCCATTCAGGTGAAGGCGTTGGCGGGTGGGGTGATCAATGAGTATTTGGCGCTGGTGGAGCGTGATCGACCGTCTTCTGCGTAGCAGCTGTCGAGCCTGGGAGAGGCTGCGTTCGGCGACTCGGTGGAGTGTCTGGCTTGATGATCGCAGTGCGGCCGACAGCTGCTACGGGGGGGAGAGCTGCGCAGTGGTGCGTACCTGAACCCTCCCTGAAGAACCTGCCCAAACCCATCGGGTAAATTTTCCTACGGTTTACTCTCATTAATTCGGAGCGTAAGCTTCGCGCGTTTTCATCAATAGCGGAGACCCTCAGTGGGTACTTGTTCGAGTGACAGTCGTCGGCCGGTCTCGATAACCGGCACATACTTGGCAAGATAACGCGCATTTTTCCGATGCCGTTGTCTCGCCCAGAAGCGAGAAGCGGCATTTCGATGGCGGCCAGTCCTGGCCCGATTCCGAATTCCCTCTCATCGACGCTTAACAGTACGGGATGCCTTGCATCACGGTACTGCGGACGCGCCTGTCGTTTGCGACGGGCGGGCCTGTCCTGTCGTGCCCGTGACTCAATCACGGCCCAGGATGGTCGTACCTGGCCGAAGGTTTCCTCGCGTAAGTTTGGCTGGTCATGAATAGGGAAGACGCCTATGCAAGCAATCAACAACATCAACCTCAACTCGCTGATCGACACGCTGGTCAGCCTCACCGCGGCCTTCATTCTCGGTGGCCTGATCGGGTTTGAGCGTCAGTACCGCCAGCGCACGGCGGGGCTGCGCACCAACGTGCTGGTGGCGGTGGGAGCGGCGATTTTCGTCGACATGGCCAACCGCCTGGGCGGCGCCGAAGGGGCGGTGCGGGTCGTGGCCTATGTGGTCTCGGGCATCGGTTTTCTCGGTGCCGGTGTGATCATGCGTGAAGAAGGCAACGTGCGCGGCCTGAATACTGCGGCCACGCTCTGGGCGTCGGCGGCGGTGGGTGCCTGTGCCGGTGCCGACCTGATCCTCGAAGCGCTGCTCGGTACGCTGTTTGTGCTGGCGGCCAACACGCTGCTGCGCCCGATCGTCAATAACATCAACCGCCAGCCACTGGACGTGGTGTCGGCCGAGGTGACCAACATTCTGTATGTGGTGGCCCGGCGTACCCAGCAGAAGGCGGTATTGGCCTTGCTCGAAGCCGAACTTGCTCGCTGCAACTACCCGGCCAGTGATGTGGACGTACGTCCCTTTGGTCCTGAAGAGGTGGAAATCGAGGCGACGCTGGCCGTGACCTCGGTAGACGGTGACGAACTGGATGCGCTGGTGGCGCGTATTTCCACTTCAGCCCTTGTGGTGCAAGCGTTCTGGAGTCCGAGTACCACCGACTAGGCCGCCTTGGCGCCCCCGGGACCGGCTCTTTACTATGCTTATGGTGAGGAAAATTCCTACATTCAGCTGGGACTATCCCTTCAGTTGTTACGCCGTTCCATTGGTAAGGTTGCGCGCTTGCGACTAGCCAGGCACGCAGGTGCCGCCTACCTAGTGTTATGCGCTGTTCAAATGGAGGGACCCGACTGCTGCTTGTAGGACTGTTCAGTTCCGTTCGTCGGAACTGTCATTTCTCACAGGTAGATAGGTCCCGTGTGATGTGTAACGGTACTGAATCCTCCCAGGGGAGCCTTATGAGCAAAGCTTTAATCGTGGATGACCATCCATTTATCCGCGCAACCGTCCGCTATCTGCTGAAGCAGGAAGGCTTCGACACGATCTTCGAGGCCGGCAACGGCGCCGATGCCATGCAGATTGCCCGGGAGGAACGCCCCGAACTGATCATCCTCGACCTGGCGATGCCGAAGCTGGGTGGCCTGGAGGTGATCAGCCGGATCAAGGCGCTGGGCCTGCCGTGCAAGATCCTGGTGCTGACGTCCTACCTGGCGGTGTTTTTTTCCACCCGCTGCATGCGTGCCGGCGCGATGGGGTTTGTCGCCAAGACCGGCGAGCTGGATGAGCTGCAAAAAGCGATCAAGGCCGTGATGTCCAACTACAGCTGCTTTCCGAGCCTGCCCACCAGCTCGGTGCGCCGCGACGATTTGCAATCCACCGAGCAGGACCTGGTGGCAGAGCTTTCCGACCGCGAGCTGACCGTACTGCAGAAGCTGGCGCTGGGGTTGGGTAACAAGGAAATTGCCGAGGACATGTTGCTCAGCCACAAGACCATCAGCACTTATAAAACCCGACTGAAGGAGAAGCTGCGGATGTCGTCGGTGGTGCATTTGTCCAAGTTCGCCCAGCGCAATCATCTGATCTGAAATGATCAACTTTCGGGTCTTGTGGCTCAGCGCAAGTGTGCTGCTGGGCGCGCTCTGCACACAAGGCCTGGCGCTTGGCGAGCCGCGCACCCTGTATCTGTTGGGGCATTCCGTCATTGAAACGCCCGCCGTACGGCTGCATGAAACGCAGTGGAGCTGGCTGCGCGAACGGCGCCGGTTGTTGATGGGGATCTCTGGGCCCGACTACGCACCATTCGAGTTGAGCACCAGCGATGAACTCGAGGGGATTACGGCGGATTACGCGTCGCTGATCGCCGATGCGCTGAACATCACGATAGAAGTGCGCCGCTACGACAATCGCGATGAAGTCATCACCGCGCTCAAGCGTGGCGAGGTGGATTTTGTGGGATCTGCCAACGGCTACGAGGCGGCAGACCCGCAGCTGGTACTCTCGCGCTCCTATGCCATGGATCAACCGACCCTGGTCACCCGCACGGGTGACAGCCAGGGCCTGAGCAGCGACCTGGCCGATAAACGTGTGGCGATGTTTTATCACTACATGCAGCCTGACGCGGTGCAGGCGTTTTACCCCAATGCCCGGATCCAGCTGTTCCCTTCAACCTTCGAGGCCATCGGCGCGGTTGCGTTCGGCCATGCAGATGTTTACCTCGGCGATGCAATCAGCACCAACTACCTGATCAACAGGAACCACCTGAACAACGTCCGCATGGCCGACTTCTCGTCACTTGAGGTCAATCCCTTCGCGTTTGCATTTTCCCGGGACAACGCGCGCTTGCTGCCGATCATCAACGCGGCACTGGCGGTGATCCCGGTCAGCGAGCAGATGGAAATCCTGCGGCGCTGGAGTGCCGGCAACCTTGGGTTCCTGGGGGCGGACCGGTTGCGCTTGAGTGCCAGTGAACAGCGTTGGCTGGACAAGAACCCGAGGATCAAGGTCGCGGTACTCGACAAGTTCCTGCCGGTTTCATTTATCGACAAGCAGGGCGCGTTCGAAGGGTTGAGCGCCGAGGTGCTGGCCCGCATCAGCTTGCGCACGGGATTGAAGTTTGACTTCATTCCCGGCACCTCGATGCTCCGGCAAATCGACAGGGTCAACACCGGTGGTGCAGACATGATCGCGGTGGTCACCCCCAGCGTCGAGCGCACGGACAAGGTACGCATTACCCGGCCTTACCTGACCAATCCGTTTGTGTTGGTCAGTCGCATTGATGACGGCAGCCCCCTTACCCTGGAAGACATGGCCGGCAAGCGCCTGGCGCTGATTGGCAGCAATAGCCTGCAGGAGGGCATCGCCCAGGACTATCCGAGCATCAAGTTCGTGGACGTCGAGAACCCCGAGCACGGCATGGAGCTGGTGGCCGATGGCGGTGCCGATGCCGCCGTCAATACCTTGATCAGCGCCCGCTACATGATTGCCCGCGAGTACCGTGACCGGTTGCGGATCACCAGCACGGTAGGGTCCGAGCCGGCCCGCATAGCCTTTGGCGTCAACCGCAGCCAACTGGAGTTGTATTCGATCCTCGACAAGGCGCTGCTGAGTATTACGCCCCAGGAAATGGACGAATTGGCTGGCCACTGGCGTAGCGAGGTATTGGTTGAAGACAGCTACTGGGCGCGGCACCGCAATGCGATTATTCAAGGTTTCAGCCTGGCGGCGCTGCTGTTGCTGATCACCCTCGGCTGGGCGATTTATCTGCGTCAGCTGATACGCAAGCGCGTCGAGGCCGAACGGGCACTGAGTGATCAGATGCGCTTTATGGGCGTGCTGATCGACGGCACGCCCCATCCGATTTATGTGCGTGATCGCCTGGGCCGGCTGATGGCGTGCAATAGCGCTTACCTTGATGTGTTCGGTTTCAAGCTGGAGGACGTGACCGGTAAAACCGTGGTCGAGACCGACACCGGCAATCGCCCCCAGGCCGAGTCTTTTCATCAGGATTACCTGCGCTTGATGGAGCGGGGCGAGCCACAGATCCAGGACCGCGTGCTCAAGGTGCCGGGCGGTGCGGTCCTGACCATCTACCACTGGATGCTGCCGTACCGCGACGGTAATGAGCAGGTGGTGGGCATGATCGCCGGCTGGGTGGATGTCAGCGAAAGGCAGCAACTGCTCGGCCAGTTGCAGGAGGCCAAGGAGGATGCCGACGCGGCCAACCGCGCCAAGACCACGTTTCTCGCGACCATGAGCCATGAAATCCGCACGCCCATGAACGCCGTGATCGGCATGATCGAACTGGCCCTGAAAGCCGCCGAGCAGAACCGGGCCGACCGCGATGCGCTGGAGGTGGCCGCTGATGCGTCACGGGGCATGCTGGAATTGATCGGCGATATCCTCGATATCGCGCGTATAGAATCGGGCCACCTGTCCCTGACCCTCGAGCCTTCGAACCTGCACGAGTTGCTGGCGTCGGTGGCGCGGGTTTTCGAGGGGCTGGCGCGGGCCAGGGGCCTGGTACTGCAGGTGGAGCTCGACCCGCTGATTGATCGGTACGTGCTGGTGGACCCGATGCGCTTCAAGCAAGTGGTGTCGAACCTTTTGAGCAACGCGATCAAGTTCACCCCTCACGGCCGGGTGCGGCTTGGCGCGTCCGGCTCGTCGGCGATTGCCAGCGGCTACTTGAACCTCAGGCTGTGGGTGGAAGACACCGGCATTGGCATCAGTGTCGAAGACCAGAAGCGCCTGTTCAACCCGTTTATCCAGGGCAGCAACACTGCGCAATCGGCGCGCAGCGGTTCGGGCCTGGGCCTGGTCATCAGCCGCAACCTGTGCGAGATGATGGGGGGACAATTGCAATTGAGCAGCCTGCTGGGGCAGGGCACTCGGGTGGATGTCACCCTGGAGCTGGCAGTCGCCGACACCACGCTGATGCCGCCCGTACCGGTTGCCGTGGAAACTCCGCCGGCCCACGCGCTGAACATTCTGGTGGTGGATGACTACCCGGCCAACCGGCTGCTGCTGGCCCGGCAACTGAGCTTCCTGGGACACCGGATCACCACCGCCGAAGATGGTGTCGAGGGGCTTGAGTTGTGGCTGTCCGGGCATTTTGACGGGGTGATTACCGACTGCAATATGCCGTTCAAGGACGGTTATGAGTTGGCGCGGGATATCCGCACCCTTGAGGGCGAGCGTGGCCTGGCGCCGTGCCTGTTGCTGGGGTTTACCGCCAACGCCCAGCCCGAGGAAGCCGAGCGCTGCCGGCAGGCGGGCATGGATGGCTGCCTGTTCAAACCCACCGGGCTTGAGGATTTGCATGCGGCCCTGGCGCGGCGCACGGCCACACCTTCGGTGGCGCCCGGCACCACGGATGAGCTAGCGGCAGGCTTTGACTTGAGCCACCTTGAGAAACTGACCGGCGGGGATATCGACGCGGTGAAGGAGCTGCTGGCGCCCTTGCTCGACAGCCTTGAGGCAGACCATGGGCAGCTGGTGAACCTGCAACGCAAGGCAGACTTTGCCGGCCTGCATGACCTGGCCCATCGCACCAAGGGCGGGGCAAAGATGGTCAAGGCCCATGCACTGATGGTTTGCTGCGAGGTATTGGAAAGCGTTTGTGAACGTCAGGCCCGCGACGAATTGGCCAGTGCCGTCGATGGCATGGATGAAGCGCTCGCGCACCTGCACCACGCGCTGTCGGGGTATTGCAATCAGACTTGACCGGTGCGGAGGGGTATTGAGCTGTTTGGGACAACTCCTACGTGAAGGTGGAACAAGCCTTATTTAGTCTTCGGAATATGTCTGGAAAATAGTGCGTCCAGTCCTTCACGAGCGCTTCTTGCTCAGGTGTTCGCCATGCCAAACAAAGCACTGACCCTCCTGATCGCCGATGAACAGCATCTGCAACGACTGTACATCGAAAAAATGCTCAACCAACTGGGCTACTACCGCATCGTTCCGGTGCAGACGTTCGAAGAAGTGCGGATCCTCACGGCGATTCCGGCCAGGCCGTTCGATGTGCTGATCATCAACGCCGGGCTGGCAGACAGCGACGGCGGGGTGCTTGCCTTCCAGGAACAGCACCCGCAGATTCGCCATGTGCTGGTCTACGATATCCGCGAACTGGGCACGCCGTCCGCCGCACCAACCCTGCTGGTGCGCCTGCCGGGTACGCCGGACAGCATCAACCTTGAACACTTCATGGACATCATCGACCCGCCGTCAGCCACCGACGGGTTGCGGGTGTTGCCGTGGCTGCGGGAGTTGTCCGGCAGCCCTGCGGCTTAGTCCCAGTTCGGCGCGATGCCTTTGGGGCTGGTCAGCCGATGGCCACGCTCCAGGGCGGCGATCTGCGCCATGTCAGCGTCACTCAGGGTCAGGTCCAGAGCCTTGAGGTTGCTGGCCAGGTTGGCGCGCTTGGTCGAGGACGGGATCACCGCGTAGCCCAGTTGCATGGCCCACGCCAGGGTCACTTGCGCCGGGGTTGCCTGATGACGTTCGGCGATCTGCTGGATCACCGGGTCCTTCAGCACTTCGCCGTAGGCCAGGGTCATGTAGGAAGTGATCTGGATGCCATGGGCCTTGGCAAACTCCGCCACGGTGCGGTTTTGCAGGTACGGGTGCAGTTCCACCTGGTTGGTCGCGATGTGCTCGGCACCGACGGCGGCAATTGCCTGCTTCATCAGGTCGACGGTGAAGTTGGAAATACCGATCTGGCGGGTCAGGCCCTGGCGCTTGGCTTCCAGCAACTGGCCCATGAACTCGGCGACCGGTACCTGGTCTTCCGGCGATGGCCAGTGTATCAGGGTCAGGTCCAGGTAGTCGGTCTGGAGTTTGCGCAGGCTTTCCTTGAGGCTGGGAATCAGCTGGCCTTCGGCGAAGTTGGCGATCCAGATCTTGCTGGTGATGAACAGCTCGTCCCGTGGGATGCCGCTGTCGGCGATGGCCTGGCCGACGTCGGCTTCGTTTTCGTAGATTTGTGCGGTGTCGATGACGCGATAGCCCAGCTCCAGGCCGGTGCTGACGGAGTCGATGACGACCTGGCCTTGCAGGCGGAACGTGCCGAGGCCGAATGCGGGAATGGACATGAGTGACTCCTGAAGTGATGTGAACAATGGAGTCGAGTATCGGCCTCTCGTTCCTTCGGAAAAACCGCTGAATCCGAAAAGGACTCTTTACCAAAAGTCATGAGTGGCCGGTGGGTGGCCACACGATATCCCTCGAGAGCGGTCTTACCGGGTAGATGCGGGGGCTGTCGGACATTTCGGGCGTTACTTGATAAGGGGCGCCTCTTTTTACCAGCAGGAGCTAGCGCAAGGACCAAATGCTCAAGGCCTTACAGCACCGAGAAACCTTGAGCAGCGGTCTGAACAGTCGAGTTCAGGGTGAACCGTCCTTGAGGGTCTGGAAGGCTTTTACGCGCTTGACCAGGCTTTTCTTGCTGGCCGAATCGGCACTGTTGAACAGGAACGAAAAGTCCGAGGCCAGGGTCGAGCTGCCGGCGATGGTCGCGTACTGATGACAGGCATTGCAGTTATCGCCCTGGACGTAGGTCTCCAGGGTGGTGTTGGCCACCGGTACGTTGCCCTGGCTGATAAACGGCCCGTAGGACAGCGGCACTTGCGCACTGACACCCGGTTCCGGCTGGGTGGGCGGGTTGGGGGTGAGGGTCCAGAGTACGTTGATCAGTTTGTAGTACTGGAACACCGACTTGCCCTGGCTCTGCTGGGCAAAATTGGCCTGCACCGCGCCGTTAAGCGCCTGCAGTTCAGTGGGCAGCGGATGTTCCCGGGTGGTCTGCACGGGTTGGTCCCGTGGAAACGGCTCGGTGCAGTCGCGGTCCGGATGCTGCTGCTTGCACTGGATACGCGCCACGTTCGGCGTGCATTCGGGGCCGGTGCCGCAGTTCGGGTTGTTGAAGGCAAAGCTGTCGGGCGGCGTTTGTTGTGGCGGCACCTGGTTGGGTTCCGGCACGTTGTCCACTTGCTCGAAGGTGGTCCAGATGAAGTTGGGCGAGGCCTGGGTCTTGTTGATGATATGCAGGCCCACCAGGCCCACCACCTGCTGGGTGCACTGCAAGGTGGCCGGGTTTTTGAGCCAGGCGACGGTGGTCAGGTAACGTCCGTAGAGCTCGGGTTTGCCGGTGAGGATTCGCCATGCTGCCTTGACCTCCAGAGCTCCCAGTTGCTCCTGCGGCACCGGGTTGGGCGGCAGCGAGCGCATGGGTTCACCGATGGGCAAGGACAGCCCGCCGGGGTTCTGGTTGTCGAGGTTCTGCGCGACTTTCAGCTGGTTGGCCGCGTCGTACAGCCCTTTGCTGACGATGTAGTCGAACTCGGCCTTGCCGACCTTGCGTTCAAAAAACACCAGGTTCTGCGACTGGTCCGTCAGCCAGCCGCCGGAGGCTTCCATGATCGGGTCCGGAATCGAGGCCAGGGTGCCGCTGGACAGGTGAAACCCATGCCGCGCGTTGATCGCGCTTTCGGAGGTGGCGGTCATGAACTTGCGCGCCCCCACCGACATCGCCCTGAGGCTGCCCTGGGTGCTGCAATTGGACGGCACCAGGGTTTGCACGCCCCAGCCGGTGGGCGCGGGCGCGCCGGGCAGGAAGATATCGTTGGCATCCTTGTAGCTGGCCCATACCGGCGCCACGCTCATCGGCTGCCCGGAGGCAGTCGGTACGCCGAATTGCGCCAGGGTACTGTTCATGTCCGGCTCACCCGCGAGGGCAGGCGTGGCTGGCCAACCGGGATTCACCGGCCAGTTCAGGGCAATGAACAACTGCCAGCCAAAGCAATTCATGAAGCTCTGGCCGGTGGCGTTGAAGTTGTTGATCGGCAGGAAGCCGCCGCTTTTCGGGTTGAACACCAACTGTTGCTGCACGCAAGCGTCGGCGTCGGAAGTGGGGGATGCGTAGGCGGCCTGCATGGCGAACAGGCTCAGCACCACACTGGTCAGCAGCGATAAAACACTCAAGCGTAACCTGGACATCATCGCGCTCCTTGCAAGCAGGTAAAGCCGCACCCTGGGTGGGTGCGGCTGATGGGCTGTATCAGTCAGGCGCCAGGCACCAGCGCCAATCCGGATTCCCACGGGTGTTCCGCCGCGCTGGGGTTATCGGCTTCGACCGGGTTGAGGGCGCGCACTGTCACCAGCCCCGGTGCGGCAGTGGGGCTTACGGTGATGGTCAGCAGGTAGCCCTGGGTGCCACCGGAGTTGGTTTGCCCGGGGATGGCCGAGGCATCCGGCAGGAACTTTGTGACCTGCGCCGTCACCCCAGGATTGGAGAATTGCACCCGCGCCGTCTCGGCGGTGGTCTTGAGGTCGGCGCCTTGCACCACCAGGGCAAACTGCCCGCTGGTGCCGGGTGCCAGCCAGGCCGGCAGGTCGGTGGGTGACTGCCCGTAGAACAGGTCCAGCGGCAGCAGCTGTACCGGCCAGGGTTGCACGCCGTTGACCCGGTCCGTCACGCACGGGCAGGAATCCGGCGTCGGGCTGATGGGCGTGGTTGTCACACTCAGGCCCACCAGCAACTGCTGGGCAATCACCCACACGTAGTCGATCGGCTGGCCGCTGATGGTGATGTCGTTGATCGAGAACCCGGCGCTGACCGGCACTTCAAACACCGCTTGCAGAATCTGGTCGGAGCCGTTGGCGGCGGACTTGGCGGTGCCACGGGTGATTTTCCAGTACTGGCTGACGTCCTGGCCCTGGGGGCCTTTCCACGCCGAGAAGTCGGTGGGTTGTTGCAGGTACAGGCCGATGGGGTTGGTCAGGGAGAGCCGGTTATTCACTGCCACGCTGTTGGCCGAGAAACCGATATGCGGATCGGAGTTGCGGTAGTTCTGCCCGTATTGCGCGCAGCAGATCAACGCCTGGGAATTCTGGCTGCTGCTCAATGGCCGCAGGATGGTCGCCGCGGCAGCCAGGTACACCTCGGCGCTCAGGGTGTTGGGGCCGGAGGTCAGGTGCATCGCACCGCCGTATTGGCCTGGCACACAGGCGGTGCCGGCGTTCCATTTGTTGACGGTGTCGTAGGCCGGTTGACCGGTGGTGGGGTCGATGACCGGATCGCCGGCCTTACCGGTCGGGCAGTCGGCGGTGTAGCGCAGGTACAGGTCTTCGAGTTGCACCTGCGGGTCGATGTAGTCGCGATACAGCCCCAGTACAGCAGTCGGATCGATGCGCCACATGGCCAGGAAATACGCCGGGTTTTCGCAAGTGAAGGTGATCTTGCGCATGTTGCCGTCGGCATCGCGCACGATGGACCACTCGCAATATTCGTCAAGCCAGCCACGGGGGCCCGAAGGCGAGAAATCCTTGTACTTGCCTTGCCAGTCGATGCTCGGGCAGCGAGTGACGGGGAGTTGCAGCAGGGTGCCTTGCTTGTTCGGGTCGTAGAGCATGTACAGGGTGTTGTTGATCGTAATCTGGCCGTTGTCGGTCAGCTCCATCACCTGTTGCATGGACATGGCCTTGCCGCCCAACTGTGGAATCACCGCCGTGCCGTTGTTGTAGAAAAACGTCCACAGCCGATTGGGGAAGGGCGCCCAGGTAATCGCCGGCGGCGTGGTGGGGCCGTAACCTTCCACCAGTGGGTTGTAATAGCCCGAGCGCGGCGCGTCATTGAGGCCCGACCACGGGTTGCCGATGATCGCAGACTGGGTCCAGCCGGTGAGGTCGTTGTTCCAGTCGGTTTCAAACTGCGGCAACTGGTTTTCCAGGCCCAGCTTGTTGTAGTCCTTGGGAGCTTGCCCGGCGGGAGAGGTGAATTGTTTGAAGGGTGTGCTCATGTCGATTCTCCAGGTGTTGTTGTGGTGGAAACGGAGCAGCAACCGGCACTGGGAGCAGGGCCGGCGACGGTTTGGCGCGGGTCGTCCCACACCAGTTGGGCGATAAAGCCAGGCAGCGGCGCGTACTCTTGCGGCGTCAACACCCGGGCACTATCGAGATGGGTCACCACCACGGATAACTGCGTGGTGTCAGTGGGGCGAAGGTTCAATACGGCAGCAGTGCGCGCGGCATTCAGCGCGCGTGACACGCCATGGGTGATGCAGCGGCCCTTGTCATCCACCAGGCCCATGCCGATGCGACTGAAGCGCCCGACATAGTGCGGATTGTCGGCGCTCACCTGCTGCGGCGTGGCGTCGGGCTGGTTGAGGAATACGTCGATCAGGTAGGTGTCGTGGGTGCAGCGCACATGGTCGAACACCACCCACGGGCCCAGGCTTGCGGTTTGTTCCTGCGCTTGCATCGGCGTCGAACTTTGCTGGCAGCAGGCTTTTGCGGCCGGGCGGCGGGTGCCAAAGGGCGGGGCGACGGGCACACCGTAGTCATAGCCGATATGCCGACTGTCCTGGGCCATGTCCCCCAGGGTGGTGTAGCGCCAGGCGTCGGCACTGGTGAAGGTGACATCGTCGGCCTCGCTGCCGGCAAACGGCTGGAGCAGGCACTGGGTGGTGTACTGCGCTGCCGGGTGGGCGCGGATCCAGACCTCCAGCATCCGGTCGATATTGGCGTGGTAGGAGCTGAACACCGGGTCGAACGCGGTGTAGGCGTTGTCAGCCATGTCGCCGCCGATCCAGCCGTGATAGTTGTCGTGGGGCTGCTCGTAGAGCCCGTCGAAATTCAGCGCGCGGTTGGGGTACAGGTCATCTTCCTGGGGGGGATCAAACACCGGGATGTTCGCCCAGGGATAACCTGGCACGCCCTGGGGCTGGCTGAAGGTGTTGAACTTCAGGGCATCGACCACCTGTTGCTGGAAAATCCGGCTCATGCCGTACAACTGGGTGCGTTCGACGCGCTGCGTCTCGCCCTGGGTGTAGAACAGCGGGTTGCGTTGCACGAAGCGGCAGTCCACACCCGGTACCCCGGCCTTTTCACAGACCTTCGAACAGCCGTCCTTGGCAGCGGCGTAGCGCAACGGATTAGGGCGAACCTCGCCGGTGTGCGGGTGCACGTAGGTTTCATCGAGAAACGCCTGGGGCAAGCCGGCCTGGGGGCTGCCGTCGACACTGGCGTCTTCGGCCATCCAGTCCCAGTAGGGGATGGGGCAGTCGATCAGCGCTTCCAGGTACAGCAGATAGGCCCGGTGCCACAGGGCAAACGCTTCCTGGTAATGCAGGCACCAGTTGGTGTGGATATAGGCGTAACGCTGCCACGGGGAGCCGCTGTCGGCGTTGGCCACCTGCATTACGTCATCGAGGCGTGAGCGGTACAGGTTCAGTTGTTCCTGTGTCAGTGCGCGAATGTCCTGGCGCACGCGTTTGACCGGGTGAGGCAGGTCGGGTGGGGGGATGCGTTCTGCCTCGTCGAACGGTGAGGCGGGAGTGAGGCGCCAGCCCTGGTTGACCCACAGCCTGAAGGTTTCCAGCGCGTCGATGGGCCAGAACTGCTGCTGGTCGAGGGTCAGCGGCATGCTGCGGGAGGCCAGGTGCTGGTAGATGGTTTCGGACCAGGTCTTGACGGAGGCGGGGTCTTCGAGGAATACGAAGTAGGCGTTCATGCAGCCCACCCAGGAGGCGGCGACGGCGGCGCGTTGCTCTTGGGGGATCCAGTAGGGGGCGCTGAATAGGCCGTGGATATCGGTGGCCCATGTCGGTTTCGCGACTATCATAAGATCCCTCTCATGCGGCCCCGGTGCCTGATTTGGCTGGGCTGCTAAGCTGGATTGATGTTAGTGCGCCACCGCGCAGGATTTGTGCAAATTGGTGGGTGTTTACGGTGGATTCATTGCAGTTTTTTCAAGGAAGATATGGAAAAAATGACAGATGCCATGGATTTGAAGATTCTGGGGAAATTGCAAAGGGATTGCAGTCAGAGTCTGGAGTTGTTGAGTGACAGTGTCGGGCTGTCTTCAACCAGTTGTTACCGGCGTATCAGGCGGTTGGAGAGTGTCGGGATCATCAAGGCCAAGGTGGCGGTGCTGGATGAGCGCAAGCTTGGGATTCAGGTTACGGCGTTCTTCCTGATCAAGCTTGATAGGGACAGCAATGATATCGACCGCAAGATGCAGCATATCCTGGCGAGTCATCCGGAGATTCAGGACTGTTATCTGCTGACCGGGGAGTTTGATTTTGTGATGGTGGCGAAGTTTCGGGATGCCACTGAGTACACTGATTATATCTATCGGTTTTTAGAGATTTATCGGGATATTCCGATTCGTACTTATTCGTCTACTTTGGTGGTCAGGACGGTTAAGAAGTCTTATGAGTTGCCGTTGCCGGGGTCTTTGGTTTGAGTACATATCCGTTTCTTCGGTAACGGCCGCTTATGGTTCCGCTCTTACAGCGGGTCACTTTTGGCAAACGCCCGGAATGCCGGCCCAGCCAAAAGTAACCAAAAGGTCTCTGCTCCACCACTCGGTGCCTCGCCTAGGCTCGGCATGCCCGCACTCCGTGGTTCTGCTTTTCTGTGGGAGCTGGCTTGCCTGCGATGCAGACAACTCGGTTTTTCAGATACACCGAGGCGATGCCATCGCAGGCAAGCCAGCTCCCACATTTGAACCGTGCCCGCTTTAACTTTTGATTTTGCTTCACAACACTCCAAAAGTGAGCCGCTGTAAGAGCGGAACCAATACCAGCCCTGACCGCAGCAACGGATATGCCCACCTCACCCCGCCCCAAAAAAGAAGCTTTTATGACAAAAGTTCGGTAGTCCCCAGCGACCCCCGTCTTGGCTATGTAACGCGCTCAACACCGCCAAAAAAGGCGACGTCAGAGCCGCAAGCAGGATGCCAGGAGTGGGGCGAATGGGAACTATGGAACGTTACTCGAAAGTCGGCATGCAGGAGCTCGACCAGCGCCTGTCAAAGATCGTCGAAGCCGCACGCAAAAAACCGGTCTCGGTCTACCGCTATGGCGCACCGTGGGTATGGATCGTCTCCCAGGACGACTGGCAAGGCGCGCTCAAGGAAGTCTCCAGCTACATCCCCGCAGGCCATTCGCTGGTCTTGTTGCGCCCGCAGATCGACGACATCCTCGACCTCCACCGCGACCTGCTCCAGGCCCAACCCGGCACCCAGATCGCCCCCCAGACCGTCTTGCAGATCCTGCTGCTGCAACTCCTGTACTCAGTCCCCAACGAACAGCAACTGCACGAACAACTCAACTACAACCTGCTGTTCCGCTGGTTCGTCGGCCTCGACCTGAACCAGAAAGTCTGGGGCATCAACCTCCTGCAACGCGACATCGCCACGTTCCTGAACAACCCGCAGGCGGTGCAGTTGATCCAGAAAATCATCGGTGAAGTGTTCTGTGGCGCCTTGCTGCACATGCCGGAGTTCTCCCTGAACTTCGCCCTGCTGCACACCTGGCTCGCCCGGCACGGCAACACCTCGATATCCAGCAATTGAACAGGCCAAACGCCGGGCAAACGGCGACGGCAATCATCTTGAGTAAACCAGGGGGCGGTGTGGAGCATCTGTTCAAATCAACGCTGGCGCTGTGCTGGCTGACGCTGGGTGCACTGGCGCAACCGCTACAGGCCGAAGAGCAGGGCACCCAGCCCGAGCCTCCGGCACGGCTGGTGGACGTCAACGAGTACTTCGTGCGCGGCAACACCGTGCTCGACGCTCGTGCGATCGAAGAGGCGGTGTACCCGTTTCTCGGCCCGCAAAAGACCCTCGCCGACATCGAAGGCGCCCGGGATGCCTTGCAGAAGATCTATCAGGCACGCGGCTATCAGTCGGTGTTCGTCGAACTGCCGGAGCAGAAGGTCGATGACGGAATCGTCTACCTGCAGGTCAGCGAAACCAAGGTCGGGCGCGTCCGCGTGGTAGGCGCCAAGCACTATTCGCCGGTGGAAATCCGCGACGAAGTACCCGGCTTGAAGGAGGGCGCGGTTCCGGATTTCACCAGCGTGCAAACCCAACTCGCCGGCCTCAATCGCAGCGCCGGGCGGCAGGTCACGCCGCTGGTCCGCGAAGGCCAGCGCCCCGGCACCATGGACGTCGACCTGCAGGTGGAAGACCAGAACCCCTGGCACGCCAGCCTCGGCCTGAACAATGACTACAGCGCCGACACCAAGGAGCTGCGCAGCGTCGCGACCCTGGGTTACGACAACCTCTGGCAACTGGGCCACAGCATTTCCCTGACGTACTTCACCGCACCCCAGGACAGCGACAACGCCAAGGTCTGGTCGGGCTCCTACACCGCGCCGCTGACTGATCGCTGGAGCCTGCAGTTCTCCGGTTATCAGTCCGACAGCAACATCGCCACCATCGGCGGCAGCAACGTGTTGGGCAAGGGCCATTCCTACGGCGTGTCGGCGATCTACAGCCTGCCGGCCAGTGGCAATTGGGCCAATTCGTTCTCTGCCGGGGTCGACTTCAAGGACTTCAAGGAGCAGATGAAGTTTGGCGGCAGTACGGACGATATCCCGCTGAAGTACGCACCGCTGACCTTTGGCTACAACGGCTACCGCTACACCGAGCAGTCGCAATTGGGGCTGGGCTTGAGCCTGGTGGTGGGTACCCGCGCGTTCTTCGGCTACGGCAGCGACGCCGAGGAGTTCCAGTACAAGCGTGACAAGGCCAGCCCGAGTTTTGCGGTGCTCAAGGGTGACCTGAATTACACCTACACCTTCGGCAACGACTGGCAGTCGGCGTCCAAGGCCGGCTTCCAGCTGGCCTCGGGGCCGCTGGTGTCCAACGAGCAATATTCCGCTGGCGGCGCTACGTCGGTACGCGGGTATCTCGCCGCCGAACGCACCGGTGACGAAGGCTACCTGTTGTCCCAGGAGCTGCGCACGCCGTCCCTGGCCAAGTTTCTCGGCAGCTACGTGCAGGAGTGGCGCTTCTACGCGTTTGCCGAAGGCGCACGCCTGCGCCTGCATGACCCGCTGCCCGAGCAGGAAGACGAATACAGCCTGGCCAGTGTCGGCCTCGGCACCCGCGCCAGTTTGAGCAAGTGGTTGTCCGGCAGCCTGGATTGGGGCTACCCGCTGCTTGAAGGCCCAAATACCCAGAAACAGGACTCGCGACTGCACTTCAGTGTGCAGGCGACTTTCTGACCCCTTTTTTCGGAGACTCCTGACATGCAACGCCTATTTCTGAGCCTGTTGATCTGCCTGGGCTTCGCGCTCCCGGCCACCGCCCATGCCTGGTGGCAGGACGATTGGCACTACCGTAAACAGATCACGGTGGACACCACCTCCCAGGGCGCAGCCATCAGCCAGGCCCTGGGCCGCACTGCGTTGCTGGTGCGCCTGCACACCGGCAACTTCACCTTTGACGGGGTCAAGGACGACGGCGCCGACCTGCGCTTTGTCAGCGCCGATGACAAGACCGTGTTCAACCACCAGATCGAAAGCTTCGACCCGCTGATGGGCATGGCGCTGATCTGGGTCGATGTGCCCAAGGTCGAAGGCGGCCAGCGCCAGGACCTGTGGATGTACTACGGCAACCAGAAGGCGCCGGCCACCGCCAACGGCCAGTTGACCTTCGACCCGAACTACACCGCGCTCTACCACTTCGACGGCGCCAACGGCACGCCGCCCCGGGACACCACGGCCTACGGCAACACTGCCGTAAACGCCACCGGTGCGAGCATCGACGGCGTGATCGGCCGGGCCTTGCAGTTCAGTGGCCAGCCGTTGCTGCTGCCAGCCAGCCCGTCGCTGCAACACGCAGCGGGCGGCGCCTTCACTTTCAGCGCCTGGTTGCGGGTCGACCAGGCCAGCGGCGAGCAAGTGGTGGTGGCCCGTCGCGAGGGCGCCCACAGCCTGTTGCTGGGCTTGAACCAGGGCATGCCGTTTATTGAAATCGACGGCCAGCGCGCCGTCTCGACCCAGCCGCTGAACCCCGGCCAATGGCAGCACCTGGCGTTCACCGCCGAGGGCGACAAGGTCTCGCTGTACGTCAACGGCCGTGAGACCGCGACCCTCGCAGTGGTGATGCCGGCGTTCAATTCGCCACTGGCCATCGGTGCCGATTTGCCGGAAGCCGCCGGCGGGCACCTGCCGTTTACCGGGGCCATGGACGAACTGCGCTTGTCCAAGGTCGCGCGCCCGGCAGCCCTGTTGCTGGCCGATGCCACGGCCCAGGGCGCCGAGTCGAAACTAGTGGCCTATGGCGTGGATGAAGAACAGTCGGGCTTCGGCTTCGGCAGCCTGGGGTTCCTGCTCAAGGCGGTGCCGGTGGATGCCTGGGTGATCATCCTGGTGCTGGTGGGGATGATGTTCCAGTCGTGGTTCATCATGCTCCGCAAGAACCGCCAGGTCAGTCGCGTGAGTGCTGCCAACGATATCTTCCGCGAGCAATTCGCACAGATCGGTACGCGCCTGGAGATGTACTACGACGACGCGTTACTGGCTGAGCGCCTGACCCATTCCTCGCTGTGGCGCCTGTACCGGGTCGCGGTCAAGGAAATCCGCACTCGCCGCGCCCAGGGCGCCGACACCTCGTCGGTCTCGGCAGCCACCATCGAAGCCATCCGCTGCTCCATGGACGGCGTGCGTACCCGGGAAAACCAGCAACTCGGCGCCAAGCTGTCGACCCTCTCCAACGCGATTGCCGGTGGCCCGTATATCGGCCTGCTCGGCACCGTGCTGGGGATCATGGTGGTGTTCCTCGGCACGGCGATGGCCGGCGACGTGAACATCAACGCCATCGCCCCGGGTATGGCGGCGGCCTTGCTGGCCACGGCCATGGGCCTGTTTGTCGCGATCCCCGCGCTGTTTGGCTACAACCGCCTGATTACCCGCAACAAGGAAGTCAGCGCCGACATGCGCGTGTTCGTCGACGAGTTCATCACCCGCCTGGCGGAGATGCACGGCGAGAGCCAGCACAGTGAAGCGGCGCACCGTCGCGACCACCACGCCCACGTCCCGGCCTGAGGAGAATCAGCATGGCTTCCGTGAATGCCTCCCACGACGATGACGATGACGCCCCCGTCGACAGCATCAACATCACGCCCCTGGTGGACGTGCTGATGGTGGTGTTGGTGATGTTTATCCTCACCGCCACCGCCCAGGTCTCGGGGATCCAGATCCACCTGCCCAAGGCCAGTGCTTCGGTATCGCTGTCCGAGGCCAAGACCAAGGCCATCTCGGTGAACGATGGCGGCCAGGTGTTTCTCGACGCTTACCCGGTGACCTTGCCTGAGCTGGAAGAGCGCCTGCGCATCGAGAAAGCGCTGAACCCGGACTTCCCGGTGATCGTGCGCGGCGACGCCATGGTGCAGTACCAGAAGGTCATCGAAGTGCTCGACCTGCTGCGTCGCCTGGAGCTGTCCCAGGTCGGGCTGGTCACCGGCAAACCGAGCCAGGGCTGAGTCATGACCGCACAGATGCCGATCGCGCCGACGCCCCTCAAGAACAAGCCGCCATTGCGCCCGCTGAAGTGGGGCATTGGCCTGCTGCTGGGCGCCGTGGCTGCCTGGTTTCTCTGGCAGTGGGCCAATGACATGAGTGGCGTGCGCCGTGAAGCGCCCAAGGTGCCGACGATTATTCCGTTGCCACCACCGCCACCACCGCCGCCGGAAAAACCCAAGGAACCGGAGCCCGAGGTGCAGGAGAAAGTCCCCGAGCCGGAGCCCACGCCGACCCCGGACGAGGTCAAGCCCGAGGAGGAAGCACCGCCTTCACCGGCGGACGACCTGGCCAACCCGATGCAGATCGACGGCGACGCGCAGTCCGGTACCGACGGTTTCAACATCGGTGCCGGCAAGGGCGGCGGCATGGCCGGTTCCGGTGGTGGCGGGCTCGGCACCGGGACGTTCAAGCAGTACCTGGCCGGGGTGTTCCAGCGCCTGCTGCGGGAAGACCCGGAGCTGCGCAAGAAGGCCTACACGGTGCAGGCCGACCTGTGGCTGAGCGCAGACGGCGAGGTGACGCGCGTGGAGCTGGCCAAGTCCAGCGGCGACGCCGACACCGACGCCCAGGTGCTGGCCGCATTGCGTGCCACACCGCGGCTGAAGGAACGCACACCCGCCTCAATGACCCTGCCGGTACGCCTGTCCCTCAAGGGCCGGCGCCCGGATTGATCGAACCCTTTTTTGCAGTTTTCTACAGGAGTTGTGTGCAGATGATTTCCCACGTGAATCGATTGACCCTGGCGGTCGGCATGGTCATCGCGACCCTGTTCGGCCAGGCGACGGCCGCCGCCGCGCCTTCGGAAAACGCCACGATCAACCTGATCCGCCTGCTGGTGCAGCAAGGTGTGCTCAAGCAGGAACAGGCCGACGGGCTGATCGCCCAGGCTGAAAAAGAGGCTCAGCAGGCACGTCAGGCCAGCACCGCCACGGCAGTAGCGGCAGGTCCAACTGCGGCCCCCGGCGATGTGCGGGTGCAGTACGTGCCGGCAGCGGTGCGCGACCAGATTCGCGACCAGGTCAAGGCCGAGGTCATGGCCACCGCCAAGCAGGAAAACTGGGCCCAGCCCAACACGTTCCCGGAGTGGGTCTCGCGCATCAGCTTCGACGGCGATATTCGCCTGCGGGATGAGTCGCGCTATTTCTCGGGCAACAACAGCAATGAAATCGTCGATTACGCCAAGCTCAACGACAGCGGCCCCTACGACGTGAACAAGAACACCAACACCAAATTGCCGCCGCTGCTCAACACCCGCGAAGACCGCGAGAACCTGTTCCGCCTGCGCGCCCGCCTGGGCATGAAAGCCGTTATCTCGCCGGAATGGACCGCCGGCATCCGCCTCGGCACCGGCAACGACAACAACCCGGTGTCCACCACCCAGACCCTGGGCGGCGGCTTCGGCAAGAAAGACATCTGGCTCGACCAGGGCTACCTCACCTGGAAGACCACCGACTACATGACCCTGACCGCCGGACGTTTTGCCAACCCGTTCTATTCCACCGACATGATGTATTCCGGGGACCTCAACTTCGACGGTGTGGCGGCGATCTTCAACCACAAGCTCAACAGCGACTGGGGCCTGTTCGGCACCCTCGGCGCGTTCCCGGTGGAATACAGCCCCGACACCGCCACCACCAACGGCTTCGACAAGGACGAGAGCGAAAACAAATGGCTGTTCGGCGGGCAGATCGGCGCCGACTGGAAGATCAACCGCAGCAACAGCCTGAAGGGCTCGATGGCCTACTACCACTTCGGCGATATCCAGGGCGAACGCTCCAGCCCTTGCTCGCCGTGGGCCGGCCAGCCGGCGTGCGATACCGATGGCACGCGCCTGGCCTTCATGCAGAAGGGCAACAGCGTGTTCCTGCTGCGAGACATCACGCCCAACCCGGCAACGCCTGGCCTGACCCCGCAACCGCAATTCGTCGGCCTGGCGTCCAAGTTCAATGTGCTGGACCTCAACCTGGCGTGGGACAGCGAGCTGCCGGAAGACCTCAAGCTGCGCAGCCAGACCAACTTCATCCACAACCTGGCCTACGACAAGGGCGAGATGCTCAAGCGCAGCGAAGGCCAGATCGTCAACAACCTCAACCGCGACGGCCAGTTTGAAAGTGGCGGCAATGCGCTGCTGGTGCAGTTCACCCTCGGCAGTGCGCTGGAGATGCGCAAGAAGGGCGATTGGAACGTGCTGGCCGGCTACAAATACATCCAGCCGGATGCCTTGCCGGACGGCTTCAACGACTCCTCGTTCCACCTCGGCGGCACCAACGCCAAGGGCTATTTCATCGGCGCCAACTACGGCCTCGACAAGAACATCTACGCCAGTGCCCGTTGGCTCAGCGCCTCCGAAGTGTATGGCGCGCCGTTTGAAGTGGATGTCATGCAACTGGAACTCAACACGCGCTTCTGATGCGCCGGAGAAAGCTCATGAACACGCGAATTTGCGGCCTGCTTCTACTGCTCGTTACCACCGGCGCTTCGGCTGAGGGTATGGAGGAGCGCCTGCGCACTCAGCTGCGCAGCACCACCCAGCAGTTGCAGGCGCTGCAAAGCGAGCAGGCCCAGGCCAGTGCCGCACGCATCGCCGCCGAAACCCAGGCCAAGCAGGCCCAGGCGCAGGTCAAGCAACTGACCGCCGAACTGGAAAAGACCCGTGGCGTGGCCGAACAACTGGTGGGCCAGCAACAGAGCCTGCATAGCCAGGCCCAGGCCCAGGTGGCCGCGAGCAATGAGCAGGTGGGCAAGTTCAAGAAAGCCTATGAAGACTTGCTGGTAATCGCCCGGGGCAAAGAAACCGAGCGCGCACGCTTGCAGGCGCAACTCATGGAACGTGACACACAAGTGCAGCAATGTTCAGTCAAGAATCAACAGATGTACGACGTGGCCCAGCAGTTGCTGACGGCCTACGAAAAAATCGACGTGGCCGACGTGATGAGCATCCGCCAACCGTTCGCCAGCAGCACCCGGGTCAAGTTCGAGGAACTCGCCCAGGGTTTTGGTGACGGCCTTTACCTTAATCGGTTCGATGCTCCACAGACCGTCACTAATCATTGATCGACAAGGAAGAGACCCCTATGAGCGACGTACAACTGATCACCAGCGTGACCCCGCAAGCCTTGACCGAGCTGCTGCAGGAAGCCGGCTACCGGGTCAACCAGACCGAGCAGAACGGCATCGTGCAATTGCTCAGCGCAAGCCAGGGCATCGGCTTCGCCGTGCGTTTCGGCAACCCGGCGGCAGAGCAGGGCAGCTACGTGGACTTCACCTACAGCTGCGCGCTGCGGGTGCAGGGCGAATTGCCCGAGGGGCTGGCCCAGGTCTGGAACGCTTCCCGACGTTTTGCGCGGTTGTCGTTGCAGGGTGAGTTCCTGCTGATGGAGATGGATGTGGTGGCCGCCGGCGTGGGTGCGCCGTACTTGCGCAATCAGCTGGAATTGTGGGACCGCCTGCTGCAGGAATTCATCGTCTACCTGCGTGAATACAGCCAGCAAGCCGCCCAGCTTCAAGCCCAGGCCGACGCCGCGCCTGCCGTCAATGCCCGTGAAGAGGCGCCTGCCCTGTGAAGAAACCAACCCTGGTGGTCGGCGCTGGCGCCCTGGTGGTGCTGGCGGTCGCGGTGGGGTTGAGCCTGCGGCCGGGCAGTGACCCGGTCGCAGCCCAGCAGCCTGCACCGCTGGCCGTGAAGGACGGGCCGGCGGTGGCGCGCCTGGGCAACCAGCAGATCGACCTCGCCGAACTCGCGTCGGTGTTGGCCGCCTTGCCGGCGGAAACCCGCGAGCAGTTGCGTGGCAACCGCAGCGCCCTGGAAACCTGGCTGCGTTCACGCCTGGCGCAAAAGGCTGTGCTTGAACAGGCCGATGCCCAGGGCTGGCGCCAGCGCCCGGAGGTGGAGCAACAGACCCGCGCCGCCACCGAGCAGATCGTGTTTCGCGACTACATGTTGTCGGTCAGCCAGGTGCCGACGGATTACCCCAGCGCCGCTGAATTGCAGCAAGCCTATGACAGCGGCAAGGCACAATGGGTGACGCCGCCGTTGTACCAGGTCAGCCAGATTTTCCTGGCCGTGAGCGACCCGCAAACCGTCGACAATGTGCGCCGCCAGGCCCAGGAGTTGAGCCGCAAGGCGCAGGCCTCGCCGGGCGAGTTTGCCGCCCTGGCCAGCCACTATTCCCAGGACCCCGACAGCGCCCGGCGCGGTGGCGATTCCGGGATGCAGCCATTGCAGCAATTGGTGCCTGAAATGCGCGGTGTGGTGGCGCGGCTCAAGACGGGCGGGGTGTCGGAGCCGGTGCAGAGTGCGGCGGGTTTTCACGTGCTCAAACTCACTGGGCAACAACCGGCGCGCACGGCCACGCTGGATGAACTGCGTGGCCGCTTGACCGAGGCCTTGCGTGCGCAACGCCAGGAGCAGATTGCCAAGGCCTACCTGGAAGGCATGCTCAATACCGCGACCTTGAGTATCGACGGCGCCGAGCTGAACAAGGTACTGGAGTAAAACCGTATCACCGCATTGGATGCACAGTACTCACAAGACAGGGAGTCTCCCATGGTATTTGTTGAACCGGCTGTACCCCACGGCGTCGCGCCTTATCGTGCGTCGACCGAATCCCGCGAGGCCTGGCTGGCCCTGGCGGCCGCCATCGAGCCCGAGGTGGCGCAGTATTTCCTGATCAGCGCCCGCTGTGGGTGTTTCATGCAGGCGGCTCGCAGCCTCAACATCAAGGCCACGCAGTTGCGCAAGCGCCTGGCGCAGCTGGAAGAGCAACTGCGGCGTTCGCTGTTCAGCTATCAGGGCAATGTCCTGGCCCTGAGTCGTGAAGGGCAGCAGTTGCAGGCGCAGTTGATTGCCCTGGCGCATGAGCGACGCTTGCCGGTGCTGGAGCAACCGTTGATTCGGCTGGCGGTTGCCGAGTCGATCCTGCATGACATTCTGGGGCGGGACCTGATTGCCCTGTTGCGGCGCAATGCGAGTGTGCGGTTGGAGATCATTTCCATCGACAGCGAGTTGGGGTTGCAGGCGCTGGATGCGGATGTGGTGGTGTGGTTGTCGGGGATGGATTCGCCGGGGGCGGGGCCGAGTTTTGCCATTGGGGCGCCGGAGGTGTTGGCGCGGTTGGATTATTCGCCGCATATTGCCAAGCGGTATTCGCGGTTGGCGGTGCGGCCGGACAGCATTGAAGACCTTGCGGATTATATGTTGGTGCAGTGGCAGCCGGACCGGCAGGTGGAGGCGCTGCGGCCGTGGAATAGCCTGGTGGAGCAGCGGCTGGCGGGGGTAGTGCGGGTGGAAGCGTATCCGCTGATGCTGGAGATGATT
This sequence comes from Pseudomonas sp. D4002, assembly GCF_013385665.1. Taxonomy (NCBI): domain Bacteria; kingdom Pseudomonadati; phylum Pseudomonadota; class Gammaproteobacteria; order Pseudomonadales; family Pseudomonadaceae; genus Pseudomonas; species Pseudomonas sp. D4002. Next base: position 152,121 of record NZ_JACAPN010000033.1, read on the forward strand.
CGGTGCAGTGCGTGTATTGGGTTGTTGCCGCGGTACATGAGTTGTTTTGATCGTGGGTTGACGGCGTTGGATGGGGTGTTTCTGGAGGGGATGCAGCGGCAGGTCTGGATGGGGGTGAGTGCTGATGTGCGGCATCCGCTGGAGGTGGGGTGGGTGGTGGAGATGATTCGGAATACGTTTCTTGAGCGGGGGGAGTGGTTTGATTGATTGAGTACATATCCGTTGCTGCGGTAACGGCCACCTATGGTTCCGCTCTTACAGCTGCCTACCGGCCGGCTTGAGACTTGTAGAGCAAAAAGCCAAATCAAAAGCGGGCACGGTCCAAATGTGGG